>DATIMV010000001.1:0-5315 GCA_035474955.1 Solirubrobacterales bacterium
CGGAGGTAGTTCAGCGGGAAAGGCGCGCCTTCCACCGGGGCGAAGTTCTGGGTGGCGCCGAGCAGCACGAGGATGATCGCGGTGTCGCCGATGATCCGGCCGAGGCCGAGCATCCCGCCGGTGGCGATCTGCGGACGGCAGGTGGGGAGGAGGATGCGACGCGTCGTTGCCGCCTTGGTCTTGCCGACCGCGTAGGAGGCCTCGCGGACGTGGCGGGGGATCGCGTTCAGCCCCTCGCGGGTCGAGGCGACGACCAGCGGCAGCGCCTCGAGCGCCAGCATCGAGGACGCGGCGAAGAAGGAGCGGCCGAAGACGACGCCTTCGGTCGAGCGGCTGAGGAAGCCGAGCGCGACGCTGGAGAAGATCACGGTGCCGAACAGGGCGAGGACGATCGAGGGGATGCCGGCGATCGCCTCGATCGTCGCCTCGGTGATGCGGGCGAGCGCCGCCGGCCGGCCGTACTCGACCAGCCAGATCGCGGTGGCGACCCCGGTCGGCAGCGCGATCGCGATCGCCATCACGGCGACGATCAGGGTGCCGTAAAGGGCGTCGGAGAAGCCGCCGCTTTCGGCCTGGGAGAAGCCGGCCGAGGCGGGCGTGGTCAGCATCGAGAGTTCGAGGTAGGAGATCCCTTTGATGAAGAGGAAGGCGACGATCGCGACCGCGATCGCGCAGAAGAGCAGGCCGAGCGCCCAGCAGATCGCCAGGCCGATGCGATCGCTGAGCGCCCAGGTGGCGCTGCCCTCGACGGCGCTCTCGCCGTCCTTGCCCTTCAGCAGCAGCATCGTCAGGCCGTCCCGTATTTGGCCATCGCCCGGCGGGCGACGTAGCCGGTGAGGGAGAAGAGGGCGGCCGAGAAGAGCAGCACGGTGGCGATCGCGAACAGGGTCGCGTTGGCCGGCGGCGAGCTCAGCTGGTCGATGTTCTTGACGATCGTCGGCGCCAGCGGCCGCGAGGGCTCGTAGATGAAGATCAGGCCGTCGGCGGGGTTGGGCGCGAAGCCGACCGAACCGGAGATCATCGCCAGCATCACCGCCTCGCCGATCGCCCGCGCGGTCGCCAGCACGGTTCCGGCGACGATCGCCGGGCGGGCGCTGCGGACGCCGATCTTCCAGGTCGTGCGCCAGCGGTTGACGCCGAGCGCCAGCGAGCCCTCCAGCCAGCCCGGTTTGACCGAGCGCAGCCCGTCGCTGAAGATCGAGACCATCAGCGGCGCGATCATCAGCGTCAGCACCAGGATCGCTGCCAGCAGGCTGTAGCCGGTGAGGGAGATGACGCCCGCGACCGAGGCCTTCTGCTCCTCGCTGATCATGTGGTTGCCGATGAACGGCACCAGCACCAGGACGCCGAGCAGGCCGTAGATCACCGAGGGGACGCTGGCCAGGAAGCGGACGACGGGCTGCAGGATGTTGCTCATCCACTCCGGCGCGAACTCGACGATGAAGACGGCGACGAAGAGGGCCGAGAAGAGGGCGATGAGGACGGAGCCGCCGGTGATCAGAATCGTGCTCCAGATCAGCGGCCAGCCGTGGAAGGTGTAGACGTATTCGGCCCCGCTCTGGCCGGAGAGGAAGATCGCGTTGAGCTGGTCGTCGACGGCGCCGCCGGGGCCGAACCAGGCGAGGCCGTTGTGGGAGAACGAAGGCCAGCCGCGGACGAGGACCGTGACGATCATCGCCAGCAGCAGCCCGACGACGGCGACGACCAGCGCGCCGAGCATTCGCTCGACGCGCCGGTCCGACCATTTCGGGCCGTACTCCTGGGGGAGCTCCTCGTTCAACTGTCTACTTCTTGCGCTTCTTGTTGAACGCGGGGACGCCGCCGGCTTTGCTGATCACTTCACCGGCCAGCGGGCTGAGCCGCATCCAGTCGATGAACTTGAGCAGCGCTTTCGGGCTCTGGCTGCCGTCGCCGGGGAGGACGATGAACAGGTAGCGCGAGAGCGGGTACTTGAGCGGCTCGACGCTGATCTTGCTCGGGGTGCAGGGGACGCCGTTGACCTTCAGCGGCTTGACCCCTTTCTGCCAGGCGAGACCGGCGTAGCCGATCGCGTTCGGGTCCTGTTTGACCGCGTTCTGGACGAGTCCGTCGGCGGTCAGGGCGTTGACGTTCGAGGCCGGCGGCTCGTTGTTGAGCACCGCCTGGAGGAAGAAGTTGTAGGTCCCTCCGTTGGTGTCGCGGCCGACCGGGGCGATCGTCGTGGTCAGGTTGGACCCCGGCAGCTGGCTCCAGTTGGTCAGGATCCCGCGGTAGATGTCGTGGGCCTGCTGGATCGAGATGTTGCTGAGGCTGTTGCGTTTGTTGACGTCCAGGCAGAGCCCGTCCATGAACATCTTGATGTAGGTCGTCCCCGCGTCTGAGGGGAGGGGGGTACGGGCGTTGCCGGCGAACTGGCTGGTCCCGTTCTGCACGTCTTTGACGCCGGCGTTGCCGCCGTTGGCGGTGTAGACGAACTTGACCTTGGGGTTGACTTTCTTCGTGTAGGTGGCGAAGAGCGCCTGCAGTACCGGCTGCGCTGCCACCGAGCCAGACCCGATCAGGGTTATGGCGCTAGCCGACGCCGGCGCGGCAAGCCCCGCAAGGGCTATGAGCGCGATGGCGAGGGTCTTGATTCTCATCTGGGGTTGAGTCCTTTCCTGCCGGGTAACTGACTTTGTTGACCAGCTTGATCGCGAAACCGTAGCAGCTTCTGTACTTTATTGACTCACTTAGTAAAGAAAGGCCGCCGAGGGCACCCCGGCAAAGCCATACGGAGGCCGCTGACATGGAGGACAAATGCTGAAGAGAAGACTGTCCAGCCCCCGAGCCGCGACCGTGGTCGTGCTCTCGGCGGTGGTCGCCCTCTCGGTCACGGTGGTGCCCTCGATCGCCCAGTCGTTCCTGACGAGCGAGAAGGCAGCGAAGGTGTTCGTGACCAACAAGAAGGCGTCGACGCTGTTCCTGAAGAAGAAAGCCGCTTCGAACCTGTACGTGGCGAAGGCGACGGCACCGAAGTCGCCGGTGGTCGGCATCGCTGCCGGGACCGCCCCGTTCAGCGCCGCGGCGACCACGGCCGGCTACATCCCGAGCGCGTTCACCTCGTTCGCGACCAAGGCGGACATCAGCTCGCTGGTGGTCACGTTCTCGGGCCAGGCGACCTGCACGGCGGCGAAACCGGGTGCCGACAAGGCTTGCCCGGTGCAGATCCTGGTCGACGGCCAGGCGACCGGGAAAGTCAACTTCGCCCCGGCGACCCCGGCCTCGCCGACCCCGGTGCCGGTCGTGCAGACGATCGTGCAGACGGGCGTGGTGACCAAAGGCGGACACACGATCGCCGTCCAGTACGCGGGCGCGAAAGACGTGACCTTCGCGCTGAAAGGCTGGAACCTCTCCGCTCAGGCCATCCCGCAGCCGGATGAACCGCTGGAGACGGAGGACGCCAAAAAAGGCCTCTGAACCTGAAAGAGCCCGGACCGCGTCGATCAGGCGGGTCCGGGCTCAGGTTTCACAGCCGGGTGAGTCAGCGCTTTCGCCGTTCATGGCTTCAGCGCTGGGGGCGGGGGAGGGAGTCGCCGAGGATCAAGCGGGCGCGGTAGAAGAGTGCCTCGTCGGCACCGTTCAGAGCCGACTCCCGGTTGTCGGTCTGCGTGGTCCGGTTCTGCCCGGTCCCGGCCGGGTACTCGTCCCGCACCAGTCCGGTCAACCGACCCCTCGAGCGAAACGTGGTGGTCGTCACTCGTTTGGTCATCTTGTCTCCTTTCCGTATTTGTGGATCAACTTAGTCAAGAATAGCAAAGACCGCGGGAAAAGCGAGATTGGTGGGGGAGAGATCAAGGCCCGTCGCTCCTTAGTCCAACGTGGCAGCGGACCTGCTCTACAAAGTCGCCTACGACGAGGCCGTGCGCGCCCTGGCAGAGCAGCAGGCGGCCATCGAAAGCTTTCGCGGTCGAGCGGGCCTCCTACTCTCATCTGCCGCTGTCACGACCTCGCTTCTCGGAGCGCATGCTCTCCAAGGCGGCGGTTCGAGCCCCATCTCAGGGCTGGCATTGGCGGGCTTTGCCGGAGTGGCCATAGCTTCCCTTGCCATCCTTTGGCCGCGGAGGTGGGAGGGCGCGGCTGATCCGCACGACGTGATCGAGAGCTACATCGAGTCCGCGGAGCCGGCGCCTATTGAGAAGCTGCACCGAGATCTTTCTGTACACATGCGCAGCAGCTACTTAGAGAACCGCGAAGGCTTGGAGGAACTTGTTGTCTTCTTTCAGATTGCTAGCCTCCTGCTTGTCATCGAGATAGTGCTTTGGCTCGTCGCTATCGCACTTGCTTAGGAGCCCGATTTGACCCAGACCAAAAAACCCATCCATCGACTGGAGCCCGAACGGCCGAGTCCCATGATGGAAACGGAGCGGCCGATCTCCCTCAAGGAAGCGATATCGATCCTGACCCCTCGCTGGCTGAAGCGCTCATCGCGCCGCGGGCGAGGAACCAGCTAACAAATCTCGCTCCGGCGCAGCTAGCCTGCCGCGATGCTGGATGTGGCCCTTGGAGCGGCAGTCGCCTTTTGCCTGGCGGTTCTGACCACGCCGGTGGGCGTCTCCGGCGCCGTCTTCCTGGTGCCGTTTCAGATCAGCGTCCTGCACACGCCCAGTCCCGCGGTCACGCCGACCAACCTCCTCTACAACCTGGTGGCGATCCCCGGGGCGCTGCTTCGGTTCCACCGCGAGGGGCGCCTGGTCGGGCCGCTGACCCGGCTGCTGGTTCTCGGCACCCTGCCCGGCGTCGTCGCCGGGGCCGTGATCCGGGTCTGGGTGCTCGACGAGGGCGACGCCTTTCTCCTGGTCGTCGCGGCGGTGCTGGTTCCCTTGGGGGTCTGGCTCGCCTTTGCGCGGCCGCCGGCTCCACTGGGGTCCCCCGACGCGAGGCGGCGGCGGCAGATCCTCGCTCTCTCCCTCGCGGTCGGAGTGGTCGGCGGCATCTACGGCATCGGCGGCGGCTCGATCCTCGCGCCCGCCCTCGTCGGCCTCGGCTTCTCGGTCGCGGAGGTCGCCCCGGCCGCCCTCGCCTCCACCTTCTTCACCTCGATCGTCGGCGTCCTCACCTACGCGATCATCAGCCTCCGCCACTCCGGCTCGATCGCCCCCGACTGGACGGTCGGCATCGCGATCGGCATCGGCGGCCTGCTCGGCGGCTACGTCGGGACCGGCCTGCGCGACCGCGTCCCCGAGGCCGCCCTACGCAGGACGCTCGGCATCGTCGCGATGCTCCTCGCCGTCCGCTACCTGACCCTCGCCTTCACCTGACGCCCCCGCCGCCGCGGGGGAGAGGGGAGGGCGAGGGAT
>DATIMV010000002.1:0-127880 GCA_035474955.1 Solirubrobacterales bacterium
GGGGCTTCATCGGCAACCAGACCGCGGTGCCGAAGTGCACCGCCGCCGAGTTCAACACCCGCAGCGAAGGCTACCCCGCCTGCCCTGATGAGTCCGCCGTCGGCTACGTCGCCGCGGAAGCCGAATTCGAAGTGATCAAACCCGAGGACCGCGGCAACTTCGTCCACGCCCCCGTCTACCTGATCGAACCCCCGGCCGGGGTCGCCGCCCAGCTCGGCTTCGTGATCTTGAACGTGCCGATCACGATCGACGTCAAAGTCTCCCCCACCTACCCCAACGAGCTCGTCGCCGAGCTCACCAACGTCTCCCAGGCCGCTTTGATCTACGGCTCGCGGGTGATCCTCTGGGGCAACCCCGGGGACCCCGAGCACGACGAGCTCCGCGGCTCCTGCCTGGGCGACGTCCTGGTCGTCACCCCCGAGCCGATCTCCCTCTGCGAGAAATCGGTTGCCCCCACCGACGCCTTCCTCACCCTGCCGCGCTCCTGCAAAGGCCCGCTCCTGACCAACTTCACCGCCCTCTCCTGGGCCGGGGACACCGCCTCTGGCACCGCCACCACCGCCAACGACACCGACTGCTCCGATCTCCTCCTCGACCCCGAAAACAGCGCGATCTCAGTCCAGCCCACCACCACCCAGGGCTCCTCGCCCTCGGGGCTTCAGTTCGGCCTCACCGTCGATGACCCGGGCCTGCTCGACCCCACCGAAAAAGCCCAGGCAGACATCGCCGAAGTCTCCGCCACCCTGCCCGAGGGCATGGTGCTGAACCCCTCAGCGGCCAACGGCCTCGCCGCCTGCAGCTTTGCCCAGTACCAGGCAGAGGGCCCGCAGTGGAGCCCCTCGGTCGGCTGCCCGCAGGCCTCCAAGGTCGGCACCGTGGAGGTCACCTCCCCGCTGATCGACCAGCCGCTCACCGGCGACCTCTACGTCGCCAGCCAAGACGACAACCCCTTCAACACCCTCTTCGCCCTCTACATGATCATCCGCAACGAGCGCTACGGCGTCTTGATCAAGCAGGCCGGCCGCATCGACCCCGACCCGGTCACCGGCCAGCTCACCTCGACCTTCTCGGAGATCCCCGAGCTGCCCTTCGCCGAGCTCTCCCTCAGCTTCCGCTCCGGCCCCCGCGCCCCGCTGGGCACCCCGCCCACCTGCGCCACCCACACCGCCAGCGCCCTCTTCACCCCCTCCTCGGGAACCGCCTCGATCACCGAGACCGCCTCCTTTGCCATCACCTCCGGCCCGAGCGGGAACCCCTGCCCCGCAGGGCCGGGGCCCTTTGCCCCAACCCTGGTCGGCGGCACCGCCGATAACCAGGCCGGCGCCTACTCGCCGTTTGCGATGCAGATCACCCGCCAGGACGGAGAGCAGCAGCTGACCCGCTTCGACGCGGTCCTGCCCCAGGGCCTGGTCGGCAAGATCGCCGGCCTGGGCCGCTGCACCGACGCGGAGATCGCCGCCGCCAAGCAAAAGAGCGGGCGCGCTGAGATCGCCGCCCCCAGCTGCCCGGCGAGCGCCAGAATCGGCTCGGTCACCGCGACCGCAGGGCTTGGGCCCTTCCCGGTCACCGTCGGTGGCTCCCTCTACCTGGCCGGCCCCTACGCCGGCGCCCCCCTATCGGTAGTGGTCGTCACCCCGGCGGTGACCGGGCCCTTTGACCTCGGCACCACCGTCACCCGCGAGGCGCTCGACCTCAACCCCACCACCGCCGAGGTCGAAGTCTCCGGCATCGGCCCCGACGGCCTGGTGCCCCGCATCCTCGAGGGCGTCCCCGTTCAGCTGCGCTCGCTGGCGGTCTCGATCGACCGCCCCGGCTTCATCCTGAACGCCACCGGCTGCGAGCCCAAGACCCTGCGGGGGACCCTGTTCGGCACCCCCACCTCCCACGCCACCTCCACCCGCTACCAGGCCAAGGGCTGCGGTGCCCTCGGCTACCGGCCCAAGCTCACCCTGGGCCTGCTGGGAGCGACCAAGCGCGGCAAGTTCCCCCGCGTTCGCGCCACCCTCATCCCCCGCGCCGGGGACTCCAACACCGCCTCTGCCGTGGTCGCCCTGCCGCCCTCCCAGCAGATCGAAAACGCCCACATCAACAACCCCTGCACCCGGGTGCAGTTCAACGCCGGCGCCTGCCCGCCGAAATCGATCCTCGGCACCGCCCGCGCCTACTCACCGCTGCTGGACGCGCCGCTGGAAGGACCGGTCTACTTCCGCTCCAACGGCGGCGAAAGGGAACTGCCCGACATCGTCGCCGACTTAAACGGCCAGTTCCGGATCATCCTCGTCGGCTTCATCGACACCAAGGGCAAACGGATCCGCACCACCTTCGCGAACGTCCCCGACGCCCCGGTCAGCCGCTTTGAGATCAACCTCGCCGGCGGCAAGCGAGGCCTGCTGGTCAACAACCGAAACATCTGCGCCAAGAAGCAGAAGGCCAAGGTGCGGATGGTCGCCCACAACGGCAGGCCGTTCGTCAGAACGCAGGTGGTGAAGACGTCCTGCAAGGGGAAGCCGAAGCCCAAGCCCGGCAAAGGCGGGGGCGGCAAGGGGCGGTAGGGCTGGACT
The DNA here is from genome assembly GCA_035474955.1 of Solirubrobacterales bacterium. Lineage (GTDB taxonomy): Bacteria > Actinomycetota > Thermoleophilia > Solirubrobacterales > 70-9 > VAYN01. Next base: position 2,562 of record DATIMV010000002.1, read on the forward strand.
TCGCGCCCGCCATCTGGTGCGGGCCACAGTTGTCACCCGCGGGCGGTTGCAACCGCTCTAGAAGCTCCTCAGCATTGACATGCGCTCATCACGAGCGCATGTCAACGAGCTAAGGAGTGAACATGATTCGCAACCTCAAAAGCCTGGGCTTGGCGCAGATCGTAGTGCTCGCCCTCAGCGCTGTCGTGGCTTCGGCTGCCTCGGCGGAAGGCGAATACACAGCCGCCGAATACCCGGTCACGATGACAGCCACGAGCGCCTTAGGCAATGACGTGTTCACCACTGAAGGTGGTACGTGGGAATGTCAATACCACTACGAAGCGACGCTGACCGAAGCGAGCGCCAGCCTGACAGCCAAAGTCACTACAACCGGCTGCAAAGCGTTCGGGTTCGCGACCGCGACCGTCACTATGCACGGATGCGACTACAGATATGAGACACCGACTGCCCTCACCACACATAGCGGGCCTCCGGTAACTCACACATGGACAATCCCGCTGAAAATTGCATGTTCTCCAGGGAGCGAGATCACAATAATCGCTGGCAACTGCGAAATCCGGATCCCGGAACAGACACCGGGCGGTCACGTCAGCATCGCGGCGAAAACAAACACACCGGCATCGCCCGATGACATCACAGCCCAAGCCACAGTTACGGGTATGGCATATACAGTGGTCAAAGACGGCTTCCTCTGCCCGTTCGCTGGCACCGGTGAAAAAACTGGCGCCACCTACAACCAGAAAAATCCGGTCACACTCTCTTCGACCAACGGCAAATCGATCACCATCAGCTGATCCCAGCGGTTCATATGTAGCTGCCTCGAGCAGCAACGAGAGGGCCGGGAGCGATCCCGGCCCTCTTCTGTAGGCCTCAGGCGGCGCCGATCTGAGTTACTGACCGCTTCTCCTCGTCGCCGCCCTCGCGCGGCGGCTTGGTCTGCTCGCAGATCGACTCGAACTTCTCCAGCTGCGCTTCCAGCTTCCTCAGGGGCGGGGGCGAGGGCTGCTGTCCCAGCGGCCCTTGGTGGGCGCCACCGGAGATCTCTTTGACCGCCGCGTCGATCTCGCGGGCGAGCTCCGGGCTCCATTTCACCTGGTGCAGTTTGCGGACCTGGACCTGGCGCGCCTGCCGCTCGACGATGCCGCCGAGGACGTAGACCTCGATCAGCCGCTCGTAGGCCTTGCGCAGGTCCAGCGTCCAGAGCACCGCCTCCCGCTCGTAGCGAGGGTCGTTGCCCTTGAACAGCGGCCGCAGCTCGCTCTTCAGCCGGTGTCGCAGCGCTTTCAGGTGACCCATCGGCGACTTCGCGTTCCACGGCAGGTCGCGCTCGACGATCCCGACCGAGTGGTAGGCGCGCCGCAGCGCCTGGCCGTGCAGCTCGACCCCGAGCTCGGCGGCCTTCTCCTGCAGGTAGTAGAGGAAGACGAGGTCATGGGTGAGGACGACGACCTGTCGCTGGCGGGCTTCTTCGACCAGGCGGGTGGCGACGTGCTCGCGGCGCTGGTGGTCGAGGGAGGAGACCGGGTCGTCGAGGACGATCGCGCTGCGCTCGTTGCTGACCCGCAGCTCGGCGAGGAAGAAGGCGGTGGCGAGCGCCGTCTGCTCGCCGGTGCTCAAGACCTTCGCGACCCGCTCGCGCCCCTCGCTGCGGAGTTTGAACTGGACCGCCGGCTTGCCCTTGCTGGCGGAGGCGCTGAGTTCAACCCGGTCGGAGATCGGATCGAGTTCGGCGATCTCCACCGCCAGCGCCCGCTTCAGCCGCGTCGTGATCGCCAGCTTGCTGAGCTCCCCGATGCGGTGGGAGATCGAGCGCGTCGAGAGCTGCCGCCGTGCCTCCTCCCGCGCCGCGATCGCCTCCAGTCCGTCGAGGTGCGCCAACGCTCCCTCGAGCTCCTCACCGACCTGCTGGCGAGCGCGCAGCTCGCGCAGCCGGGCCCTGATCCGCTTCCTCTCTTTCTCCTCGCGTAGGACCGCGAACCCTTCCGCTTCGGCGATCTGGACCGCGACGTAGTCGCGCAGCGGCTCGAGGTCGAGGCTGAGCGCAAGCGACGGCTCGGTTCGCCCGGTTGCGATCGCGAGCCGGTCGGCAAGGGATCCAAGCGCGGCATCCGCCGGCTCCTGCAGCTGCTCGCCGGCGCTGGCCACGGCGACCTCGGCGGTGTGGGAGATCTGCTCGAGGTCCGGCAGGCCTTCGAGGCGCTCGAGGAGGACCCGGTCCACCTGTTTGACCTGGTCGCGCAGGTCGCCGGAGACGAACGCCTCGAAGCGATGCATGCGCTCGTGGGCAGCTGAGTTCAAGTCCTGCTGGCAGAGCGGGCAAGTCGAGTCCCCGCCCTCGGCCGGGAACGAGCCCGCCTCGGCTTCGACGAACCGCCGCGCCGCCTCCCACATCTCCCGCCAGGCCTCACCGCCGGTGCCGGGCTGGGGCTGGTCGGCAAAGGCCTCGGCGGCGAGCTGGTCGACCGCCGCGGAAGCGCGAGTGAGGCGGGCTCGCAGCTCGGCGATCTCCGCCAGCGCCTCGTCGTCGAGGCGGTCCCAGGCGTCCTGCAGCTCGCTCGCCAGCTTCTCGACCGCGGTGGCGCGCTTCCTCGCGACCTTCTCGAGCTTCGCGCTCTGGTCGGCGGTGATCGCGGCCTCGGCCTTCTCCAGCTCGCGCAGCTCCTCCAGCTCCACCTCGTTCAGGCAGGCGAAGCTCCCCACTTCCTTCCGCGAGGCCTCCCCGGCTTCCACCCGTGCCAGCAGCTCCACCGCCGCGGGATCCTTCAGCTGGGGCAGGACCGGCAGCTCACCGCGCAAGCCGTCGATCTGCTGCGCCAGCTCGCTCGCCAGCTGATCCTGCGCCTCGGCCAGTTCTTTCAGCAGGCGCAGTGGCCGCGGCGTGTGCTCGATCGTGTTTTGCTTCGTCAGGTGGAACTCGGCGCAGTTCGCATCGAAGGCGGTCATCGCCGAGAGCAGGTGGGGTGCTTCGGAGGACAGGTCGACCTCCACCACCTGCTCCTCGCCGTCGACGGCAAGCACGAACTCCGCGGTCTGCGGAGCGTCGGCCTTGCCGGGGTCGAAGACGTCGTGGAGAACCTCGCCCGGTTCCGCCGCCCGGAAGACCCGCCGGCAGAGGCGTCCGTAGCCGCTCTTGCCGGCGCCGTTCTCGCCGAAGACGACGTTGAGGCCGGGGCCGAAGCGCAGCGCCTGGTCCTCGGCGAGCCGGTTGACGTTGCGCAGGTTGCGAATCTCCCGCAGCTCGACAACCCCGTGCTCGGTCTCGTCCGCGGGCAGGTCGGTCAGCTCCAGCGGCGGCAGTGTCGGCGCGTCCGCATCCCCGCACAGAGCAGCGAGAACCGCCGTCCGCCCCTCCTCGTCGAGCGGGCCGTCGCAGAGCTTCCGCATCAGGCCGCGCTGCCAATCGGGCAGCCCGAGCGACCAGTCGTAGATCCGCTTCTGCAGGAAGACGTCCTGGTCAGTCACAGGACACAGCTTCGCAGAAGCGAGATGCCGTTTTGGCTCTACGCCGCGAGTGAAACGTCGTTGCGCGGGCGCAGCTCGATTAGCTCGCCGCTCTTGATGTGCACGGGCTCGAACTCGGCCACCGAGAGGACCACGTAGCTGTAGCCGCACTCGCAGACCTCGCGCTCGACGTCGTCGAGGTTCTCGACCTCGACCTGGGACTCCTCGGCGCAGCTGGAGCAGACGATCGTCAATTGCCACATGTCCCGATGGTTGCGCGCCCGCCGGACGACTCCGGGTTTTCTGCAAGATCTATCCCGCGGCGGCCAGCCACTGGCGCTCCTTGCGCCGCATAACCGGCGTTGCGAGGAGGCTGCCGGCGCGGCGCTGCAGGGCGCGCAGGCGCGAGTCGTGGTCGGGCGGCAGCAGCTTCGCCAGCTGGCGGTACTCGCGGGAGACCTGGCTGGTGCGGAAGACGGTTGCGATCGCGGTCAGCAGGTCGCCGGGCTCGGCGACCGTCGTCCGCGCGATCTCCTCGCCCTCGACCCGGATCACCAGCTCGGCCGGGTAGCTGCGGGACGGCGGCGGCTGGGGCGGTTCGGCCAGCGCGGCGGCAATCGAGTTGCGGAGGTCGGCATGGGCCGCGACCGGGTCGATCGAACGGGCGCGGCCCCGTCCTTCGCCCTCCTTCGTCACCAGCAGGCGCGCGCCGCCCAGCTCGCCCTCCTCGGTCTCCTCGAGCAGCCAGCGATCGCCGGCGGCGACGAGGATCGGGATTCCCTCCGCCGCCAGGCCCTGCGCGTAGACCTGGACCTCGCTCAGCTGCTCGCCGTCGAGCAGCACCTCCATCCCCCAGATGAAGGTGTGGGAGCAGAAGCCCTTCGGGCTCGGGGTGCGGGCGTGGTGGCCGATCATCACCACCGCGTCGAGCGGGCCGCCGTGGGCTTTCGTCATCGAGGGCTCGGCCTCGGCCAGCGCCAGGTCGGCGATCGGCCGCACCTCGACCCCCGCCGGCATCCGCCCCCGTTCGACGTTGGTGCCGACCATGTGCCAGTCGCCGACCGAGATCCCCTCGACCCCGCCCGCCCGCAGCGCCTCGACCGCCGCCAGCACCTCGTCGGTCATCAGTTGGCGCCCGCGCGCGTACGCGGCCGGGTGGGAGGGCAGGCAGTCGCCGTAGTCCTCGATTCCGGCGATCCCCTCCATGTCCGCGGCGACGAGGACGTCCATGGCCGGCCAGCCTACCCTCGAACCGGCTCCGGCACGCGCAGCAGGCGGCGCACCGGGTCGGGCATCCACCAGTTCCAGCGGCCGAGCCAGGAGACGGTTGCCGGCACCAGCAGCGAGCGGACCACGAGCGCGTCGAGCAGGACGCCGGCGCCGAGCCCGGTCGCCAGCACCTTGACGTCGACCTCCGGCGCCGTCGCCATCGAGGCGAAGGCGAGGAAGACGATCAGCGCCGCGCTGGTGACCAGGCGGCCGGTGCTGGCGATGCCGCGCACCACCGCCTCGTCGGTCGACCCCGTCCGTTCGTACTCCTCGCGGATGCGGGCGAGGATGAACACCTCGTAGTCCATCGAGAGGCCGTAGATGAAGGCGAAGACGATCATCGGCGACCAGAAGGCAACCGACCCGGTCGGCTCCGAGCCGAAGAGGAGCTCGGTGCCGAAGCCGTGCTGCCAGACCAGCGTCATCACGCCCCAGGTGGCAAAGACCGAGAGCAGGTTCATCGCCACCGCCTTCAGCGGCAGCACGATCGAGCGGAAGGCGCGGACCAGCAGCAGGAAGGTGATCAGCGCGATCAGGCCGAGCATCAGCGGGAAGGACCCGTAGACGTCGTCGACCCAGTCCTCGATCAGCGCGGTCGAGCCGCCGACGCCGACGCCGGGCAGCTCGTCGGCCGCATCGCGCACCGCGGCGACGGTGTCGCGGCCTTCGGTCGAAGCGGTGTCGGAGGCGGCGAAGACGTCGATCACCGCGCGGCCGCCATCGCTCCAGGCCTCGCCGGGGGGAGCCGTCGCCGCCCGCACCCCGTCGACCTCGGCCAGGGTGCGGGCGGCGCCCGCCGCCCCGCCGCTCGGCGCGAGTGCCTCGATCGGGGTCAGCGGCGCGGCGCCGATTCCGGAGGCTTCCAGCGCCTGCAGGCCGGCCTCGGCATCCCCCTTGCCGCCGAGCGCCGCCGCTTCCGGCTCGCCGAGCAGCATCCCGCTGGCGACGCCGACGAGGCCGAGCAGGATCGCGAGGCTGGCCAGCACCGCCGCCAGCCGGTGGCGGATCACCAGCCGCGCCCACGCCGCCCAGTGGCGTTCGGCGCGCTCGCTGCGGCGCAGGCGCCGGCGGTCGGCCCAGGGACCGAACTTGGCCAGGACCACCGGCAGCAGGGTCAGCGCCACGGCGACCGAGACGAGCGGGATCAGGAGGCCGCCGTAGGCCATCGAGCGCAGGAAGGGAATCGGCAGCACGACCGCCGCCAGCAACCCGATCGCGACCGTGGTGCCGCTGAAGAGGACGGCGCGGCCGGCGGTGCGGGCGGCGAGCGCGATCGCCTCCTCGTTGCCGGCGCCGCGGTCGCGCTCCTCGCGCCAGCGCATCACCACGATCAGCGCGTAGTCGATCGCCAGCCCGAGCCCGATCAGCGAGCAGAGGAAGAGGACGATGAAGGAGACGCTGGTCAGCTCGGTCAGCCCGAGGACGGCGAGCAGGGTGACCGGGATCGCCACCACCGCCATCAGCAGCGGGACCACGGCCAGGGCCGAGGCGAAGACGAAGATCAGGACGAACAGGGCGGCGATGCCGGCGACGAGCGTCTCGCTGAGGAAGGAGGGCTCCTCCGCTTCGGCCTCCGGCACTTCTTCGAGGGCGGGACGGCCGGTCAGCAGCACCTCGGCGCCGCCGACCTCGGCCTCGGCCGCCGCGCGCCGCGCCGCTTCGACCGTCTCCGGCGCGATCTCAGGGTCCGGTCCAAGGCCCTGCTCGAGGCGCGGGTGGACGATCGCGAAGGTGGTGCGGCCGTCGTCGGAGACGTAGGCGCGTTCGCCGGTCGAGCCGTAGGAGGCGATCCTCGCCCCGGGCATCGCCGCGGCCAGCTGCCGCTCCAGCTGGCGCAGATCGGCGCGCATCCCGGGTTCGTTCACGTCGGCGCCTGCGGGGAGCGTTGCGACCGCAACCAGCGGCGGCGTCGCCCCGCCGGAGCCGAAGCGCTCTTCGATCTCCTGGTTGACCGCGAAGGCCGAGCTCGAGGGCATCGAGAACTGTTCGTCGAGCGCGTCGGTGACCTGGGAGGAGCCGAAGAAGCCGGCGAAGGTGAGGGCGACCCAGAAGAGGGCGACCAGGGACTTGTGGCTGAGGATCCAGCGAGTGAGTGATTCGTTCATGCCTCGAACCTAGGTCTGCGGAGACTGGCCGGAAACGTCCCGCGGGGTGAAGTTCGGGGTCCTCCCGGAGAAGGACGGGACTCCTCCCGCAGGAGGTTTCGGCGCCCCGCGAGCGCCCATAACCTCTGTTCGTGTCCGAACCTCTGAGCCAGCGCCGGCGCGACCGCCTCGTCGACGTCGGGATCGTCGTCTTCGTGATCTGGATCTCCCTGGCCCAGTTCGGCAGCCAGGGGTTCGGTGAGTACGAAGACGTCGCCACCGAACCGGGCGCGCCGGGCTTCTTCCTGATCCTGCTGACCGGCTTCTCGCTGGCGCTGCGTCGCCAGCATCCCTGGGGGGTCCTGGCGATGACCAGCGCCGGCAGCATCGCCCTGGTCGCGTTCGGCTACGCGGTCCACGTGCCGGCGGCGATGATCGTCGCCCTCTACACCTTCGCCGCCCGGCCCGACCGGGGCGGCATCTGGCCGCCGATCCTTTTCACCGCGGTCGCCTTCGCGGCGATGGGCGTCGTCGAGCACGAGACGCTCGCCCTCGACCTCGAGGACTACGTCTTCCCCGTCGTCCTCTTCGTCGGCGCCTGGCTGCTGGGCGAACGGCGGCGGACGGCGGCGATTCGCGCTGCCGAGGCGCGCGAGCGGCGCCAGCGGGAAGAGCGGCTCTCGATCGCCGAGGAGCGAACCCGGATCGCCCGCGAGTTGCACGACTCCGCCGGCCACGCGATCAACACGATCCTCGTCCAGGCGGGCGCGGCGCGGGTGCTGCGCGAGCGCGACCCGGAGCGCTCGCTGGCCGCGATCGAGGCGATCGAGCTGCTCGCCCGCGAGACGATCGAGGACATCGACCGGATCGTCGGCTCCCTGCGCGAGGAGGGCCCGGCCGAGCTGGAGCCGCTGCCCGGCATCGAGCGCATCCCTGACCTGGTCGAGCACCAGCGTGCGGCGGGCTTCGAGGTGGAGCTGCGCGAGGAGGGCGAGGGGGAGCGGCCCCCGGCCGCCGTTGGCCGCGCCGCCTTCCGCATTGCCCAGGAGGCGCTGACCAACGCCGCCCGCCACGGCGATGGCGCCGCCGAGCTGACGCTCGTGCGCCACCCCGACCGCCTCGAGCTGACCGTGCTCAACCCGGTCAGCGAGCCGGCGCCGACCCGTCCCGGTGGCGGGCTCGGGATCGTCGGCATGCGCGAGCGGGCACAGCTGCTCAGCGGCACGCTGCAAGCCGGTCGCGAGGACGGGCGCTTCGGTGTCCGCGCGGTGCTCCCCTACGATCGGGGCCGCGAGTGAGCGTCAAGGTGATGGTCGTCGACGACGACAAGCTGATGCGGGCCGGCCTTCGCGCCGTCCTCGCCAGCGACGACGAGATCGAGGTGGTCGAGGAGGCTGGCGACGGCCGTCAGGCGGTGCGCCGCGCCAGGCGTTCGCAGCCGGAGGTGGTGCTGATGGACGTCCGCATGCCCGAGCTCGACGGCATCGCCGCGACCGAGGAGCTGCTCGCCGCGGTACCGGAGGCGAAGGTCGTGATCCTCACCACCTTCGAGGAAGACGAGTACATCCACGGGGCCCTGCGGGCCGGCGCCAGCGGCTTCCTGCTCAAGCGCACCTCGCCCGAGGAGCTGACCGCGGCCGTCCACCGCGTCGCCGCCGGCGAGGCGCTGCTCTCGCCCTCGGTGACCCGCCGGGTGATCGACCAGATGGTCTCCCGCCCGCTGCCCCCGAGCAGTGGCGACGACCCCCGCCTGGCGGAGCTGACCCCGCGCGAGCGCGAGGTGCTGGAGCTGATCGCCCGCGGCCTCTCCAACCGCGAGATCGCCGAGGCGCTGGTGGTCGAGGAGACGACCGTGAAGACCCACGTCAAGCGCGTCCTCACCAAGCTCGCCGTCCGCGACCGGGTGCACGCCGTGATCCTCGCCTACGAAGCGGGCGTGGTCTCGCCTTGACCGCCGCATAGATCTCACGTTCCAGTCCTCCGCAGCGTTTTAGATGTATGCGCATGAAACGCTGGACCGTCTACGAGAGCCCGGTTGGCCCGCTGACGCTGGTGGCCGGACCGCGGGGGCTCACCGACCTCAACTTTCCGGGGCGCCTGCGCCCGCCGAGCGAGGCGGCGAGGGAGCCGATGCCCGCGGTGGAAGAGCAGCTCGACGCCTATTTCGCCGGCGAGCTGCGGACCTTCGACCTTCCCCTCGACCCGCGCGGTACCCCGTTGGAGCTGGCGGTCTGGCGAGCGTTGCTGGAGATCCCCTACGGCGAGACCGCCAGCTACGGCGAGCAGGCAGCACGGCTCGACCCCGATCTCTTCGACGTAGACGTCGAGCCCTGGCAGCGAGCGCGGGTCGTCGGTGCCGCCAACGGGCGCAACCCGATCTCGATCATCGTCCCCTGCCACCGCGTGATCGGCGCCGACGGCTCGCTCACCGGCTACGGCGGCGGTCTCGACCGCAAGCGCACCCTCCTCGACCTCGAGCGCCGGGCCGTCGGCGGCGGCGACTCGGCAGGTCAGCAGATCGCGCTGGTCTGATCACCCGGCCTGGGCGACCGGCTCCTCTTCGGCCGCCTCGGTGATCTCGACCGTGTCGGCGGGGGCGTTCTCGCGGCGAGAGAGGGCGAGGCAGGGGATGGCGAGGGCGGTGATCCCGGCGCCGATCAGGTAGGAGGGGGCGTAGCCCCAGGCGTCGGCGGCGCGGCCGAGGAGGGGCTGGGTCCAGACGCCGCCGCCGGAGGACATCATCGAGTCGAAGGAGAGGATCGTCGCCCGCTGCTTGGAGGGGATGAGGCCGTTGATGTAGGTCTGGCGGATCGGCATCGTCGCCGCGAACAGCAGGCCCCAGACGACGATCAGGCCGAGCACCGCCCAGAAGCTCTCGACCAGGCCGATCAGCCCCAGCGTGACGACGCTGAGCGCCGCCATCGCGATCAGCGCCGAGGTGCGGCGGCGGAAGAGGCGGCGGATCCGCGGCGCGGCGAAGCCGCCGGCGATCTGCGCTCCGGCGACGATCGCCGCCACCAGTCCGGCCACCTGGTAGGCCTCAGGGTCGCCATAGAGTTCGAGCAGGTAGGGCTGCAGGGCGTAGAAGGCGTAGATGCCGACGCCGCCGATCAGCAGCGCCTCGACCATCAGCCACTTGACCGCCGGCACCCGCCAGCCGTACTCGATCGAGTTGGCGCTGATCCTCCGCATCTGGGCCAGCGGCCGGCCGCCGCGCTCGGGGGTGAAGCCGACGTCCCGCATCGCCCGGAAGGCGAACGCGAACATCGCGATCAGGACCGCGCCGCGCAGCACGAACGGCATCCCGAGGCTGGTCTGCTCGGCGATGAACCCGCCGGCGACCGAGCCGACCAGCATCCCAGCCCCGGTGACGATCTGGCCGCGCCCGAAGACCGTCTCCAGGTCCCCGTCGAAGCCGGTCGCGGTGAGCGCGTCGACCAGCCAGGCCTCGACCGCGCCGGAGAAGAAGGTGAAGCCGAGCCCGAGCAGGATCGAGACCAGCGCCCACTCCCAGAACGGCGCTCCCATCTCCCACAGCAGCACGTAGAGGAGGGTGGAGGCGGCGAGCGTGACGGTGCCGAGCAGGTAGGAGACGCGACGCCCGATCGTGTCGGCGACGATCCCGGTCGGCACCTCGAACAGCACCATCCCGGCGGTGAAGAAGGCGTTGGCGGCGAACGCCTCCAGGTTCGAGAGCCCCGCGTCGAGGAGGAAGATCGTGTTGATCCCCCAGATCAGCGACGCCGCCAGCGTGTTGCCGAGCATCAGCGTCAGGTAGACGCGCTGGATCGAGCGCGGGGTGGGCATCGAGCCCAGAGACTGCCAGACGCTTGACCTGGACCCGGATGGCCTACCCGACCAGCTGCTGCACCGCCCAGCGGTTCCCGTCCGGGTCGGCGAAGAAGACGAAGCGCCCCCAGGGGAACTCCTGAACCTCGCTCGCCTCGACGCCGCGCTCGAGCAGCTCCGCGCGCGCCGCGTCGGCGTCCTCGACGACCAGTTGCAGCCCCTCGAGGCTTCCCGGCTCCATCGAGTGAGCGTTGGTGGTGAGGGAGATCGAGCAGGCCGAACCCGGCGGCGTCAGCTGCACGAAGCGAAGCTCCTCGCTGACCCGGTGGTCGTGTTCGGCGATGAACCCCGCCTGCTCGACGTAGAAGGCCTTCGCCCGGTCCACGTCGGACACCGGCACCTGCACCAGCTCGAGCCGCCACTCGATCTTCGAAGTCGTGTTCTGCTTTTCGGTCATCTCTGCTCCTTTCGACGCCATCCGGCAATGCTTCCGGCTGGATGGCTAAAATCTCTTTCTCTCTAATTATCTTAGCAACTAAGAGATCATCATTCCAGCCAGACCAACCAAGCGTGAGCTGATCGAGGAGCTCATCACCGCCTTCCGCGCCAACGGCAACCAGGACGCGGCGTTCGACAACCTGGCGGCGGAGCGACTCGGCGTCAGCCGCACCGACCTCCACTGCCTCAACGCGATCGAGAACGGCGGCGGCCTCACCGCCGGGCAGCTCGCCCGGGAGGCCGGCCTCACCACCGGGGCGGTCACGGGCGTGATCGACCGGCTCGAACGCGCCGGCTTCGCGCGCCGCGTCCCCGACCCCGGCGACCGCCGCCGCGTCAAGGTCGAGGTGACGCCGGAGTTCTACGAGCGCGCCGCCGGGATCTGGGGGCCGCTGAAAGCCGACATGGACGCCGCCCTCGCCGACGAATTCACGGTCTCCGAGCTCGAGCGCATCGTCGAGTTCCTCCGCGTGGCGAACCGGGTCGGCAGGCGCCACCTGGAGCGCCTCGACGCACCGGCCGAACGCGACTAGCAGAGCTGCTCGCGGGCGATCCAGTCCGAGCCGCGCGGCAGCTTTCGCGATTCGCGCTCGGCCCCGACGCACTCCTTGGGGTGGCGGCCGCGGTGCGGGGCGGGAGGTCGCAGGGCGAGGGGTTCCACGAACAGCGGCGCGGGGTCGACCGGGGTGTTGTAGCGGCGCACCTCGAAGTGCAGGTGGGGGCCGGTCGAGCGGCCCGTGGAGCCGACCAGGCCGACCCGCGTGCCGCCCTCGACCCGCTCGCCGACCCAGCTCGTGATCGAGGAGAGGTGGGCGTACCAGGTGGTGTAGCCGAGCCGGTGCTGGACCACGACCAGGTTGCCGAAGCCGCCGTTGTTGTAGCCGGCGAAGATCGTCGTCCCTACCCCGGCGGCGCTGACCCGGGTGCCTTCGGGGACGGGAAAGTCGATGCCCTGGTGGCGGTAGCCGGTGCGGGGGGCGCCGAAGCCGTCGCCCACCGGGCCGGAGACCGGGCGCAGGAACCGCACCGGGCCGCTCGGCGGGCCGGTGTCCGGCGAGTCGCCGCCGCCACCGCCCCGCAGCGCTCTGATCGTCGCCTTGCCGGCCAGCCCGTCGGCGGTGAGGCCGGCAGCGCGCTGGGCGCGCAGCACCGCCGCGTGGGTCAGCGGCCCGAAGACCCCGTCGGCCCGGCCCGGCCCGTGGCCGGCGCGCTGGAGGAGGAACTGGAGGGCGGCGACGTCCCAGCCCTTGTCCCCGATCCGCATCACTCGGCTGCCCAGGCTCGGACGGCCGCGCCAGCCGAACGCACGGCGCGTCTGGGGCCCGAGGATGCCGTCCGCCCGGATGCCCCGCCGGCGTTGGAAGGCGATCAGGCCCCGGCGGGTGAGCGGCCCCTCGATTCCGTCGACGTGGCCGCGGTAGAGGTGCATGGACTGCAGCGCCGCCTGCAGGGCGGCGACCGTCGCGGGGGGCGCCGCCGCGCGCGCCGGCGCGGCGAGGAGGGCGGCGAACACCACCGCTAGGCCGAGGACTCGGATAAGACGCATCCCCTCTCTACTCGGAGATAGGGAGCGGAGCTATAAGCCGCCGCAACGATCCCTGCATCCGCAGGCAGAGTTAGCTCAGCGGGCTGGCGAGCTGCGTCGGCTGGGACCGGCCCCGGACCGTCATCGACTCCCCGAGCTGCCAGCGCTTCCCCTCGTCTCCGGCGACTGCCACCGTGACCCCGGAAGCGAGGACCCGCACGGGCCGCTCCTTCGCCAGATCGGTCAGCCGCGCCGCCTCGTTGACCGGGTCGCCGATCACCGTGTACTCGAAGCGGCTCTCGGCACCGACGTGGCCGGCGACGACGGTGCCACTGGCGACGCCGATCGCCGCGCTGAGGCCGCTGACCCGTTGCCGCAGCCGCGTGTCGAGGTCGCGGGCGGCGGCGAGCGCCGCGGCCGCCCGGTTCGGCAGCGGGGTCGGGGCGCCGAAGATCGCCAGGGCGGCGTCGCCCTCGAACTTGTTGATCCAGCCGCCCTGGGCGTCGACGGCCTCGACCACCTCGGCGAAGAAGTCGTTGAGGAGGGCGACGACCTCACGCGGGTCGCGGCTCGCGGCCAGCTCGGTCGAGCCGACGACGTCGACGAAGAGGACCGCCACCTCGCACAGCTCGCCGCCGAGCTGGGGGTCCTCGGCGGCCAGCGCCTGGCGCGCGGCCTCGTGCCCGACCTGGCGGCCGAAGATGTCGCGGATCCGCTCGCGCTCGCGCAGGCCGGCCGCCATCTCGTTGAAGCCGCTCTGCAGCAGCCCCATCTCGGTGCTGTCCCAGACCGCGACCTCGGCGGAGAAGTCGCCTTCGCCGACGCGCTCGAGGCCGCGCCGGATCGAGGCGATCGGGTGGACGGTCGCGTAGGCGGCGAGGGCCGAGACGACGGCGCCGAAGGCGAGGGCGGTGCCGCCGAGGACGATCATCGTGATCGCGAGGGTGTGCTCGTCGATCGCCACGTCGGTGAGGGCGACGATGCCGACTGCGACGATGCCGACGATCGCGGCGCCGGTCCCCAGCGCCCAGGCGAGGAACCAGCGCAGGGCGACGCCGGGGACGAAGCGGCGGTCGACGGGGCCGGCGGCGAGCGCCCGCGAGGCGACCGGGCGCAGGGCCAGCTCGGCGAGGACGTAGGCGGCCGAGGAGGTGGTGATGCCGCCCAGCGCGACCGTCATCCCGACGCCCAGCGCCAGCAGCGGCGAGTAGATCAGGTTCACCAGCGTGAAGAGGACGGTCGCCAGCCCCCAGAGCACGATCTGGACGAACATGATCCGCAGCGGCGCCCGCAGGACCCGCAGCCGCTGCGCGGCCGTCGGCGCGCGGTCCTCCTCGAGCCAGGCCCGCAGGCCCTTGGGGCCGCGTTCGATCCGCCGCCGCCCCCAGATCACCCCGATCGCCAGCGCGATCGCGGCGTAAGCGCCGCCCAGCGCCAGGTTGACCGGCAGGGCGCTGGTCCCGTCGACGCCGTCGGGCTTCGGCAGCGCCCAGACCGCGAAGCAGACGACCACGATCGCTCCCACCGCGTTGGCGGTGGCGATCGCGACGAGGGTGAAGAAGCGGACCCGCCGGACCAGCGTGCGCCCGGGGGTGGCGGCGTCCCCGATCAACCAGGGGTGCGAGGCCCACCTGTCGAGAAGGGCTCGGTATCTGGTCGTCATGAACGTCATCGGCGGGTAAGTCTTCACCGAGCCACCCCAGACGCCTTCCTCGGCACTGATCCATTAGAAAGCGGCGATGCTGATCGACGGCCTTCCTCTCGACGCCCCCGCCCCGCCCCTGAACGACCTGCTGCGGGCAGGGCTCGAGGCGCACCCGGAGGAGACGGCGCTGATTTCCATCGCCCGCTCGATCAGCTGGCGCGAGCTGGAGGAGGAGAGCGAGCGCTTGGCCGGCGGCTACCGCGGGCTCGGGCTGGAGCCGGGCGACCGGATCGCCTCGCTGATGCCGAACCGGATCGCGCTGATCGTTCACTACCTCGCCTGCTTCAAGGCGGGACTGGTCGCGACGCCGCTCAACTACCGCTACACCCACCGCGAGATCGACCACGCGCTCGAGGTCAGCGGGGCGAAGGCGCTGCTGGCCCACGTCGAGCGGGTCGAGGACGTGGGGGAGAGCCGGCTCGCCGGCGAGCTGCCGCTGGGCGTTGTCGCCTACGCCGACCCGGAGCTGCCCGGCGAGGTCGGCGACGTTGACTGGCCGCACAGCTTCGACCGCCTGCTCGAGAGCCGCGAGACCGCAAAAAACATCCCTGGAGAAGGTTTTTTGCGGTCTCGCGACGAGGCGCAGCCGAACGCCGAGGAGCCGGTGGCGATCTTCTTCACCTCCGGTAGCACCGGGCCGGCCAAGGGCGTCACCCACACCCGTTCCTCGCTGCGCTGGATGATCGCCAGCGCCGCCGCTGCCTTCGAGCTCGACGGCGACGACGTCTTCCTGCCGGGCTCCTCGATGTCCCACATCGGCTCCTTCCTCTGGGCGCTCAGCATGCTCTCGGTCGGCGGCCGGGTGGTGGTGGCGCGGACCTTCGACAGCCACGAGCTGCTGCCGCTGCTGCGCGAGCAGCAGCCGACGGTGCTGGCGATGATCCCGGCGGCGCTGCTGGCCCTGGTCCGCGACCACGACCTGCAGCCGCACGACTTCGACTCCCTGCGTGTCTGCCGCTCGGGCTCCGACAAGGTCTCGACCGAGCTGCTGACCGAGTTCGCCGAGGTCGCCGGCTTCCCGATCGTCGAGGGGTACGGGATGACCGAGGTCGGGCTGGCGACGCTCAACCCGCCGTCGGGGACGATCAAACAGGGCTCGATCGGCCGGCCGATCAGCGGCTTCAGCGTCGCCCTGCGGGGCGAGGACGGCGAGCCGGTCGAAGCCGAGTCGGTGGGGCGGATCTTCATCCGCACCCCGGCGGCGATGGCCGGCTACTGGCAGGCGCCGGAGGCGACCGAGGAGGTGCTGCGCGAGGGCTGGATCGACTCCGGCGACCTCGCCCGCGCCGACGCGGAGGGCTACCTCTGGTTCTTCGGCCGCAAGAAGCAGGTGATCGTCCACGACGGCTCCAACATCAGCCCCTACGAGGTCGAGGGCGCCCTCAACGAGCACCCGGCCGTCTCCCTCGCCGGCGCCGTCGGCGTCCACGACGAGGTCCACGGCGAGAACGTCCGCGCCTACGTAACCCTGCGCGAGGGCGCCGAGCGGCCCACCGCTGCCGAGCTGATCGTCTTCTGCCGCGAGCGGATCGGCTACAAGGCCCCGGAGGAGGTCCTCTTCCTCGAGGAGATGCCGCTCAACCCGACCGGCAAGATCGACCGCGTCGGCCTGAAGAGGATGGCCGAGGACCACCTGCACCCGCACGGGCTGGAGGAGACGGCCGCTTAGGAGCTTTCGGAGCCGGTCAGCCCGAGCTCCTCGGCGTGCGGTTCGAGGGCGGCGATGACGAAGGCGAGGTGCTCGTCGAAGTCCTCGCCGAGGTCGGCGGCGGCGGTGCGCATCTCCTCGCGGTCTACGGCCGCCGCGAAGCTCGGCTGCTTCAGCTTCTTCTTCACCGATTTCGGCTTCATCCCGGCGATCCCGGTCGGGCGGACGAGGGCGACCGCGGCGATGAAGCCGGTCAGCTCGTCCACCGCATAGAGGGTCTTCGAAAGGCGGGTCTCGCGCGGCACCCCTAGATAAGGGGCGTGGCCGGCGACGGCGTCGATCAGCTCCTGCGGGTAGCCGCGCTCCTCGAAGAGCTCCAGCGCGATCCGCGGGTGGCCGCTGTCGAGGTCGGGGTGCTTCTCGTAGTCGAGGTCGTGGAGGATCCCGGTCACTCCCCAGAGCTCCTCGTCCTCGCCGTACCTGCCGGCGTAGGCGCGCATCGCGATCTCGACCCCGCGCACGTGCTTGCGCAGCGAGTCGGACTCGGTCCACTCGCAAAACAGCTCCCAGGCCTCGTCTCGGGAGGGTGCGCTCACGCAGTCGAGGGTAGCGAGAGGGGCATACTCACTTGATTCGCTCACGGCTACAACCAGCCACCGTGGCCCCCCTGCTGGCGCTGCTGGTGCTCGTCTTCGTCTGGGGCTCCCACCCCTCGACGCCGGTGGTCGTCGTCATCGACCTCTTCCTCGCCGGCGCGGTGCTCGCCGCGGTCTTCCACGCCGAGGTGATCGCGAGGCGGGTCGGCGAGCCTTTCGGAGCGCTCGTCCTGGCCGTGGCGGTGACGGTGATCGAGGTGGGCTTGATCGTGACTCTGATGGTCGCGGGGGGAGACGAGACCGAGACGCTCGCCCGCGACACCGTCTTCGCCGCGGTGATGATCACCTGCAACGGCATCATCGGCCTGTCGATTCTGGCCGCCGCGCTGCGCGACCGCCTCGCCGTCTTCAACGCCGAGGGCTCGGCGACGGCCTTCGCCACCGTCATCACCCTCGCCACGCTCAGCCTCGTCCTGCCGACCTTCACGACCAGTGCTTCAGGGCCCGAGTTCACTTCCTCGCAGCTGGCCTTCGCCGCGGTCGCTTCGCTGGCGCTCTACGGGCTCTTCCTAGTTGTCCAGACCGTGCGGCACCGCAGCCACTTCCTCCCCGAGGACGAGGAGGCGGGGGATGCGCCGGAGGAGCACGGGCCGCCGCCGTCGCGGGCGGCGGCGCTGTGCAGCTTCGGGTTGCTGCTGGTCTCCCTGATCGCCGTCGTCGGCCTCGCCAAGGTCAGCTCCGGGGCGATCGAGGACGGGGTCAAATCGATCGGCGCGCCGCAGTCGGCAGTCGGCGTCGTCATCGCCCTGCTGGTGCTGATGCCCGAGACCCTGGCGGCGACCCGCAACGCGCGACGCGGCCGCGTCCAGATCAGCTTCAACCTCGGCTACGGCTCGGCGATGGCCAGCATCGGGCTGACGATCCCGGTCATCGCCCTCGCCTCGATCTGGCTCGACGGGCCGCTCGTCCTCGGCCTCGGCTCGACCGAAATCGTCCTCCTCGTCCTCACCGCCTTGGTCAGCTCGCTGACCCTGCTTCCCGGCCGCGCCACCCTGCAGGAGGGCGGCGTCCACCTGATCCTCTTCGCCGCCTTCCTCTTCCTCGCCTTCAACCCCTAGAAGGCCATGATGCCAAGGGCGGTGATCATGATGCCGAGGCCGGTGAGCATCAGGGTGCCGAGGGCGATGAAGCCGTGGGCCATCAGGCGCTGCATCGCCTTGATGTCTCCGCCCATCTCCTTCATCTCGCCGCGCACTTCTCCGATCTCTTTGTCGACTCGCGCGAACCCTTCTTTCATGTCTTTGTCGACGCGAGCGAAGCCTTCCTTCATCTGTGTTTCGACTCGGTTGAAGCGCTGGTCGACCTGCCCAAAGCGTTGGTTCACCGTCTTTTCGAACTGACTGAAGCGACGATCCATGTCCGCATCGACCTGATCGAAGCGTTCGTTCATCTGCCCCTTGAAGTCGTCGAGGCGCTCGTCGGTCCAGGTCTCCCTTGCCATCACGGCCATGATCCTAGCGTAACGTTTGGTCTGCACGAAACAAGGCGCGAAAGCGCCAATTCAGAGCCAACTGTGTGACGAGTCCGTGACTTAGAGAGCTAGTCGTCGGAGCCCTTGCCGCTGTTGTCGTCGGCGAGGTCTTCGAGTTCCTTGGCGCGGTCCTCGGCGGCGTCTTCGGCTTCGTCGCGGGCGTCTTCTTCTTCGTCGATGCGGCCGTCGAGTTCGTCTTCGCTGACGCCGGAATCGCCGCTGTCGGTTTCGCCACCGGCGTTGTCTTCGCTCCCGCCGGCACTGACAGCTCCGTCGTCGTCGTCCGAGCCCGGGTTCGCCGCCGTGTTGCCCAATCGGTCCCCGTCACCGTTGGGCCGGCGGGCGGCCGACTCGACCGCCGGGGCGAGGTCGTCGCCGGCGGAGATCGACTCGGAGGCGATCCCGATCTGGCGGCTGACCAGGTTGCTGGCGGCAACCGCCACCCCGGCCGAGATCGCCAGCCCGAGCAGGGCCAGCGCGATCCATTTCGCCGTCGTTGCCGAGAGTCTCATGCGCTCAACCGAATGACAGCACGGAGGCCGCCCCGCTCGCGGTTGGAGAGGGACACGTCGCCGCCCCACTGCCGGGTCAGCTCGCGGGCGATCGGCAGGCCGAGGCCGGTCCCGCTCGGCCCCCGCTGCCCGGCGCTGCCGCGGCTGAAGCGTTCGAACACCGCCTCCTCCTCGCCGGGGACAAGCCCCGGTCCCTCGTCGCAGACCTCGATCCGTTCCGGCGCGGCGGCGATCGTCACGGTCGAGCCCGGCGGCGAGTAGAGGATCGCGTTCTCGAGCAGGACGTCGACCGAGCGGTCGAGGTCGGCGGGGGCGCACCAGGCGCTCGCCTCGCGGGGCGCGTCGACCGCGATCTCGATCCCCCGCTCGGCCGCCGCCGCCCGCCAGCGCTCGGCCGCCCGCCGCGCCGCCCGCCGCAGGTCCACCGGCTCGCCCGGCAGTTCGCGCTCGCCGGCGCGGCTGAGGATCAGGAGCTCGTCGACGATCGCCGAGAGCCGGTCGATCTCCCGCATCGCCGCGTCGACCTCCACCTCGATCTCCTGCTCGCCCCGGAACCGTTCGCCCAGACCCTCCAGTCGCAGCCGCACCCCCGTCAGCGGCGTCCGCAGCTGGTGCGAGGCGTCGGCGACGAAGTCCTGCTGCACCCGCAGCAGCCGCTTCAGCCGCTGGGTCATCTCGTTGAAGCTGCGGGCGAGGGAGCGCTGCTCGGCGCTGCCTTCGACCGGGGCGGTGGCGTCGAGGTCGCCGTCGGCCACCCGCAGCGCCGTCTCGTCGAGGCGGCGGATCGGCCGCGCGATCTGCTGGGCGATCAGGGCGCCGGCGATCATCCCCAGCGCCAGGACCACGGCGGTCAGCGCGGCGACGTCGAGGATCGAGGTCCGCACCGCGTCATCGACCGCGTCGACGCTCTGGGTCACCCGCACCGCGCCGACCGTGCGCCCGTCGCGCCTGACCGGCACCGCGGTGGCGAGGATCTCGGCGTCGAGGGTCTTGCTGCGGCGGCTGATCTGCTCGCGGCTGCCGGCCAGCGCCGCGCTCACCTCGGGGCGATCGCGGTAGCTGACCCCGGCCGGGGTGCCGGCGGAGTCGGCCTGCAGGCGGCCACGGCGGTCGACGACGATCACCCGCCCGCGCACGCTCGAGGCCGAGACCCGCGCCAGGCGGTCGAGCACCCGCGGCCGCGGTGGCGCCAGCAGCTCGGAGGCCGAGGAGGCGACGACCGTCGCCTGGCTGTTCGCCTGGTTGCGCACCTCGGAGTCGACGCGGTCGCGGAAGCTCAGCGCCAGCGGCACCCCGAGGGCGATCAGCGCCAGCAGCAGTACGTAGGCCAGCGCCAGCAGGAGGGTGGTCCGGAGGCTTACGGTGCCTCGACCTCCGGCGCGGCGAAACGGAAGCCGACGCCGCGGACCGTCTCTATATAGGTGGGCTCAGTCGGGGAGTCTCCGAGCTTGCGGCGCAGCCAGCCGACGTGGACGTCGAGCGTCTTCGTCGAGCCGTACCAGTTGGCGTCCCAGACCTCGGCCATCAAGTCATCGCGTTTGACGACCCGGCCGCCGTTTCGCATCAGCGCCGCCAGCAGGTCGAACTCCTTGCGCGAGAGGTCGAGCCGCTCTCCGCCGAGGGTGGCGATCCGGGCGGCCGGGTCGAGCACCAGCTCGCCGACCCGGAGTGGCTGCGCCTCTGCCTCGCGCGGGCGGCTGCGGCGCAGCACGGCGCGGATGCGGGAGATCACCTCGGCGGCGCTGAAGGGCTTGACGACGTAGTCGTCGGCGCCGAGCTCGAGCCCGACGATCTTGTCCATCTCGGTCCCCCGCGCGGTCAGCATCATGATCGGCACGTCGGAGTGGCGGCGCAGCTCGCGGCAGACGTCGCGGCCGTCGCCGTCGGGGAGGATCAGGTCGAGCATCACCAGGTCGGGGTGCTCGCTGTTGGCCAGCTCCAGGGCGCCGGCGGCGGTGCCGGTCACCACCGCTTCGAAGTTGGCGCGTCGCAAGGCGTCGGCGAAGGGCTGGGAGATCGACTCCTCGTCCTCGACGACGAGGATCTTGCCGCTCGGCGCCTGCGCGGACATGGGGGCAACTGTAGCGGCGGGCACTGGACGTTCGGCCCTGCTCAGGACAGATTTTGCCGACTCTTTACCTGCCCCTGGGCGGCTCTTGCAGGTCCCCTGCCGATCATGGCCCGGCCACTTCGAGTCGGAGGTCGAGAGCATGCAGGAGGTCAAAACGAAAATCGCCACGGCGGCAACGGTCGCGGTGCTGGCCGGCCTGACCGGGGTCGCGATGAGCTCCGGCGAGGACGCCGGCAAGGCGGGCGCCGAGCAGCAGGCGAACCGTCCCAAGGTGGTGCGGCGGACGATCCACGTGACCAAACGAGCTGGCGCGGCGGCCGGGGCACCGGTCGGGGCGGCGGCAGCGGGAGCAGCCGCGGGAGCGAGCCCGCCGGTCAGCAGCAGCAGCGGCTCGGGCAGTGGCGCCACGGCGTCGGCTCCGGTCAGCACCTCGAGCAGCGGCGCGGGCACCCCGGCCAGCAGCGGCGGCGGTTCCGAACCCGTCAGCTCCAGCAGCGGTTCCCATGGCTCAGGTGGGTCGGGATCCGGCGGCGGCTCCGCGCCCGTCACCAGCAGCAGTGGCTCCGGCTCCGGCGGAGACGATGACCACCACGACGACAGCGCCGACGCCTACGAGGACCGCGTCGACGCCGAAGAAGACGCTCTGGACGATCGCGAAGACGCCCGCGAGGACTATGAAGACGACCTGGCGGATTACCAGGAGGACCTGGCGGAGGAGAGCGGCGACGATGACTGAGGCCGCCCGCGCCAAACGCCGCCCCGGCGCCGCGCCCGTCTTCTGGACCTCGATGGCGCTCTTCTGCGTCCTGCTGGGCCTGTTGACCTACCGCTTCAGCATCGGCCAGGACCCCTCCGGGGTCGGCGCCGATGCCGCCGCGCCGCTGGTCCGCCAGAAGGTGATCGTGCGGCGGGTGGTGACGACCGTGGTCCCGGCCGGCGCCGGAGAAGCGGGGTCGGGGGCCGGCGCCGGGGCGCCGTCGGTCAGCGAAGCACCGGCGCCCGAAGCCGTGCCCGTCTCCGAACCGGTGACCAGCTCCTCATGACGGCCGAGCACGACACCAGGTTCGAGGCGATGGGCAGCCACGTGCGGCTGCTGATCGGCGAGCCGGCGCCGGGCGAGCCCTCGCCTGCCGAGGCAGCCGAGCGGGCCCGAAGCTTCGTCGCCGAGTTCGAGGCGGCGCTCTCGCGCTTCGACCCAGAGAGCGAGCTTTCCGCCCTCAACCGCGACCCGCGCGAGCGCGTCCCCGCCTCGCCGCTGCTGCGCCAGGCTGTGCGCGCCGGCCTTTGGGCGGCAGAGCTGAGCGGCGGCCTCGTCGACCCGACCCTGGTCGACCAGATCGAGCGCGCCGGCTACGCGACGAGCCGCGCCGGCGTCCGCCCGGCGCCCCTGCGCGCGGCGCTGGCGGCGGGCCCCCTGCGGCATCCGGCCGCACCCGACCCGGCCGCCCGCTGGCGCCACTTCTCGGTTGATGACCAGCGCGGCGAGATCGTCCGCCCGCCGGGCCTGCGCTTCGACAGCGGCGGCATCGGCAAGGGTCTCGCCGCCGACCTGATCGCCGCCTCGCTTCAGGGCTACGGCAGCTTCGTCGTCGACTGCGGCGGCGACATCCGGGTCGGCGGCCGCGAAGCCGCCCACCGCACGGTCGCCGTCGAGCACCCGCTGAGCGGCGGCCGCCCCTACGTCGTCTCGCTGCGCGCCGGCGGGATCGCCACGTCCGGCCTCGACGTGCGGATCTGGCGCCGTGAGGACGGCAGCTTCGCCCACCACCTGCTCGATCCCGCGACCGGCGAACCGGCCTGGACCGGCCTCGTCGGCGTCACCGCCCTCGGCGCCAGCACCCTGGAAGCCGAGACCCTCTCGAAGGCGGCGCTGCTGGCCGGGCCGGAGCGCGGCCGCGAGCTGCTCGCCGCCCGCGGTGGCCTGCTCGTCCACGACAGCGGCCGGGTCGAGCTCTGCGGCCGGCTGGCCGCGCCGCCGCGGGTGCGCCTGCCGCGGCCGGTCGGAGCCGGGCGGGAGGGGGTGCCGGCATGACCGAAGCCGCCCGCACCCTGGAAAGCCACGGCTGGTGGCTGGCGAGCCGCGCCTCGGGCGTGGTGGCGCTGATCCTGGTCACCGTCTCGGTGATGATCGGGCTGGCGATGGCGGGCAAGGTCCTGCGCGTCCCCGGCCTCTCCCGCAAGCTGATGGCGATCCACGAGCAGACCGCGCTGGCGGGCCTGATCGCGATCTCCGTCCACGCGATCACCCTGCTCGGCGACCCCTTCCTCGACCCCGGCGTGGCCGGCGTCACCGTCCCCTTCGCGATGGACTTCGAGACCTTCTTCACCGGGCTCGGCGTGATCGCTGCCTACCTGGCCCTGCTGCTCGGGCTGAGCTACTACGCGCGGCGCCGGATCGGGACCAAGACCTGGCGCAAAGCGCATAAAGCGACCGTGCTCGTCTACGTCCTCGGCCTCGTCCACGCGCTCGGCGCCGGCACCGACACCTCGGCGGTCTGGTTCCGCTGGTGGGTGATGGCGACGACGCCGATCGTCGGCGGCCTCTTCGTCCACCGGGTGCTGGAAGGGCGCGCCAAAGCCAAGGCGAAAGCGGCGCCGAAACCTGCGAAAACGGCGCCGAAACCTGCAATGGAGAGCGCATGAGCGCCGGGACCTTGATCGTCGGTGGCGGCCTGGCGGCGCAGCGGGTGGCCGAGGGGCTGCGGCGGCGCGGCTACGAGGAGCCGGTGCGGATCGTCTGCGCCGAGCCGGAGCCGCCCTACGACCGCCCGCCGCTCTCGAAGGAGTTGCTGGCTGGATCTGCCGGGGAGGAGGAGGTCGCCTACCGGCCCGCCGCCTGGTACGAGGAGCAGGAAGTCGAGCTCTTGCTTGGCGTGCGGGCGGAGGCGCTCGACCCGGAACGGCGGCGGGTCGGGCTCGACTCGGGCGACTCGCTGCTCTACGAGAACCTCGTGATCGCGACCGGCGGCGAGCCGCGGCGGCTGCGCTTCCTCGCCGGGGCGAACGTCCACGAGCTGCGCACGCTCGCCGACCTGCGCCGGCTGCGCGGCGGCCTCGTCGCCGGCTCGCGGCTGGCGATCGTCGGCGCCGGCTTCATCGGCCAGGAGGTGGCGGCGACGGCCCGCGCCCTCGGGGTCGAGGTCACCGTCGTCGAGGCGCTGCCGGTGCCGCTGGAGCCGATCGTCGGCCCGCGGCTCGGCCGCTGGTTCGCCGACCTGCACCACGACGAGGGCGTGAGGATCATCGCCGGCGCGGCGCTGGAGAGCGCCCGCGGCGGCAGCGACCGGGTCGAGGAGCTGGTCCTGGCCGACGGCCGCCGCGTCGAGTGCGACCTCGTGCTGGTCGGGATCGGCACCGTGCCGGCAACCGGGTGGCTGCAGGGCAGCGGGCTCGAGGGTCCCGGCGTCCCCGTCGACGCCGGCGGCCGCACCGCCGTTCCCGGCGTCTACGCCGCCGGCGACGCCTGCCTCGGCTTCGAACCGCGCCGCGGCGCCCACCTCCGCACCGAGCACTGGGACGCGGCGGCCTGGCAGGGCGCCGCGGTCGCCAGGTCGATCCTCGGCGAGGAGCCGGGGCGGCCGCCGCTGCCGAGCTTCTGGAGCGACCAGTACGGGGTGCGGGTCCAGTGCGTCGGCCACCCGCAGCTGGCGGATGACGTCGCCCTCGAGGGGGACCCGGCCGCCCGCGACTTCCAGGCGCTCTTCACCCGCGGCGGCGTCCCCATCGCGGGGCTCGCGGTCGGTCGCCCCCGCGCGATCCCGGCCTTTCGCAAGCAAATCGAGGGGGCCGTCCCGGCCCTCCAACCCAAGAAGGAGGCAGCATGAGCCACAAAGCCGTCGTCGACCCCGCCGAGTGCAGCGCCCACGGCGACTGCGTCGAGATCGCCCCCACCGTCTTCCGCCTCGACGACACCGCCGTCGTCATCGGCACCGACTCCCCGGAGCTGATGATCGAGGCAGCCGAGGCCTGCCCCGCCGTCGCGATCTCGATCGTCGACGAGTCAAGCGGGGAGACGGTTTTTCCCTAGCGGGTAGTGAACCCCGAACGAAACTTCAAAGAGAGGAACAGATGAACAAGCGCACTTCGATCATCGGCATCGTCGCCTCCCTCGTGGCCCTCGTCTCGCTGACGGCGACGGCGACCGCCAACGACGCCGACGTGAGGAAAGCGGGTTCCTGCACCGGCAACACCTCGGCGAAGATCAAGCTGAGCCCGGAGAACGGCCGGATCGAGACCGAGTTCGAGGTCGACCAGAACCGCAGCGGCGTTACCTGGAAAGTCGTCCTGCGCCGCAACGGCGAGGTCGCCGCCCGCACCAAAGGCACCACCGGCGGCCGCAGCGGCTCGTTCGAGGTCCGCCGCGTGCTCGACGACGGCCAGGGCGCCGACACGATCTCCGCCCGCGCGGTGAGCCCCTCCGGCGAGGTCTGCACCGCCAGCGCCAGCATCTGAGGTCGCGTGTCTGCACGCCTCCCTAAAACAGGAGCCGTACTTTGAGATAGCCGGCTACTTGAGTCTGCCGCAGCCAGTATGTTTCGCGTTCACGGAGGAAACTCCGTTTGTATCTGAATGGGAAATTCTTAATGCGGGGACTCCGGAGAAGAGGTGCTGGTCAGGCGGGAGAGGGGACCCGGCATCCGACCATGTCTCGTCTCTCCGCCTGGCTCAACAAGCTGACGCTGAAGTTCGTGTATTGGGGCCGAAGACATCGGCTCCTAGCATTCATCGTGACGACGCTCGTCGGTTTCGTAGCTATCCGTGGCCTCGTGGAACTCGTCTCCGGGCCTCTCAGCGGCACGATAGTCGCGGACTACGCCGGTGATCTGCTCGCGGGACTGATCGCCCTGTCGGTCTTCCCGGCTTTAACGCTCTACGCCGAGCGGCGAAACGTACGGCTCGTCTTCTCGATCGCAGCGCGTGCCGGCGGTCCAGATCTGGCTCCGAACCGGACCTTTCTCACGGAGAACCTTCAGCAGATGAGTGACCAGTTCGACGAACTGCAGAGCGAGGGGGCTGTGCTACCACGTTATCTTGTAGCTCGCTGGGTCCAGTGGTGCTTTGAAACCGCCACCACTCACCAATATGTCGGTACCGACAGTCATGTCCCAAGTCAGTACCGGGACATATATGCTGAATATCTCACTGCCCATAAAGGCTTCATCAAGAGGCAGCCGCGCTCTTCGTCCAAGCGTGTAATGATCACTTTCCCCGATCGCCTACGCGCTGATCGGGCTCTTCATCCTGCAGATAACCGCGTCTTTTTCGAATGGCATAAAAAAAAGCGGAAGGTCAAACTGGCCGACGGCAAAGAGGTTGAAACCAAACCGGTTCACCTCTATCAACTAGATCCCCACAGCAACCGGTTGCTGCTTGAAGAAACTGACGAGGATCTGAAGGAGTTGCTGGACACCGACATCGGCTTTTGGAAAGGTAACTTTGTTCTCCTATTCAACCCGGTGAAAGATGCCATAGACCCGGTTGATGGCAGTCCGACGCACATCCGTCTGCGCTTAAGGTACAAGGGCGAAGATCTATATAAGAAGTGTGAAAGGTACGCAATGCTCTTGGAGGAAAAGGCAAAGCCCCTCAACAGTGAGTTGCCGATCTATTCGAGTCAACTATCGGAAAACTGGAAGCGCTTCGCGGCGCCCGAGCTCAGGGTGAAGCAGACCATTCCCCTGATAACTGGCGTCATCGACCGGATGAATGTGGATACCCAGAGCGTGCGCATATTTGATGCCGCAGCCGGGGTCGGCTTCGAGGCGATCGCCTTGCTTCGAGACGGCTACTTGGTCCAGTTGAATGAGATTGAGGGAACCTTGCGAGACGCAGCGCGTCAATATGCGAAAGAGCATGATGTCGTGCTTCCGGAGGCCCAGTTTTCGAGTATCGATTGGCTTGAGCTTGATCGGGAGTTTCAAGCAGGTCAGTTTGATGTCGTACTGGTCCTAGGGAACAGCCTCTGTCATTTGGAAAGCGATAAACAGCTCGCGTCCGCGATCGGGCAGTTCTACAAGCTGCTACGCAAAGGGGGGGCGCTCATATGCGATGAGCGGAACTTCGACTTCATACGGGAGCACTGGGAGTGGATACAGCGTGATCCTCTGAATAACTTCAGCTTCAACCAGCGGGAAGACAGAGTGATGTACTTGGGAACGCACGTCCTCGGCGCACCATTCGAGTTCAACGACCGTGTCATATTTGAGTATTGGGATGTCGAGAGGGGTAGCGATGGGAAGTTTCGGAAGGCCGCCACCTCTCCGCTTGGGTCCCTCAGCATGTTTCCCTTCGAGCGTGGGAAGCTTCAGGGCGTGTTGAAGTCTGCTGGCTTTAGGCAGACCGATGTACTTTGCGACCTAAAGCCCAGTCCAGAAGATGGCATGCAAAATGACTGTGACTTCTACACCTATGTAGCCTGGAAGTAGGAGGGTAGCGCTGGTTGGAACGGCTACGCAACTCTCCGCCACGGCGGGGTTGAAGGATCACCATGGCAAGGGGAGAGCGATGAGCCGGGCGGGACTGCTAGCGCTGGCGGCGGCAGCGGCACTCGTCCTGCCCGCGAGCTCCCCGGCGGCGACGGTCGGGGTCGAAGAACCGGCTCCCGCGCCGCCGGCGCCTCCGTCCGGGCAGGCGAAGCTCACTTTCGTCGCCGGGCCCGGGGAGGCGAACCGACTGACCGTCTCCGTCGCCGAGGAGGACCCCGATTTCTTCAGGCTGCGGCTGGTCGACAGCGCCGCCCCGGTCCAGCCCGGCCCCGGTTGCAGCGGTGGCGGCGCCCCGGGCGCCCCGGTCCTCTGCAGGGTGCACAAGCCGACGGTGGGGGACGGCTACATCTGCTTCAAACAGTGCTACGCCTCCTACGGGGGCGCCTTCGACCTGAACCTGAGCTTCGCTCTCGGCGACGGCGGCAGCCACCTCGACACCACGGCGCTTCCGGGGTACATCCCCAACAAGGACGCGTACTCGCCCTCGGCCCCGGTCGAGGTCACCGTCGTTCCCGGCGGCGGGAACGACACGGTGCTGACCGGTCCTGGCCCGGACGAGATCAAGCCGAGCGCCGGCGCCGATCTGATCCGCACCGGGGAGGGGCCCGACGTCTTCCGCGCCGGCACCGTCGCCGACGGCCCCGATGTCGTCGACCTCGGCGGAGACGCCTACCCCGCCGTCGTCCGCGGAGACGTGATCGACTTCTCCGAACGCAGCCAAGGCGTCCGCTACGACCCCAACGGGCGGCCCGACGACGGCGCCGCGGGAGAGGGCGACGACCTCGCCGCCGTGTGGGAGGTCTTGGGTGGCGCCGGAGCGGACACCCTGATCGGCGGCGCCGGCGACGTCCTCGACTTCGAACCCGTGCTCATCGGCGGGGCCGGCGACGACGTCGTCGCCGGCAGCGAAGGAGGGGACATCCTCTTCGGAGGCAACGGCGACGACCAGCTCTCCGGCGCCGGCGGCGACGACCGTCTGAGGGAAACGACCTACAGCGACAAATTGATGCTGGGGAACGACTCCGCCGACGGCGGGCCGGGCGATGACGAGATCGAGCTCGGATGGGGAGACGACGAGGCCGCCGGCGGTCCGGGCCGGGACCTGATCGCTCTCAGCCGGGGCAGCGACAGCGGCAAAGGCGGGGCGGGGAACGACCGCCTCACCGGCGACCTCGGCCGCGATCGGCTCCTGGGCGGCGGTGGGGACGACCGCATAGCCGCCGGAATGGACGTGTACTGGCCGCTGGAGCACCGCGCCTTCCTCCACTCGCAGGGCCCGCTCGAGGGACGCCCCGACAGCGTCGGCTGCGGGACCGGCTGGGACATGGTGAGGGCCGGGGCGGGCGACACGGCACCAGGCTGCGAGAGGGTCCTGCGCGCCGAGCCGCTCGAGCTGCGCGGGTTGGAAGACGGGACTCGCTACGCCCCTCCCTATGTCAAGTTCACGATTCGCCGCGCCGGCAGGGCCCGGCTCGGCGGCGAGGGCCTGGTGCCGAAGGGGCGGGCCTTCGGAGACGACTACGGTGCCTCCACCTTCTACCTGCGCCCGGTCGGCCAGGCGCGGCAGTCGCTGCTCCGCGACGGTCGCGTCAGGTTGCGGCTGCGGCTCTCCTACCGCGCCGTCGACGGCCGCGAGGTCGTCCTCTTCAAGGCCTTCGAGCTGCGGGTGAGGAACGATCGCCAAGTGGTCGAGCCGGCCTGAGTCGCGCGTATGCTGCGGGCGTGTCGCGCCCGCAGCTCATCCTGGCAATCGCGATCGTCGCTCTGCTGGCGGCGATCCCGGCCGGCACGGCTTCGGCCGCGTGGCCTGAAAAAGGCACGATCATCTTCGCCGAAATGGAGTTGAAGGCCAGCAACGGCCTGCAAGCGCATCTGGAGGTCACCCCCGATGACGAGGTGACCCTCGAGCTCAAACGCGAGGGCCAGTACGTCGTCTACGAGGTCGAGGGCGAAGCCACCGAGACGGGGCTGAAGGTCCGGTTCGGGCGCCTCGGGCTGATCGACGTCGCCTTCACGCCGACCGTGACGCTGGACAGCACCGACCCGTCAGCAGGATGCACGGGGGCGCCGCGGACGCTGCGCGAAGGCGTCTTCAGCGGCACGATCGACTTCACCGGCGAGCGCGGATACGTGCGGCTCGAAGGGCCGCAGGCCACCGGGTCGATGAGCGTGCTCCCGGAATGGCGCTGCCTCGACGAACCTCCGTATCCCTTCGCCGGCGCCTCGCGGTCGCATGATCACGAGCCCCGGAAGGAAAGCGAAAACGCCTCGCTGCACGCTGAAAACCGCCGCTGCCTTTGCTTCTTCTCCGCCGGCATGCACCACCGCGACCGGAAGGGACGGAAGGGCAGGAGCATCTTCTACGGCGTCAAAGTCGAACGCCGCGAAGGGATGGAGATCTTTCGTGTGACCCAGGTCTTCGGCACTCCTTCGGACTTCGTCTTCAACCACGAGGCGGGCACCGCGACCGTACGCCCGCCGCGGCCGTTGAGCGGCCAGGCCACTTTCGAGGAGCGTCCCGGCCGCGACCTCTGGCGGAGCTCGATCAGGGTGCCGTTGCTCGGAGCGACCCCCCTACGCACCGGCGGCCCTGGCTTCCGGGCGCGCCTCCAGCCCGAATACCACTTCGACTAGGTCGCCTCGCTCAGCAGAAGCCGGCGAGGCCGCGGACCCGGCGGACCTTCTGCTTCAGCTTGGCGACCGAAATCCCCTCCTCGCGTGCGGTCCGGACCGGGTCGTACTGCGCGTTGAAGGACAATTGGCGCAGCCGCTCGACGGTCTCGATCGACATCGTCGGCGGTCGCACGCCGGCCAGCGCTTCGGGCCCGAGCAGCTCGGCGATCCGCAGGCGCAGCCGCGCTTCGGCCGGCGCCAGTTCGGTCGCTTTGGCGATCGCCCTGACGCTGCCGTATTTGTCCTCGACCGCGGTCACCCGCACCAGCTCGCGGAGGACGGGGAGGGGGTAGACGGGCGGTGCCAGCGGCTGCGGCTCGGGCTGCGAGTGGAGCCGAACCTCGCTCAGGGCCGCCCCGACAAGCGGGAATTCGTTGGTGTAGACGGTCACCGTCTGGCGGCCGGTGCCGATGTCCACCGCGGTTGATTCGTAGGTCGCGGCGAGCCCTCCCCCGCGCAGGAGATAGACCTCGTAGGGGAGCCGGTCGAGGGCGATGGGGTTGCGATCGCAGCTGGTAGTGGTCTGGACCTGGGCCGGCGGCGAGCACCCGCCCTCGCCTTCGGGAAGCTCGCACTCGCCGTAGGCGTAGAACTTGTCCCAGGACGCTTCCGGTTCGTGGGTCACCCGCATCCCGGCGAAGTAGGGCCCGAGCCACCATGCCTCCTCCGGGCTCTTGCTTGCGGCGCCGCCCACCGAGGCGGGGAGCAGCAACGCGCAGAGCGCGACCAGGAGAGCGATCCGACCGGTTCGGGCCATCGCGGCCGATGCTATCCGGCGGCGTACTCGGCCGGACCCTTTTCCGCCGCGACCGGGTCCATCCACATGATCTCCCAGAGGTGGCCGTCGAGGTCGTGGAAGCTGCGCTGGTACATGAACCCGTACTCCTGCGGGTCCTTGGCCGGGGTCGCCCCGGCGCCGAGGGCGGCCTCGGCCAAGGCGTTGACCGCCTCGCGGTCCTCGGCGCTGACGGCGACGGTGAGCGCCGTCGCCTCGCTGGCGTCGGCGACCGGCTTGGTGACGAAGTCGGCGAAGCGGTCGCGCTCCAGCAGCATCACCCAGGCCTGCTCGCTGACCACCATGCAGGCGGCCTTGTCGTCGCAGAAGCGCTCGTCGAAGCTGAAGTCGAGCGCTTCGAAGAAGTCGCGGCTGGCTGGCAGGTCGCGGACGGGCAGGTTGAGGAAGATCAGTCGGGACATCGTTGGCTCCTAAGTAAGGGGGCTTGTTGTCAGTAGAGACCACCCCGGCCCTCGAAATTCATCGGTACCGATGAATTGAGGGCACCGCGCCGGTCCTAGGATGTGACCGATGCCTGCCTCCACCCTCGACCGACCCCTTTTCGAGCAGGACCTCGAGGGGCTGCGACCCGCAGTCACCGGCTACTGCTACCGGATGCTCGGCTCGGGGTTCGAGGCCGAAGACGCGACCCAGGAGACGATGCTCCGCGCCTGGCGGCGGTCGGACACGTTGCAGGACCGCGGCGCGCTGAAGTCCTGGCTGTTCCGGATCGCCACCAACGTCTGCCTCGACCAGATCGAGGGCAGCAAGCGCCGGGCGCGCCCGGTCGACCTCGCCGACCCCGGCTCGGCGGAGACGCCGGTCGGCGCGCCGCTGCCGGAGACGACCTGGGTGCTGCCGATCGCCGACGGCCAGGTCGCCGACCCCGAGGCCGATCCGGCGCGGCGGATGGCGGACGCCGAGTCCCTGCGACTGGCGTTCGTCGCCGCGCTCCAGCACCTGCCGGCGCGCCAGCGGGTGGTGCTGGTCCTGCGCGAGGTGCTGCGCTGGAGCGCCAAGGAGGTGGCGGAGATGCTGGAGACCTCGGTCGCCTCGGTCAACAGCGCCCTGCAGCGCGCCCGCGCCACCCTCGACGAGCTGGCGCTGGAGGACGCCGAGGCCCCGGCGCGGCCCAGCGACGAGGACGAGCGGCGGCTGCTGGAGCAGTACCTCGAGGCCTTCGCCGAGTACGACATCGACCGCATCGTCGCCCTGCTCCGCTACGACGTCGTCTTCGACATGCCGCCGCTGGCGCTGTGGCTGCGCGGCCCCGAGCAGGTCAGCCGCTTCATGCTCGGCCAGGGGGCCGCCTGCCGCGGCGCGAAGCTGATCGCCACCGCCGCCAACGGCTGCCCCGCCTTCGCCGTCTTCAAAGCCGACGAGGAGTCAGGCGACTGGCTGCCCTGGTCGCTGACGGTCCTCGAGCCTGTCGCAGGGGAGGGCGAGCCGGCCGTCGCCGAGGTCCACAACTTCCTCCAGCCACTGCTGACCCCGCAGCTGTTCCGCTCCTTCGGCCTGCCGGACCGCCTCACGAGCTCCGACCCGGACATCCAAAATACAAATTAGATTCATTCTCATTATAGTCTCGGCACCTTGCTCGAGGCTTTCGAACTTCCCTTCGTCCAGCGCGGCCTGGTCGAGATCCTGATCCTGGCCGTGCCCGCCGGGCTGCTCGGGACCTGGATCGTGATGCGCGGGCTCGCCTTCTTCTCCCACGCTGTCGGCACCGCTTCGTTCCCGGGGCTGGTGCTCGCCGATGGGCTCGGGTTCGCGGCGCCGCTCGGGGCCTTCGGCGCGGCCCTGCTCTTCGCCGGCGGCGCCACCGCGTTGCGCGGCCGCCGCTCCGGTCAGGACGCGGTCGTGGCGCTGGTCCTGGTCGGCTGCCTCGCCGCCGGGGTGATCCTCGCCAGCGACGTCTTCGAATCCGGCGCGAACATCGAGACGCTGTTGTTCGGCAGCCTGCTGCTGGTCGACGATGGCGACATCGCCCTCGCCGCCGGAGTGGCAGCCGCCACCGTGCTGGCCAGCGTCCTGATCGGCCAGCACTGGCTGCGCAGCGGCTTCGACCCGACCACGTCAGCTGGCGGTCCCGACCCCCGGGTCTTCGACGCGGTCCTGATCGTCCTGGTTGCCCTGGCCAGCGTCGCCGCGCTGACCGTGGTCGGAGCCCTCCTCGTCGCGGCCTTGTTCGTGGTGCCGGCGATCACCGCCCGCCTGCTCACCGACCGGCTGCGGAGCTGGCAGCTGCTCAGCATCGCCCTGGTCGCGCTCGAGGGCACGGCCGGCCTCTGGCTCTCGGTTGAAACCAACGCCCCTCCCGGGGCGACGATCGCCTGCGTCGCCGGCGGCGCCTTCGTCCTCGTCGCCACCGGCCGCGCCCTGGTTCGGCTGCCACGCCCAGCGACCGCCGCCGCAGCGCTGCTTGCGCTGGCTCTGGTCGGCGCCGGCTGCGGCGGCTCGGGCGGGGGAGACGAGGGCAAGACCACCGCGATCGCGACCACCACCCAGGTCGGCGACTTCGTCCGCGAGGTCGGCGGCGAAGGAGTCGAAGTCGAGCAGCTGCTGCAGCCCAACAGCGACCCCCACGACTACGAGCCGCGCCCCTCCGACGTGCAGGCCGTCGCCGAGGCGGACGTCATCTTCGCCAGCGGCGAGGACCTCGACGAGTGGATCGAGGAGGTGGCCGCCGACAGCGGCACCGAGGCCGAGATCGTCGACCTCGGCGCGGTTGCCCCGATCCGCTTGCCCGAGGACCCGCACTGGTGGCACGACCCGCGCAACGCCGAGGCCGCGGTTGCCGAGATCGAGCGCGCCCTGGCCGCGCTCGACCCCTCGCGGAAACGAGAGCTCCAGCGCGACGCCGCCGCTTACGAGAAGCAGCTGCGCGCCCTCGACGCCGGGATCGCCGCCTGCGTCGAGACGGTTCCGGCCGCCGATCGCAAGCTCGTCACCGACCACGACGCCTTCGACTACTTCGCCAACCGCTACGGGATCGAGGTCGTCGGCGCGGTGATCCCCTCGCAGACGACCCAGGCCCAGCCCTCCGCGAAGGAGCTGAGCGAGCTCGCCGACACGGTCGAAGCCGAGGGCGTGAAGGCGATCTTCCCCGAGAGCTCGCTGAGCTCGAAGGCGGCGGAGGCGATCGCCGACCAGACCGGGGTCACCGCTGCCTACACGCTGTACGGGGACACGCTCGGCCCGGAGGACTCCGACGGCGCGACCTACCTGGGGATGGAGGAGGCCAACGCCGACGCCGTGGTCCGCGGCTTGACCGACGGGAAACGGGGATGCAGCCTCAACCCCTGATCGAGGCCGCGGGGCTGGCCGCCGGCTACGACGGCAAGGCGGCGATAACCGGCGTCGACTTCAGCCTGCACGAGGGCGAGCGGATGGCGCTGCTGGGGCCGAACGGCGGCGGCAAGACGACGCTGCTGCGGGCGATCCTCGGCGAGCTGCGCCCGCTCGAGGGCCGCCTGGGGGTGGCGGTCCGCTGCGCGACGGTGCCGCAGACCGAGCGCACCGCGCTCGACTACCCGGTCTCGGCGCTCGACGTCGCCGCGATGGGGGCGCTCTCGCGGCTGCCCTGGTGGCGCCGCCCCGGCCGGCGCGACCGCGAGGCGGCCAAGCGGGCGCTGGAGCGCGTTGGTCTGGGAGACCTCGCCGGCCTCACCTTCGGCAAGCTCTCCGGCGGCCAGCGCCAACGCGTCCTGATCGCCCGCAGCCTGGTCCAGGAGGCGCAGGTGCTGCTCCTCGACGAGCCCTTCTCCGGCCTCGACCAGCGCAGTGCCGAGCGCCTGGAAGCGCTGATCGCCACCCTCGCAACGGAAGGCCACGGCGTCCTGATCGCCACCCACGACCTCGAGCAGGCGCGGCGCTGGGACAGCGTCCTCTGCCTCAACCGCGCCCAGGTCGCCTGCGGCCGCCCCGACGACGTGCTCGACCTCGAGGTGCTGGAGAAAACCTACGGCGGCGCGATCGTCGAGCTGCCCGGCGAGGGCGGGCGGGCGATCCTGCCGCCCCATCACCACCACCATTAGCGATGTTCGAGCCCTTCCAAGACGAGTTCATGCGGCGGGCGATCGCCGAGATGACCCTGCTCGCGGTGGCCGGCGGCGCGCTCGGCTGCTGGGTGGTCCTCTACCGCCTCTCCTACGCGGCCGAGTCGCTCGCCCACTCGATCTTCCCCGGCCTCGTGCTGGCGACCCTCGCCGGCGTGCCGCTGTTGCTCGGTGCCGGCCCGGCGATCGCGGTCGCGGCACTGGCGATCGTCGCGATCTCGCGGGTGCCGGGGGTGAGCCGCGAGGTCGCGGTCGCCGTCGTCGTCACCACCCTGTTCGGGGCCGGTGTATTGCTGGCGCTCTCGCCGGACTCGCCCCCGGGGCTGCAGGAGCTGTTGTTCGGCGACATCCTCGGCCCCTCCGACGGGGACCTGATCGCCGCCGCGGCGCTGGTGCTCGTCGTTCTCACCGGCCTTGCGCTCTTCTACCCGCGCCTACTCGCGGTCGCGTTCGACCCCGACGGCGCCCGCGCGCTCGGCGTCCGCCCCGGCGCGACCGAAGCGGTCCTCGTGGTTCTGCTGGCGGCGGCGATCGTCGTCGCCGTGCAGGGCCTCGGCAACCTGCTCGTCGTCGCCGTCTTCGTCGGCCCCGCTGCCGCGGCGCGCGAGCTGACCGAGCGGGCCGTGCCGATGATGCTGGCGGCGGTGGCGATCGCCGTGCTCGGCGGGTTGGCCGGCCTCTACTGCTCCTATTTCCTCGGCACCGCCGGCGGCGCTTCCGTCGCGCTGGCGATCCTCGCCGCCTACCTCCTGGCGGTGGCCGCAGGGCGCCTGCGCCATGTTCTCGGAGGATCTGCCCGACCCGAAGCGGGGGCTACGATCAGCTGAGATGGCGACCGCTACGAAGACTTCCTGGGCCGAGCACGCGCACGCCACCCTGCGCGCCGCCGGGCTGCGGCGCGGCGGCGCCCGCACCGCGGTGATCGAGGCACTCGCCCGCCACGGCTGCGCGGTCACCGCGCTCGAGCTCGACGACGAGCTGCGCAGCCGCAAGCCGCGGGTCGGCCGCGCCAGCATCTACCGGGCGCTCGAGCAGTTCGAGGAGCTCGGCTTGGTGCGACGGATGGAGATGAGCCGCGGCACCGCCGGCTACGAGCGGGTCGAGCCCGACGGCCACCACCATCACCACGCGATCTGCCGCAGCTGCGGCCGGATGGAGACCTTCGAGGACCGCGACCTGGAGCGGGCGATCGGCCGCGTCGCCGGCCGGGTCCCCTTCGAGATCTCCGAGCACGACGTCGTCCTGCGCGGCCTCTGTCAGCGCTGCTCGGACTGAGCGAGGCCACCGACCTCGGCGGCTGACGGCGCCCGCCTCAGCAGCCCGACCATCGTCGTCGCCGCGTAGATCGTCGCGACCACCAGCGCCAGGTTTCGGATCAGGGTCAGTTCCGGAGATTTGAAGGTCGCGGTCGAGAGCGCGGTCGCCCCGACCACGATCCATGCCGGCCGCGCGAGGCGGGTGTCGTTGGCGCTCAAGACGACCGCTGACAGACCGAGCAGCCAGACCATGTACTGGGTGCTGAGCACGCGGCTGGTGACGACGACGAGGAGGACGACGGTGAAGATGAAGTCGCGGCTCACCGCGGCGTCGGCCAGCTCCTCGCGCCCCTCCCGTATCGCCCGCGCCCGGTACCACCACCAGACCGCCGCGCCGGCCAGCGCGGCGAGGGTCAGCAGCTCGAGCAGGGTGGCGACGACGTCGGCGCCGGGGGCGACGACCTCCCAGGCGCCGTAGCGGATTTCCCGCTCGTAGATCTCGCCGCTGACGATCTGGTCGAGTTGCCAGGGGATCGTCGCGACCGCTTCCTCCTGCAGGCCGCGGTTGCCGGTCTCGGTGAGGAAGCCGGTCGAGTCGCCGAAGGCGATCGTCGCCACCGCGAAGACCAGCGCGACCGCGCCCAGCGCGATGCCGCCGCTCCGCAGCAACCGCCGCCGGTCCCACTCGCCGAACAGCAGCAGGATCGGCCAGAGCTTGATCGCCGCGCCGATCCCCGCCAGCGCCCCGAACCACCCCGGGCGGCGGTGGATGACGAGCAGGGCGGCGATCGCGATCACGGTCGGGATCAGGTCGAAGCGCAGCACCGCGAAGGTCCCCAGCAGCGGCATCCCCAGCAGCCAGATCCAGGCACCGGTGTCGTTGCCGGTGCGGCGGCCGAGCCGGGCCAGCAGCACCAGGCCGACGAGGTCGACGAGCAGCATTAGGCCGACGAAGGCCTCGCCGTAGTCGAACGGGAAGATCCGCGGGACGAGCATCAGCAGCGCGCCCCCCGGCGGGTACTGCCACGCTTCGCCGCCCGGGAAGGCGTCGTGGCTGGTGATGTAGTTCGCCCAGACCTCGTAGTTGTTGACGTCCTCGAACCGCGGCCCCGCGGTCGCCCAGAACCCGACCTCGGCAACGATCAGCGCCCGCGTCGCCAGCCAGACGGCGGCCCAGATCCAGATCTTCCGGTCGCCGAGGAGGGAGCGCACCGCGGGGATTCCAGCAGGAAAGGCCCTGTCGCGAAGCTCATCTGTCGCAATGAAATCTGAGTTTTGACGAAGAAGCTCGCCGTTAAGCGGCCACAGCCCGCGAGCGTGCCGCCGAACCCACCCTCACGAACCAGGCCCTCTGCACCTCACCGCCGAGCGCGGCGGGTTGGCCGCGCGACTTCCACCCGCGAGCCGCAGGCGGGCCTGAAGCGCCGCAGCGGCAGATAAACACTCAGGTTTTTCAGTAATAATAGGCTGCCTCAGACCTGGGACCTGAGTGCATGTTCGTCACCTTCCTCATATTGCTGGTTGTCGCCCTCGTGGTCGTCTTGATCTGGCGTGAACCCGAGCTGCGACGGCGTCTGCAGTCGCTAGCGTTGCGACGGCAGGGGGCAGCTCGAGCGGTGCTGGGGATCGTGCAGCCGCGCGACTTGCAGCGCCAAGCCATCGCGATCGTCAAGGAACGGGCGTTACTCTCGATCAAGGTCGCCCACCTGCCGACCGACGTCGTGATCTTCCTTGGCGACGAAGACTACGACGCGCTCGGAGCAACCCGGGACAGCTTCGTCGCCGAGGTGGCGGCGCAGATCTCCGCGCTCACCGGAGAGGACGCCGGCGGAGATGTTCGGTTCGTCCTCGGTGCCAGGCCTCAGGTGAGGTTGGAGCGCAGGCGGTCCGTACCGCCGGGGACGGTTGAGGCGAAGCTCGCCTGGCAGGAAGGGACGATCGCGGTCACCGCGCTGCAGGCGGACGCGGATACTCCGGGACCGGTTGGAGGACTCACCCTGCTGATCGAGGAAGAGGGGCAGCCCCCTTACGAGGTCGCGCTGGTCGGGAGGATGAGCCTGGGACGGGACCAGGCCTCGGCCATCCGGATCCTCCACCCGAGCGTCTCCCGGCGCCATGCGGAGATGGCGGTTCGCAACCCCGACTCGGCGACCATCACCGATCTCGGGTCCCAAAACGGAGTCGAGGTGGACGGGGAGAGGGCCCGCCCCCACGAGGAGGTGCCCGTGCACGCCGGCCAGCCGATCCGCCTCAGCCGTTACGTGACCCTGCGGCTGCTGGCCGACGGGACCGAGGCAGCTCCGCCGGGCGAGCGGGTCGACGCCGATGCTTGAAGTCGGCAGGCGCTACGGTCGCTTCCGGATCGACGGGCTCGTCAACCGCGGCGGGATGGCGACCGTCTGGAGGGTCTACGACTTCGACGACTCGCGGGTCTGCGCGATCAAGGTGCTGCTGAGGGAGATGGCCTCCGATCGATCTTTCCGCGCCCGGCTCTACCGCGAGGCGGAGGTGCTGATGTCGCTGCGGCACCCCAACATCCTCCCGGTCTACGGGACCGACGAAGTGGACGGCCTTCCCTGCATCGTCATGCACTACGTCCCCAACGGGGACCTGCGCGACCACCTCGACCGCACCCTCGACGCGGCGACGGTGCTCTCGCTCTTCCGACAGGCGTGCGCGGGGGTCCAAAAAGTTCACCAGGCCAAGATCTACCACCGCGACCTCAAGCCGGTGAACCTGCTGATCGAGCGGAAGCCCGCTGGGTTGCACCTGTACGTAGCCGACTTCGGCGTCGCGATTGGCTCTGGCCGGCACGGGACCCGTTACACGGCTCACGGCTTTGCGGTCGGGACCGAAGACTTCATTCCGCCGGAGGCGAGGAGCGGCGCCCTGGCCGGCGCCCGCGGCGACGTCTACTCGCTCGGCCGCTGCCTGGAGGCGATGGTGGGGATCCACAACTGCGAGGGGCCGATCAAAACGGTCGTGGAACGGGCCCTGGAGGACGACCCCGAAAAGCGCCAGGCGGATGCGATCGAGCTGTACGAAGAGGCGGCCGAGGCGCTGACGCCGCTCGGCGACAAGCCGCTGCCGCCGAGCCCGCCCCGCGACCCGGAGGAGACGCGGGTGGATACCGCGGCCACCGCTGCGCTGCCCCCGACCGATACTCCCCGCACCGCGGTTGTGGACCGGGCGATGGAAGCGGTCGGCCTCAGCGGGCTCGCCGTCAGCTCGTGCCTGGCGCGGCCGCGCTCGCGGCCTCGGCAGCTGACCGCAGTCATCAGCACCGGCGACACCGTGCTCGTCCAGGCCTCCCGCGCGCGCTTGGCGGATTGGCTGGCCTCCGAGCTCGACGCCGACCGGGTGGAGGTCGTGGTGCTGCCCGATAGCGACGACCCGGAGCGCCTGGTCCGGGCCTACCTCGGCGCCCGCTTTGCCGACCACGCTTTGCCCCGTGACTTCGACGTCCTTCGCGCCCGCCGCCGCGGCAGCCAGCTGGAAATCGACCTGGCGCCGCGGCTGGACCGGCTCTGCAACGAGGAAACCCTGGCGCCCCTGGCCCTCTTCATGGGCGCCCCGAATGTGCGGCTGAACCCGATCAAGTCCGACCCAGGAAGGTGAGATGAGCAGCTACGAAGAAGAGTCCTTTCCGGCGACCCCGTTCGTGCTCGTCGTCGACCAGTCTGAATCGATGCGGAGCAACAACGGGATCGAGACGGTCAACCGGGAACTAGCGCAGCTGGTGGACACGCTCAGCGCGATCCCCGAGGTCGAGGAGACGGCCTCGATTGGTCTGATTTCCTTCGCCGAAACGGCGACCGTTCATCGCCGGATTGAACCGATCATCAACGGCATCGAGCTGCCCACGTTCGAGGCCCTCGGCGCGACCAGCTTCGCCGCGCCGCTGGAGGCGCTGCGGTCGCTGATTGCCTCCGACGTCCCGCGTCTGTCGCGGCGGGGGAGGCGGCCGATCGCCTTCTTCATAACCGACGGCAGGCCGAACTACGAGAAGGACAAGGAGTGGAGGGCGGCGCGGGCCAGGTTGCTCGAACCCGGCTTTCGCCTGCGCCCGAAGCTCGTCACCATGGGTTGTGGAAGCGTCGAACGCGAGTGCCTGGAGGAGCTGGCCTCGACTCCCGAGCTCGCCCAGTGGGAAGCCGGCCCCACCCAGTCGGCCCTGGAAGCGATCCTGCAGACCGTGACTCAGACGATTATCACCCTCAGCGGCGATCCCGAGCCCGGCGACGATATCGCTGGCAGGATCTTCCGGTTCGACTACGAGGTCGGCGAGGACGAAGTCATCGAGTACGGGGATCCCTGATGGCGCTCGGAAAGGGGAGGAAGAAGCGGCGCAAGGAACGGGAAGCGGACACCGACCCCCGACCCCCGTCGCAAGGGCCGCCCCCGCGGAGCGAACCGCCACCCCCTCGGCAGAGCGAACCGCCGCCTCGGAAGCGGCCGGAAGCGGCCGATTCCGAGGCGAAGACGCGGGTGGTCGGCGCGGACGAGCCGGTGACCGAGGCCGACTCCCCGTCCCCCGTCCCCCGCTCGGAGCCGCCGCCGAAGGCGGAGCGGGAGGCGCCGCAACCGGCGGAGCAGGCCCCCCGGCCCGCGGCGGCCAAGGGGGAGTTGCCGGAGCCGCCGAAGATCGGTCGGGTCTCTCAGTCGTGGCGCCGCCGACTGGCGGAGTCGGGCTGGCCGCGGCCAGGCTACGCGGCCGACGGCGGCGAGGTCGGGCCTTTCACGATCCTCGCCGCCAGCGCGGTCGGCCAAGGGCACCTGCACCGAAGCGTCCAGCGGCAGGACGCCTACCACTTCGCCCCGGCGGGGACGGGAGCGGTGGTCGCCATCGCCGACGGGGTCTCGCAGATGCCGCTCTCGGCGCTGGGAGCGGAGGTCGCCGCCTTCTCCGCGGTCCGCGAGTACGCGCATAGCTGCGGCATCGTCGCCTCGGCTCCGGCGGCTGAGCGGCCCGGCCCCGCCGAGCTCCTAGCCGATGCCGCCGACGCCGCCGACGCCGAGGTCCGGCGGCTGGCCGCGGATCTCTCGATCGAACCGCGCGACCTCTCGACGACTTTGCTGGTCGCCGCCCTCGAGCCGGGGCAGGGCGATGAGGTGCATGTGACGATCGGCGCGGTCGGCAACAGCAGCGCCTTCGAGATCGCCTCCGAGGGGCTGCCGGCCGTGCTTGCGGGACCTGGATCCGAAGACCCCTCGGCGGATTATGGGGAGTTCCTGCCGGGCACCCCCGGCACCGCCCGGATCGACCGCGCGCTCCTGCGCCCCGGAGCGACCCTGCTGCTGGCCACGGACGGTCTCGCCGAAGATCTCATCAGCTCGGCTTCGGTCCAGCGCTGGCTCTGGGACCGGCTGACCCGCTCTCGGACGCCGCTGGAGTTCGCCCACGCCCTGTCCTACCGACGGCAGGGCTCGATGGACGACCTCACGGCGCTCGCCGCATGGCGTTCGTGAACCTGGAGACCCGGACCGTCGTCGGCCGGTTCGAGAGCTACGAAGTGGGAGTAGCCCCGCTGCCGATCCCGATCGGCCGGGCGAAGCTGTTCGAGGTCGCCGGCCGGCCGCACCTTCTCTACAAGGAGTACGGGAAGGAGCGGCGCGGCAAACGTGAAGTGGACCGGCTGGAATCCCTCGCCGAGGACGGCCGGAAACTGTTCAAGGAAGGGGCCTCCCCCGGCGACACCCACCACATCGCCTGGCCGCGTGACTTCGTGCTGCGCGGGAAAACGATCGTCGAGGGAGTGGTCGTGCCGCGGGCCGAAGAGCGCTTCTTCCTGTCCCGGCAGGGGGCGAGCTTGATCACGCGGAGCCTCGACCACATGCGGGCCGGACGGGAGGTGATGCCGGCGCAGGGTCGGCTGACGGTGATGCGGCAACTCGCCGAAGCCTTTGACTTTCTCCACGAACGCAACCTCGTCCACGGGGACATCAGCCACAACAACGTGCTCTGGTGCCCGCCGCCGCAGCCGCTGGCGCTGCTGATTGATTGCGACGGCCTTCGTGACCCCGCCCAGAAAGGCGGCCGCGGCACGAAGTACTGGCGCGACCCGCGCGAGGAGGCCGAAGAGATCGATTCGCCCGACATGTACAGCGACTGGTTCGTCCTCGCCCTGGCGATCTGGCGGAAGGCAACGCTGCACAACGGCGCCCCGGCGCGAGAAGGCGAAGGGATCGTGTTACCGCCCGAGTTCCCTCTGCGCCTGGGAGAGCTGCTGCGGCGGGCACTCGACGACGATCGCGACGTCGAGGCGCGGCCGACTCCGGGCGAGTGGGCGAAGGCTCTCGCGGCGGTGGGCAGGAGCCGCAGCCAGTGCCGGGAGCTCGACGTGCTCGCCGGCCTCAAGGCTGCGGACTCGCCCGCCCCGGCGACGCCCCGGCCAAGCTCCGGCCGCGCCGTCCCGAGCGACTCCTCCTCGCTCCCGTTGCCCCTGCTCGTCTCGCCCGAAGGGGAAGTCTCGCTGCCGAAGACGCCGCCACCTGTCGCCGCCAGCAGGCGCTTCCGCATCCTGCGCCCTTTGAGCGCGGCGGCGGTGCTGGCGCTGGCCGGGCTGCTCACCGTCGGCTGGTTGTCCGGGACCGGTCAACCGGGCCCTGAGGAGCGAGCGGAGCGATCGGTGCAGAGGTGGGCCCGCAACAACCTCGGGCCCGGCGTCGAGGCCTCCTGTCCCAGCACCAGCACTCTGCACGCCGGCGCTCGCTACTCCTGCAAGGTTGAATCGCATACCGGCGCCGTGGCCCGCGTCTGGATCTCGATCGGCGCCGAGCGTGGCATCCGTCGCCATATGGGCATCCAGCGCTTTCGCAAGCGCGCGATCGTCAGGGCCCTTCGTACCCATTACCGACGCCGCGCCGCGCGAGGTGCCCCCGGGCTAATCGCAATAGCTTGCCCGGAGAGCCTTCCCGCGCGAGCGGGGGCCGACATGACCTGCCGTTGTACCTTCTCCGACGACAGCACCGAAGCTGTGAGGGTGACCCTGCAATCCCACCGTGGGCATTTCGTATGGCGCGGCGAGGCCGGCTCCGGTGGCCGCGGCGCCATCCTGCGGCGCCATCCAGCTTGAGGAGGGCGGCACGTCACGTAGTTTCCGCCACCAATCGGGCCAGGTAGTCGACGAGCTTGCCGGCATCGCTGCGATCCGGGTCAAGGGCAGGGTTGTAGATGACGACGCTGGCGCCGCGGCAGCGCGGGTCGCGCGCGGCCGCGAAGCTGAGGCGGTCGAGCGTCGGCCAGTCGAGGCCGCCGGGCTGCGGGTAATCGACGGCGCGGAACTCGGCGCTGGCGAGGACGTCGAGGTCTATGTGGAGCCAGAAGCCGTCGGCGTCGATCGTCTCGAGCGCCCGCCGCGCGAGCGCCTCGGCCGGCTCGCGCGCAGGCGCGACCTCCTCGCCGGAGGCGAAGCAGGCGAGCTCGTCGCGCAGCGAGGGTACGCCTTCCTCCTCGAGCTCGGCCAGGTCGCGGGGGCCGAGCTGGGCGATCGCCGCGGGGGTCAGGATCGGCATCGCCTCGGCCAGCGGCGCGGGAAGCGTCGGCACCCGTCCCAGCGCGATCGCGACCTCGCTGTCGGAGCCCTCGCCGCTGTCCGAGCGAGGGG
Source organism: Solirubrobacterales bacterium (assembly GCA_035474955.1). Taxonomy (GTDB): domain Bacteria; phylum Actinomycetota; class Thermoleophilia; order Solirubrobacterales; family 70-9; genus VAYN01. The sequence continues at coordinate 46,085 of DATIMV010000002.1, forward strand.
GCGGCCAGGCGTCCTCGTGGCCGTCGAGCATCACCAGGCCGGGCCGGTCGCCGGCGGCGCGGATCGCCTCCAGCGGTCCCAGCAACACGGGGCAGTCGCCGCCGACCAGCAGCGGGCGATGCCCGCGCATGTGCGCCTCGCGCACCCGAGCTTTGCCGACTTCGAAGAGCTCCGCGAGGGCCACCTCGTTCAACAGCCCGCTGGCGCCGCGCTTGCCCGACGGCTCCCCAAGCTCCAGGTCACCGGCGTCCTCGACCCCGGCGTCCGCCAGCCGCTCCGCCAGCCCGCAGTCGCGCAGCACCCCGATCGCCTCCGCGATCCCGCCCGGCTCCCGCGCCGAGGTGTAGGGCACTCCGGTCAGCTCCCAGGTCATCGCTCCTCGCCTCCTCGCTCCATGTCTCTTACCCGCGATCGCGACGGGTAGCGTGGCAAGGGTGAGGATCGCAACCTGGAACGTCAACTCGGTCAAGCAGCGGTTGCCGCGGCTGCTGCCGTGGTTGGACGAACGGCAACCGGACGTCGTCTGCCTGCAGGAGACGAAGCTGGCCGACGACGCTTTCCTCGACCTGCTCCGCGACGAGCTGGCCGAGCGCGGCTACGAGATCGCCGTCCACGGCGAGGCGAGCTGGAACGGCGTCGCGATCCTCTCCCGCGTCGGCCTCGAGGACGTCGTGTCGGGCCTGGCCGAGGCGCCGGGATTCCCGCACCCGGAGGCGCGCGCGGTGGCCGCCACCTGCGGCGGCATCCGGGTCTTCTCGGTCTACGTGCCGAACGGGCGCCAGCCTGGCTCCGAGCACTACGAGTACAAGCTCAGGTGGCTGGCGGCGCTGCGCGACGCGGTCGCCGCGGGGCCCGAGGCAACCGTCGTCTGCGGCGACGTCAACATCGCCCCGGCCGACGAGGACGTCTTCGACCCGGAGGCCTTCGCCGGCCATACCCACGTGACGGAGCCCGAGCGCGCGGCGCTGGTGGAGCTGCAGGCGGTCGGCCTGCACGACGTCGTCCGCGACCGCTGGCCGGGCGAGCGGATCTTCACCTTCTGGGACTACCGGGCGGGGATGTTCCACAAAGACCTGGGCATGCGGATCGACCTGATCCTCGCCGCCGCTCCCGTCGCCGACCGAGTCCGGGCCGCCTGGGTCGATCGCCAGGCCCGCAAAGGCAAAGGCCCAAGCGACCACGCCCCGGTGATCGTCGATCTCGACGAGGCCCCCGACGGCGACATCGGCCCCGTCGTGCCGCCGCCGTCGCGGCCGGCGGCCAAGCGCGGCGCGAGCAAGCTGCCGCAGTCGCGATAGCGGCGCGGTCCCCGTCACGCCAAGCGGCCCCTATTTGGTCGCGGTCGCGGTCGCGCTGGTGTAAGCGGTGCCGCCGGACTTGGCGGCGGTGATGACGTTGGTGAAGGTGCCGGAGGCCGGCGCCGTGTAGGTGAACCGCGTGGTCGAGATGGCGGGGCCGGTGGCGGCGATCGTCAGGGTGGCACCGCCGGAGACGGTGCCGCCGTTGGCGGTCACTTTCACCGTGTGTCCGCTGCCGAGCCCGGAGAGGATGTTGCCGACGCTGTCGGTCACGCCGACCGCGGCGGTGACGGTGCCGCCGTTGCCGAGAGGGCCGATCGTGCAGGTGAAGAGGCAGGGGGAGCCGATCGTGCCGGCGCTGGCGGTGAGTTCGCTCATGGCGAGGCGCGAGGCGACTCCGACCGCGACGGTCACCGCCAGCGGCGAGGCGGTCGCGATCGTTCCGTCGCTGGCGGTGACGCTGGTCGCGCCCGCCCTCGGCAGCCTCATCAGCCCGTTTTTGCCCGAGCCGACGGCGGCGACGCCGCTGGTGAAGTTGAGGGCGGTGGCGCTGCCGAAGTTGACCGCGGTGCCGGCGCTGTTGACCACGGTGGGCAGCGAGCCGCTGGGGCTGGCCGAGGCGCCGGAGAAGGTGACGTTCTTGGCGCCCGCGTAGGAGGTCGCCGTGTTGACGTAGGCGTCCTGGGCGGTCAGCGTCAGGTTGCTGGTTCCGGTTGCGGCCGGGGTCGCGGTCGAGCTGGTGAGCACGATCCTGACGGCTTCGGCCGCCGCGACCGCGACGACCAGGGCGGTCGGCGTCGTCACCGAGCCCTCGGTTGCTTTGAGGCTGGTCGAGCCGCTTTTGTAGAGCTTCATCGTGCCGCCGTCGCCCTCGGCGGCGCTGGCGACGCCGGCGTCGAAGGCGATCGCGGTGGGGGTGGCGAAGGCGACGTCGGCGCCGCCCGAGTCGGCGACGGTCGGCGCGTTGCCCCCGGGGCTGGCCGAGGCGCCGGAGAAGGTGACGTTCTTGGCGCCGGTGTAGGAGGTCGCCGTATTGCCGTAGGCGTCCTGGGCGGTGATCGTCAGGTTGTTGCCGGTCCCCGCCACGGGTGAGGGACTGGCGGCGGCGAGGACGAATTTCGTCGCCGTGCCGGGACTGACCGTGAGCAGCAGCGGAGTCGGCGTGGTGATCGAACCCTCGCTGGCGGTCACTTCGGTCGCCCCCGACCGGTAGAGCTTCATCAGGCCGTTCCGGCTCGAGCTGACGCTCGCCACGCCGGCGGTGAAGGTGAGCGCGGTGGCGGTGCCGAAGGCGACCGCGGTCCCCGCGCTGTTGACGACCGTGGGTTTGGTGCCGCTGGGGCTGGGCGTGGCGCCGGCGAAGACGAGGCTCTTGGAGCCGGTGTAGGTGGTGGCGACGGCGCCGTTGGCGTCGCGGGCGGTGATCGTCAGGTTGACCGAGCCGTTGACGGCCGGCGTCGTCGTGCTGGCGGCGATCGTGAACTGGGTCGCCGGGCCGACCGTGACTTTCGCGGCTTTGACGCCGCTCGCCGCCGTCCAGGTCTCCCAGACGGCGGTCACCGTGTAGTCGTGTTCGCCGATCGCGACGCCGCCGTCGGTGCAGGTGGTGACGGTGGTCGGGGCGGCGGCAGTGGGGCAGTTGCCGGTGGGCTGCCCGCCGTCCCGGGTGACGTAATAAGAGACCGCCCCCGCCCCCGGAGCGCTCACCGCGCTCCAAGTCAGCGCCACCGTGCCGGACCCGGGGGTCGCGGTGCTGATCGTCGGCAGCGTCAGTTTCGAGACCGCCGCCTGGGCGCTGCCGGTGCCTTCGCCCGAGAAGTAGGCGAGGGCGCTGCCCCCGATCGCCGCCGCGATCGCCACGAGCAGCGTGATCGCCGTCGGTGGCAGCAGGCGCTTCATCCGTGTGCCTCACCGCGGAAGACGAGCTGCAGCCGGGATCCCTGGCAGGGGTCCTGGTCGACCGGCAGGTTGAGCATGCGGATCGCCGGCGCCGAGATCTCCCCGGCGGGAAGGCCCGCCGAGCTGCCGGCCGGGATGGTCAAGGGCGAAGTAGGGGAGACCCCGGCGGGGGTCAGCTTGAAGTTCTCACCGGGGCAGGTCGCGGGGTCGGCACCGAGCTCGACGGTCAGCCTCGTCACCTGGACCGGCACGTCGTTGGGGTTGCTGATCCTCACCGGCAGCGGCTGGGCGGGGAAGCCGGGGTAGAGATCTTCGATCGCGCCGGCCGCTTCGATCGCGATCGGCTTCGGCTCCAGCTGCACCCAGGAGTGGGAAGCCGCCGCTCCCGGCCGCCCGGAGCGGGCGAGGGCGCGGACCGCGAAGGAGTGGGGGCCGGTCGCGAGGGCGTCGAGCCGGTGCGGTGAGCTGCACTCGCGCCAGGCGCCGCCGTCGTAGCGGCACTGGAACTTTCGGGGGGAACGCTGCGCCTCCCCGGCGGGAGCCGGAGAGGAAGACGGTTGCCGGTGCTGGGTGCGCGGCGCCACGTGGAACCTGAACTGGGCCTCTGCGGAAGCTGAGCCCGCGGCCGGCACTTCGACGAAGGACGCCCGCGGCGGCGCTTCTCCCCTCGACGGCTTACCTGCTGGGGTGGGAGCTGGGGCGACGGGCACAGGGTCGCTCCCCGCCAGGCCGGTCCGCTCGCCGCCCGAGCGCGACGCGCCCGAGGCGACGACGGCGCCGAGGCAGGCCGACGCCGCGATCAGGACGACGAGGGTCCTGATCGCGCGTCCGCGGCCTGCCTCGGTGGGGCCGAGGGCCATGGTCCTATGCCCTGGTCCCTAGTTGTTTTTCAGCGTCAGCGTCAGGGTCGCGCCCTGGCAGGCGTCCTGGTTGACGCCGGTGTCGTTCATCGTCAGCGTGCCCCCGGGCGTCACCGCCTGCCCGTTGCCGGGCGCGAAGGTTTTGTTGACGACGACGTCGGCCATCGTGAAGTCCGGGTTGCCGCCGGTGGTCACGACGCTGCAGCTGGCGTGCCCCGCGTCGGCGGTGATTTTTTCCAGCGAGATCGTGCCGACCCGCTGTTTGCCGCTGGAAGGGTTGTCGACGGTCAGGGAAACCGGAGACGACGAGCCCGGGTAGAGGTTCCCGGTCACGGTCCCTTTCAGGGTCACGGGCGAGCTGGTGCCGACCGTCGCGGTCGCGGTGCCGGAGCCGCTGGTCGTGAAATACGCGTAGGCGACGGCGGCCAGTGCGAGGGCGCAGAGGGGCATGAGCGCGCTGAGGACGCGCTTCCTCGTCAGGTGGGGCATGGGGACTCCTATGTCAGGCGGAGCGGGATTGCCCCGGATGTGAACCGAATATCGGTCCAGGGGGTTAAAGCTTGAGAGGTGGGAGGATCAACCCCCTAGCGCCCGGTGTACAGGCTGTACAACAAGAAGTTTTGAGGCGTGCTCAACAACGGCACCGGGCGCCCGATATCGCCCCACCGTAACTAGACGCGATGTCCAGTGTTGGTACGGGCAGAGTGTCGCCGACGAACACATCACGAGCCGCGCGGTCGCGAAGCTCCCGCTACCCGAAGCTGAGGCCCGGACCGGGACGTTCGGCGGAGGACGTTGCCATGCACCAGCGCGCCCGGCTGCACGAGGCGATGGTCGAGCTCGCCGCCGAGCGCGGCTACAACGCCGTCTCCCTGGCGGCGCTGACCAAGCGCGCCCGCGTCTCGAAGCGGGACTTCTACAAACACTTCTCCAGCAAGGAAGAGTGCTTTCTCGCCACCTACGACATCATCGTCAACCACTCGCTGCGCGGGATCAGCGCCGCGGTCGAGGGGGAGGAGGAGTGGCATGAGCGGCTTCGGCTCGGATATCTCACCTTCGCCGGTCAGATCGCCGGCAACCCCGAGGCGGCGCGGCTGGCCCTGATCGAGGCCTTCGCCGCCGGCGACGGCGCGGTCGAGCGGATGCAGCGTGCGAACCCGTCCTTCGAGGCGCTGGTGGCGAGGAGCCTCGCCCCCGCCGACGGGTCCGCCCGCTTGCCGCGGCTGCTCGTCAAGGGCATCGTCGCCGGCTGCGGCCGGGTGGCGCGGGCGGGGCTGCTCTCCGGAGACCCCCGGCGGCTGACCCGCGACGCGGATGAGCTGATGGATTGGGTGCTCTCCCTCTGCGACGACGACGCCGCCCGTCTCGGCGGCCTCGGGGCCGCCGGAGCGTCGCCGTTGCGCGCGACCGCCACCGAGCCGTCTGGCGACGAGCGGGAGACGATCCTCGCGGCGACGGCGAGGCTGGCGAGCAGGGAGGGCTACGCGAGGCTGACGGTGCCGCAGCTGCGCGCCGCCGCCGGTGTCTCGGGGCACAGCTTCTACACCCACTTCGGCGGGGTGGAGGATTGCTTCCAGGCGACGCTCGAGACGCTCAGCGATCGGACCCTGACCGCAGCGGAGCCCTTCTACCTCACAGCCGAGGACTGGGCGAGCGGCGTCCACCGCATGGTCGCCAGGCTCTGCCGGCAACTGGCGGGCGACCCCGACTTCGCCAACCTCGCCTTCCGCGAGGTCTTCTCGCCGGGCCCCGAGGCGGACCGATGGCGCAGCGAGATGATCGCCAAGCTGGCGGCGAACCTGCGGCGGGGAGCGCCGTCCGAGCAGCAGCCCACCGCCTTCGCGGCGGAAGCGTCGATCGGGGCGATGTGGGGGGTGATCCACCACTTCGTCGCCAGCGGCAGCCTCGAGGAGCTGCCGATCGCGGCGCCGGTGCTCTCCTACCTCGCGCTCGCCCCGGCGATCGGCGGGGCGGCGGCGATCGAGGCGATGGTCGCCCCAGCCGCCAAGTCCCGGCCGACGGTGGACGATCCGGTGGCCTCCTAGAGAAGCTGGGCCGTTCGGAGCGCTTGATCCAGGGAAACATCGGCCCGCTGCGAGCCGTAACGAGAAGCCACCCCTCCGCGAGTACTTGAAGGGCACTTGAGGCATACCTGACTAAGTACTTTAAGCGATTTAAAACTCTAAGCAGTACGTTCCAGTATTGCCCTAAAAAAACTTGACTAGTAGGAACGTCCCTGATAAAAATACCGCGGTGTCAGGCAGGGATACGTCTGACGCCAGCGGGAGGTAGGACGCAACAGCGTCTCCGCTGCTCGCTGCTTGTTACGCAATCTGGCGCCCATGCGCCGAATCAAGGAGAAATCACATGAAGTACGTCAAGATGCTCGGGCTGCTCGCCATCGCGGCGACCGCCCTGATGGCGTTCGCCGGCACCGCTTCGGCGACCCTCACATCCCCGGCTGGCACGAAATACGGCGGGGAAATCATCGCTACATCGACCAACTCCCAGCTCGACGGGACCGTCGACATCACCTGCACCCATTCGGAAGTCAAAGGTAAACCGTCCGCTGCTGGTTCCACAAGCGGCACGATCAGCTCGCTGACCTTCACCAACTGCAGCCGTTCGGTGACCGTCACAGCTAACGGCTCGCTGGCGATCGCCAGCGACGGCACGGTCCGTTCGACCGGCGCCCGCGTGACAGTGCAGACCACGATCCTCGGTTTCCCGGTCCACTGCATCTACGCAACCAACAACACCGTCGTCGGCAAACTTACAGAGGGTGTTGCGCCGGCCGTGATGCACATCGGCTCGGCTCCGATCCCGCAGGAAGCGACAAGCGGTCTGTGCGGTGAAGACGCCGAATGGACAGGCACCTACACCGTTAAAACTCCGGCCACGGCAATCGTCGTCGACTGATCACCCGATCAGCTAGAGCACAAGCTCTAGCCGGAGCAGTGAAGCGGCCGCCCTTCGGGGCGGCCGCTTATCTACGGGAAGTTGCGGGCTAGCGAAAACGTGCTTGCGTCGATCCGCGCACGCGGAGATCTGCCCTACGCCAATTCCAGGGGTTTTAGTGCAGTCGTGCAGTCGTAGATCGATAAAAACCCGTAATGGATAGAAGTTTCTTGACCAACAACTGCCTTGTCGGTTATGAAAACTCCTCGCAAACGATCCGGGCCCATTGAAGGCGCCCGGAGCAAGGAGAAATCACATGAAGTACGTCAAGATGCTCGGGCTGCTCGCCGTCGCGGTGACCGCCCTGATGGCATTCGCCGGCACCGCCTCGGCGACCGTCACATCCCCGGCCAACACGAAACTCGGGAAAGTCGTCGCTACATCGACGAACTCCGAACTGGACGGGACCGTCGACATCACCTGCGCGCATTCGGAAGTCGAAGCGGTTGGAGTAAACTCGTCAGGTGTAGCGACTGCGGGTAGCACAACAGGCAGGGTCGACAAACTGACCTTTACCAACTGCAACCGCACGGTGACCGTTACAAACAGGGGTCACATTTTTGTTCATCCCAGCGGCACAGTTACATCGACCGGTGCCCGAGTGACAGTGCAGACCACGATCCTCGGCTTCCCGGTCCACTGCATCTACGTGACCAACAACACCGATGTCGGCACCCTCACAGAGGGCGTTGCGCCGGCCGTGATGCACATCGGCTCGGCTCCGATCGATCAGGAAGCGACAAGCGGTCTGTGCGGTGAAGACGCCGAATGGACAGGCACCTACACCGTCACGAATCCGGCCACGGCGATCACCGTCGACTGATCACCCGATCAGCTCGAGCAAAAGCTCTAGCCGGAGCAGTGAGGCGGCCGCCCTTCGGGGCGGTCGCTTTCCGGTCAAAAGAACATTCCCATTTCTTGACAATCCGGTTCCTAAAGCTCTATAAAGAGCTGGACGGTCCAGGGGAACGGGAAAGAAGCAGGGGGGAAGATGGTCGCTTTTAGGGGGTACAGAGGCACACTCGCGTTCGCGCTGGCCTTGGTCTGCCTGGGGCTCTTCGCTCCGCTCGCTGCCGCAGCTGAATTCCCCTACACCCTCGACGAGGAGCTCTCGCTGACCGGCGACTGCAGCACTTCCACTGCCGATGCGGTTCCCGACCCCGACTGCCAGGGCGAGCCTCCCGCTTACCCGCCGCCCCCCGACCGACCCGCCGCGCGCTTCGACCTACCTTTCAGCGTCACCGTCGACGACTGGGGAAACGTTTACGTGGCGAGCCGCTCGAGCGCCGGGACCGAGGGACGGATCGACATCTTCGACTCCGAAGGTCACTTCATCAGCGAGCTCGAAGACCCGCACGGGCCGCGCAGCATCGCCGTTGACGGCGAAGGCAATCTCTATGCCTACGAGTTCTCCTTTGCCGAAGGAGCCTCGCCCGAGATCGTCCGCTACCCGCCCGACGTCTATAACCCCGCGGCTGGGGAAATCGAGTACGACCCGGCCGATCGGACCCCGATCATCAGCGTGCTGGCCGGTCATAGGGGCTTGGCGATAGACCGCGCCGACCCCGCCGACGCCGGCGACGACCGCCTTTATGTAAACGAAGAATTCCAGATCGGCATCTACAGCTCCGCCGCAACTGGCAACGCGCTGGTTGACACGATCGAACCACCGGGCATGGATGGCGGCAAGTACGTCGCCGTCGACGCCGAACGCCGCCGCCTCTACACCACGACCTGCAAAAACATTAATCAGAACTGCGTGGTCTGGGCGATGGAAGCCGATGCTCCCTACGACCTGCTGCAGGAGATCGACGGCAATAGGACCCCGGCCAAAGACTTCTTCTCCAAAGAAGGGAAACTCAGCATCGCGGTCGACGAAACCAACGGCCATTTCTTCATCGGCGACCTCGCCCCCCAGGACGACATCTTCGAGTTCGACGCGAGCTACGACTACGTCTCGAGGTTCACGATCCCCGGCGGGCCGCTGGGCTGGGAGGCGCAGTCGGATGTGGCCGAGAACCCCAAAGCCCCCGATCCCGCGGACCTGAACCCTGCCGACAACTACCGTCACCTCTACGTACCGCTCTCGCGAAATTCCGGCAGCGCGATCGCCTACAGCCCGCCCGAGGTGGAAGACCCGGAGATCGAATCGATTGAGGCGACCGACATCGGCGAGACCGAAGCCGAGCTGAGCGCGCTGATCCACCCCCACCAGCTCGAAACCACCTACGAGATCAGATACGTGAGCGAGGCCCAGCACGCGATCGACGGTTTCAGCTTGGCGACGCTCGCAGCCAGCGGTACGATCGCCGGCCTTCCCGCGCCGCAGCGGGTGAGCGCCCTGATCGGCGGCCTCCAGCCCGGCACCGCCTACCGCGTCCTGGTCACCGCCGAGAACGAACTCGGCAAAGTCGAAGAAGAATCCTCCTTCACCACCCACGATGACGCCCCTGCCTCCGAAGGGGGCTGTCCGAACGAACTTCTGCGAACCGGTGTCTCCGCCGTCCTGCCCGACTGCCGCGCGTATGAGCTCGTCACCCCGCCCGACACCGCCGCTCGGGTGCCGCGGGGGGACGAACGGGCGGGCGAATACTTCGGGATGCTGCAGGCATCACCCTCGGGAGAGGCGGTCGACTTCCTGGTCACCACCGGTGCCCTGCCGGGCACCGAAGCAAGCGGCTACTTCTTCGGCGACCCCTACCTCGCGACCCGCGGCGCCGGCGGCTGGTCGACGGCGCTGGCAGGCCCGACCGGCGCGCAGGCAAGCAAACCCAAGCCCGGCGGCTTCAGCCCCGACCAGGGCTACTCGTTCTGGCTCGCCAACGGCGAGGGCAGCGCCCTCATCGGCGGCGAGCAGTCCAGCTACGTGCGCTACCCCGACGGCCACTCGGAGCTGATCGGCCGCGGCAGTCTCGGCACCGACCAGTTCGCAAAAGGCCTGCTGATCACCGAGGGCGGCACCCACATCATCTTCCGGACGCACGACCCCGAAGGCCACGCGCCGCAGAAGCTCGAGCCCGAGGCCCCCGAAGAAGGCATCATCGCGATCTATGACCGCACCCGCGATCCGCTGACCGGCGCCGAGGAGACCCACGTCGTCTCGCTCCTGCCCGACAACACGGCGCCGAGTCAGAACGCCGAATACCGCGGCGCCTCGGCCGATGGGGAGGCCATCGCCTTCAGGCTCGGGACCTCCCTCTACCTCCGGGTCGCAAACGAGACGACCTATGAGATCGGCGCCCCTGGCGCCACCTTCGCCGGCGTCTCCGATGGTGGCGAGCGGGCCTTCTACCTCGAAGGCGGTGACCTCAAAGCCTTCGACACCGGTAGCGAAGAAGTCATCACCTTCGCCGACACCGCCGAACCGGTGACCCCCGTCAACGTAGCCCCGCAGGGTGGGCGCGCCTACTTCGTCTCCGAGACCGCCGTCCCCGGATCGGGCCCCAACCCGGGCGGCGACTCCCCCCTCCCCGGCGCCCAAAACCTCTACCTCTCCGAAGGAGAAGGCACGCCCGACTTCATCGCCACCCTCACCGAGCGCGACGTGGAGGGAGACCTGGCTGAAGAAGGCGGTGACGGGCTCGGCTTCTGGATCGAGTCGCTACGGCAGCGGAGGCCCTCGATGGATCCCTCCCGCCTCACTCCCGACGGCGGCGTCCTCGTCTTCCAGTCGCGCGCCGAGCTCGATGGCTTCCAGCCCGGCGTCGAACCGCAGGTCTACCGCTACGACCACCTCGCCGCCAGCCTCGAGTGCGTCTCCTGCCCGCCCACCGGGACCCCCGCCACCGGCGGCGCGGTCCTGCAAACGGTCGGCTACGACAACTTCGACACCCCGCTCGGCATCTACGGCTTCGTCCCCGCTCTGCGCGCCGACGGCAAACGCCTCTTCTTCGAGTCGACCGAAGCGCTCCGCAGCTCCGACACCGACGGCCTGCGCGACGTCTATGAGTGGGAGGCCGAGGGCGTCGGGAGCTGCAAACGCGAAGGCGGCTGCGTCTACCTGATCTCCTCGGGCAGAAGCGCCCGCCCCGACTATCTCTTCGGTCACAGCCAAAGCGGCGATGACGTCTTCATCCACACCTCCGACGTCCTGCTCCCCGGCGACGAGCAGACCGCCTCGATCTACGACGCCAGAGTAGGTGGCGGCTTCGCCTCCTCCGCGCCGGTGATCTGCGCCGAGGAAGCCTGCAAACCGGGCCTCACCCCGCCGCCCGCCCTGCCCGCCCCCCAGACCGGCGTTCAGGGCAAATCCGGCAACGTCAAAAACGGCAAGAGCTGCCCGCGCGGCAAGCGCAAGGTCAAACGCAAAGGCAAAGTTGTCTGCGTCAAGAAGCACAAAAAGCAGAAGACGCAGAAAACGCGCAAAGCCGGCGCCCGGAAAGGAGCGGGGCGGTGAGGGCCCCGGTGCGTCATAGCGCCCTGACGGCGCTGGTGGCGACGGTCGCCCTGTTGCTCTGGGCCACCCCGGCGCTCGCGGCTACCGACTACAAACTGGAATCGATCTCGGTCGATCTTTCCAGCCAGCAGGCGGGAGCCCATGCCGACCTCACGGTCGGCTTCGAGCTGGCCGAAGAAGGCGGCGTCCCCAATGGCTTTACCCGCGATCTCTTCTTCGAGCTGCCGCCGGGCGTGATCGGCAACCCCCAGACCCAGCCGCTCTGCACGCTCGCCCAGTTCGACCGGGGCGCCGAAGACATGGAATGCCCGGTGGGCTCGCAGGTCGGCGTCTCGGAAATCCGCCTTGCCGGCACCCTCAACACGACCTTCATCGAGCCCGTCTACAACATGCCCTCTCCCGGCGGCGACATCGTCGCCCGTTTCGGCGTCTACGCGGGCCCCTACCCGTCGTTGATCAACATCCGCGTCAACCCGATCGACTACTCGCTGGTGGCGGCGGTGGAAGGAGCGCCCTCGGCGGCCGAGCTCTTGAGCGCGAGGACGACCTTCTGGGGGGTGCCGGCCGCCGAAATCCACGATGACCTGCGCCTCACCCCCAAAGAAGCCCTCGAACACAAACTCCCACCCGGCGGCCGCGACTCCGGCGAGCCGGAGGTGCCCTTCCTCTCCAACCCCACCGACTGCACGCTGCAGCGCGAGCTCACGGCTACCGTTGTCAGCTACGAGGCGCCCTCGGAACCCGACTCGAAAACCGCCCCCTTCCCGGCGATCGGCGGCTGCGAGCTGCTCGAGTTCAACCCCACCCTCAGCGTCCGGCCGACCAACTCCGAGGCCGCCGCCCCCACCGGCCTGGACGCCACCCTGCGCATCCCGCAAAACGAAAATCCCCCTCCCGCCCGCGCCACCTCGACCCTGAAGAGCGCCGTCGTCACCCTGCCCGAGGGGATGACGATCAACCCCGCCGCCGGGGACGGGCTCGGCTCCTGCAGCGCCACCGAGGTCGGCTTCGAGAACACCCAGCCGCCGCGCTGCCCTGACTCGGCGAAGATCGGCTCGGTCGAGATCGAGGTGCCGGCGCTGGCCGAGACCCTCAAAGGCGCCATCTACCAGCGCACCCCCGAAGACGGAAAGCTCTTCCGCTTCTGGCTGGTTACCGACGAACAGGGTGTGCGCCTGAAGTTGCCCGCCGAAATCACCACCAACCTGTTGACCGGCCAACTGACCACCGTCTTCTCGGGCATCCCCATCCTGGGTGGCAACCCCCAGGTGCCCTTCGAAGAGCTGCGCCTCCACGTCTTCGGCGGGCCCCGCGCCCCCCTCGTCACTCCCTCTCAGTGCGGCACTTATCAGAGCCACTACGAGTTCGCCCCCTGGTCGGGGCGCCCGGCCACGGTCGGCGATGCGCCGATGCAGATCACCACGGGCTGCAACAAGGGCGGCTTCTCACCCCGGCTCAGCGCCGGCACGCTCGACTCCCGCGCCGGTGAGTTCTCCCCCTTCGCGATGACGCTGACCCGTAGCGACGGCGAAGCCAACCCGCGGGAGCTCGCCGTCCACCTGCCCCAGGGCCTGCTCGCCAAACTCGCCGGCGTGCCGCTCTGCCCCGACGCCCTGGCCCCGAGTGGCGATTGCCCGGCCGGCTCGCAGGTCGGCAGGCTGACCGCCGCCACCGGAGTGGGCGGCGCCCCCCTCTGGGTCCCTCAGCCCGGCAAGGAGCCGACCGCGGTCTACCTCGCCGGCCCCTACAAGGGCGCCCCCTACTCGGTCGTCTCCAAAGTCCCCGCGCAAGCCGGGCCCTTCGATCTCGGCACCGTGGTCAACCGCGCCGGCATCTACGTCGACCCCAACAACGCCACCGCGACGATCAAAACCGATCCGCTGCCGCAGATCCTCGAAGGCGTGCCGATCGCCTACCGCACGATCCACGTCAGCGTCGATCGCCCCAACTTCACCTTGAACCCGACCGACTGTCAGGCCAAGGAGATCAGGGCCACTCTCACCGCCACGAACGGCCAGACCGCCAGCCCCACGGCCGGCTTCCAGGCGACCAACTGCGCCAAGCTCCCCTACGCCCCCAAGCTGCGCCTCGCCCTCAAAGGCTCAACCCGCAGAACCGGCCACCCCGCCGTCAGGGCGGTCCTGACCCAGAAACCGGGCCAGGCCAACACCGCCAAGGCCACCGTGCTTATGCCGACCAGCGAGTTCATCGACCAGGACCACATCAACAACCCCTGCACCCGGGTGCAGTTCGCAGCAGAAGACTGCCCACCCCTCTCGGTCCTCGGCTCGGCCACCGCCACCACCCCGCTGCTCGACCAGCCGCTGAAAGGCCGGGTCTACTTCCGCTCCAACGGCGGCGAACGCGAACTCCCGGACATCGTCGCCGACCTGCGCGGTCCGCTCCGCATCGTCCTGGTCGGCTTCGTCGACTCGGTTCCGGTCAAAGGCACCGAACTCTCCCGTCTGCGGACCCGCTTCCAGAACGTGCCCGACGCACCGGTCACCAAGTTCACGATGAACCTCTTCGGCGGCAAGAAAAAAGGGCTCCTGGAAAACAGCCGCAACCTCTGCAAGACCAACCGCCGCGCCGAGCTGATCCTCACCGGCCAGAACGGTCTGGTGCAGCGCACCAAGCCGCGGATCGCGACCAGTTGCGGCAAAGAGAAATAGGCCCCTATGTCAGCCGCAGGGCCCAGCCCTACACGCGGGTTCATTGACAGGGTTGAGCAGGTACTTTAAGTTTCTGTAGCTGACGCGACAGGGACGCGTCTGGCGCTTTTCAACCATGGGACCGGAGGGGGAACAGGTGATGGCCGAGACTCGACCAACTCGAACTAGTTGGCTTGCCCGTTCATGCTGCCCGGCCAGGTTCTCACCAGTCAACGCCATTACTGACAACCATCTAGGGGAGGAATGATGCTTTCTCGAATTCACCAGAAGCTCGGCACGGCCGGCTTCATAATCGCGATCATCGCGCTCGTGGCGGCGATGACCGGTGGTGCCTTTGCTGCGCTTTCGAGTTCCGACAAGAAATTCATCAAGAAGGAAGCGAAGAAGTTCTCCAAACAATACGCTCAGCAGTTCGCGGTGCCCGGCCCTGCTGGGGCTAACGGCACCAACGGCACCAACGGCGCTCCGGGTGCCCCCGGCGCGGCTGGCAAAGACGGCAAAAACGGCAAAAACATCGTAGTCGGGGAAGCCACCGTCGGCGAATGCCCGAACGGCGGCACCACCGTCCAGGTGGAAGGAGAACCTGCCACCAAAGAGGCGATCTGCAACGGCGAAGACGGCGAAGCTGGATCTGGCGGCACCCTGCCGGCTGGTGAGATCCTGACGGGCGCTTACAGCACGGGCTGGGGAAGCAACAAAACGGTCGCAAGCGTAGGTACCTGGGAACCTAAAACCGCGGCAGAAGGTGGCGCGGAAGGCCAGCTCTACGAGCCCGAGCAGTACGTCAGCCTTTCTTTCAACACTCCGCTCGCGGCAACGCCGACCGTCGCTTGGCTGACCAAAGGCGAGACGGCGACCGTCCCTGGCTCTACCGCTGAACTCAGCGACTGCAAGGGGACCAAAGAGGAACCGAAACCGGATCCTGGTGTCCTCTGCGTCTACGTCTGGCAAACCGGTGGCGAATTGATCACCGACGAGGAAGCCTCGATCAGCAAAAAGCTCGTCACCCGTTTTGGGGCCGCGATCAACGCGGACTTCTCTCCGCTCGGTCTCAATTCAGGCACCTGGGCTGTGAAGGCGCCGTGCGAACTGGGTGAAGAAGAAGTCAACGTCGAAGCGGGGGATCCCGCAGAAGTAGTTGAAGTGATCTGTCAGCCGGAAGCCTGACGGAACCTCTGACGAAGCATCTGTTCAGAAACCGGGGCCGCCATTATGGTGGCCCCGGTTCTTTTTTGGTACTTACCAAGTTCTTCCAGGTACTGCCCGAGCGGGACAAATCAGAGAAGTTTGCCTTAAACTCCTCACTTTAATCAGCTAGTCCAAGGGGGAGATTGTGAAGAAGCGAGCCATCGCATGGCCACTAGCCGTTCTTGCGGTTGCGGCCTTGGCTTTTGGGGGCTGTGGCAGCGACGACGAGGCCTCTATCACCAAGGCCGAATTCACGAAACAGGCGAATGCGATCTGTGAGAAAAGCAGCGATGAAAGGGTGGCGGAGTTCAGGGCGCGAGCGAGCGTCAAAGGACTTGGAAACGATCAGTCGAGGGAAGAAGCGGTCGTCGAGGCATTCATCGAGCCCTTTGAGGAGATGATCGGGGAACTCGAAGATCTTGGCGCGCCGGAAGGTGACGAGGAGAAAATCGAGGCGATCTTCAACTCGATGGAACAGGGCGTCAGTGACCTCGAAAAAGATCCGCTGGTGGTGTTCGAGAGCGAAGAACAAATGTTCAACGAGGCAAACAAACTCGCTTCCGAGTACGGGCTGACCAGCTGCATCGTGTAGCTACGCCCCCAAACCGGCTCGGGCCTACTCTCGAGCCGGCGCAGCATCTCCTCCAAGCCGCCCGTCTGACGTTCGATCAGGCGGGTGGCTGTCCCCGGCCCTACTGGTCGGCGGGTTTGACGGAGACCAGCTCGACCACGTAGATGAGGGCCTCGCCGATCGAGCCGAGACGGGCGGGAACGATGACTTCACGGCGGCCACCCTCCCTCATCCCAATAATTCCTTGCTGGAGTCCCGGTTCTCCTTCCACATACCCCAGCGGCGCGTAGGGCACCGGCGGGTTGGGTCGCCACTCGAAGTAGACCTCTTTGCCGGTCCCGTATTCAAAGCCCCGGTAATGGATCTGCACTTCGTCCCCTTTTTTCGCGATCGCCCCCGACCCGGGCTTGACCTCCTTGATCACGACCTTCTTCGGGGGAGGACCTTCGGGCAGCTCGACTTCCGGGGCCTCCAGGTATTTTTGAGCCAGAGCCGAGACCTCATCGCTCTCCGTACTCGTTTGGCCCCCATCCCCGCAGCCCACGCCGACGAGAGCTAGAGCAACACTAAGTACTAGGACAGACCACCTCATCATTCGGGCTTGACCTTCTCCAGGTCGACGACGTAGATGATCGCGGGCAACCGGTAGTTCGGGACGGTCATTTCGCGGCGGCCGCCCTCTCTCATCCCCATGATCGCGTTTTCGAACTCCGGGTAGTTGCCGTTCCCCAGCCGGCGCCGGAACGGCGGATCCGGCTCCCACACGCGATCGAATTCCTTGTCGCCCACCCAGTCGACACCGATGTAGTGGATATACACCAGGTCTCCTCGCTTCGCAACCCGCCCAGTCCCGATTTTGAGGTCTTTGATCACGGTCCCTTTGGGCGGCGGGCCGGGGGGAACCTCGATCTCCGGACCGGAGTTGTATGCCCGGGCCAAGGCCTCGATTTCCTCATCCGTTGAGTCGCCACCATCGCCGCCGCCCCCGCAGGCCAGAGGCGTTAGGAGCAGGAAGACGACAAGTAGTGGGGTAAGCAGCTGCACCAGACCGATGCGCCGCCGTGACTCAGCCGATCCCCGCATGGTCAACTCGCTGCGGCCCTTTGACCGGTGGGCTCGACGGACTCCAGGTCGACCAGGTAGACGACCCCATCGGCTGCGTAGTTGGGAACGACCACCTCACGGCGACCCCCCTCCCGCATCCCTTCGATGCCCTTTTCCAGGCCGGGAAACTGCCCTTCGCCCAGCCGGGGGTACACCACCGGGGGATCGGGCTCCCATCGGTAGCTGAAATCTTCGCCGTTCTTCAAAACGACGGCGACGTAGTGAAGAGCTACGCGATCGCCCCGTTGGGCAATGGGTCCAGACCCCACCTTGACGTCTTCGAACACCACCTTCTTGGGCGGGGGCCCATCGGGAGGGATGACTTTGGGCGTGGCTTGGTATGCCTCGATTCGGGCCTCGATCGCATCTTCGGTGCTGTCATCCCCGCCCCCACAGGCGACGAGCCCGACGGCGAGAAAAGCAGCGGCCAGTGCAATAAAACTCTGCATTAGACAGACTATATAGACCTTTTTTAGGTCCGTTGAGAGTCCTCGCGCCCGCTATTTCACGTCGAGCAGCTCGATCCGGAAGACCAGGGTGGCGTTCGGGGGGATCGAGGGGTAGGAGCCCTCACTTCCATACGCGAGGTCCGGCGGGATGATCAGCTTGCGTTCACCGCCGACCTTCATCCCCTGCACGCCTTGATCCCAGCCGGAGATGACCTGCTGAGCACCGAGCTCGAAGCTGAAGGGTTCGTCGCCCCAGTTGGCGTCGAACATCTCGCCCCCGTCGTAGACGACACCGACGTAGTGAGCGGTGACCTGGTCTCCGGGCTTCGCGGTCGCGCCGCTTCCCTTCTTCAGGTCCTCGATGACGAGCCTCTTCGGCGGTGGGCCCTGCGGAACCGAGACCTCCGGAATGGCGGCCGCAGCCTTCTTGGCGGCCGCCGCTTCTTCGGCGGCTTCTTCTTCGGCCACCTTCCTTTCCGTCGCCCGCCTTTCCTTCGTCGCCTGCGGCACCGTGTAATCCCCCGCCGTGGTGGACGAATCGCCCCCGCAGCCAGCGAGGACGACCACAAGGCACGCCCCAATGATCAAGAACAGTCGCTGCATTAGCGCATAGTAATCGGAAGGCCAGGCCTGTACTACCAATGCTTATGCCGCGCTGGCGGTTCGTTCGCGGTCGATCTCCAGCAGGTAGGGCGCGACTGAGCCCTCGTAATCGGCTTTGCGCTCGGCGGAAAGATCCTTCCAGCCGGTCACGGAGCCGCGACAGTTGCCAGCCCCGCAGAGGCATCCGCCTGGGAAATGCTCGATCGAGTAGTTGCGCATCGCGTAGTCGAAGGTGATCTCCTCGCCGGCGGAGATCGGTACGCGGGCGATGAAGTCACAGGCGCCGGTCTCGTTTACCTCGACGCCGCAATTCGGATCGCAGGAATGGTTGACGATCGGGCCGAGCCCGCGATGCCGAGCCCATCTGGTCCGGCTGATCTGAGTCGCGTGGGAGTCGTTGCGCTCGACCTCGCCCTCGAGTTCGCCGATCATCACGGTCTCACCAACCTGGAATCCACGAGTGGCGCGAACGCCACCGCCCTTGCCGCCCTCGGGAGTGCAAAGCTCATATCCGACCGGATCCAAAGGACCGCCTCTCAATTGTTTGGCACGGCGAAACCGTGTCGGGCGACACTAGCCCATCGCCACCTGTCACCCTGATCGGGATGAGCACCCCCGTCACTTACGCGCTGGAGGGCCGCCCGGTCACCAGCGAAGAGTTCTTCGACGTCATCGCCGGCGGTGGCCGGCAGCTCGCCATCCAGCAGATGACCGCGAAGATCGAGAGCGTCGTCTGCACCCAGCATGGCGAAACCGCAGTCGTGACCGAGGTCGATCAGTCCCCCGAGGGCTTCGGCTTCACCATCTCCGGCTGCTGCGACGAGCTGATCGATCGCGCCCACAGCGCCGCGGCATACCCAGTCGATCCATAGCCCGCCGCGCGGCACTCTTCCGCGACTCCTGCCTCTCGCCGAAATTGGACGTTGCTCGTTCGGCGGCTTACCTTTAGTCGAGCCGGTTCTCGGCGATCCCGAATGGAGGCAGAAATGGCAAAGGTCCTATGCGTTCTCTACGACGACCCGGTAAGCGGGTATCCGCCTACCTACGCTCGCGAGGAGATCCCGGCGATCGCCTCTTATCCGGACGGCCAGAGCGCTCCGAGCCCGGAAGGCATCGACTTCTCCCCCGGGGAGCTCCTGGGTTGCGTTTCCGGCGAGCTCGGCCTGAGGACCTACCTGGAGCGAGAAGGCCACGAGCTGATCGTCACCTCGGACAAGGATGGGGAGAGCTCGGAGTTCGACCGGCACCTGGCCGACTCCGAGGTGGTCATCTCCCAGCCTTTCTGGCCGGCGTACCTGACCGCCGAGCGGATCGCCAAGGCTCCCAACCTGAAACTGGCGATCACCGCCGGCATCGGCTCCGACCACGTCGACCTCCAGGCGGCGATGGACGCGGGAATCACCGTCGCCGAGGTCACCTACTGCAACTCGATCTCAGTTGCGGAGCACGTGGTGATGATGATCCTGGGACTGGTCCGCAACTACATCCCCTCCCACCAGATCGTCCTCGACGGCGGCTGGAACATCGCCGATGCCGTCTCGCGCGCCTATGACCTGGAGGGGATGCAGGTCGGCACGGTGGCAGCGGGGCGGATCGGGACCGCGGTCCTGAAGCGCCTCGTGCCCTTCGACGTCGGCCTCCACTACATGGACCGCCACCGCTTGCCCGCCGAGACGGAGGCGCAGCTCGGCGTTACCCACCACGAGTCGGTGGAGAGCCTGGTCGAGGTCTGCGACGTGGTGACGATCAACTGCCCGCTGCATCCCGAGACCGAGCACCTCTTCGACGCGCAGATGATCGCCAAGATGAAGCGCGGTGCTTACCTGATCAACACCGCACGCGGCAAGATCTGCGATCGCGAGGCAGTCGCCGCCGCCTGCGAGTCGGGGCAGCTGGCCGGTTACGCGGGAGACGTCTGGTTCCCCCAGCCCGCCCCCGCCGATCACCCTTGGCGGACGATGCCCCACCACGGGATGACTCCCCACGTCTCCGGCTCCACGCTCTCAGCCCAGGCTCGCTACGCCGCCGGAACCCGAGAGATCCTCGAGAACTACTTCACCGGCTCCCCCCGCGAGGAATACCTGATCGTCGACAGCGGCCGCCTGGCCGGCGCCGGCGCCCACTCCTACTCGGCCGGCAACGCGACGGCGGGATCCGAGGAGGCGGCGCGGTTCGGTTCTTGACGGTCGCGACGCCAGGTCGACGGAGAGGCCAGTACTAAGCTGACTCTGATCCGGATGAGCGATTTCCTCGTCAAGCGAGACGATTTGCGGCAGTGTCGTGTCGCCGCCGCGCCGAGCCCGGAGCTGGGATCGGGCCAGGCGCTGCTGCGGGTCGACAGCTTCGGGCTGACCGCGAACAACGTCACCTACGCGGTGATGGGCGAGGCGATGTCCTACTGGGACTTCTTTCCGGCCGAGCCGGGCTGGGGGCGGGTGCCGATGTGGGGCTTCGCCGAGGTCGAGCGCAGCGAGGCCGACGGGGTCGAGCCGGGGACGAGGGTCTACGGCTACCTGCCGCCCTCCTCCTACCTGACGGTGACGCCGGTCAGCGTCGAGGCCGGCGGCTTCGTCGACGGCTCCCGGCACCGGGAGAAGCTGCCCTCCGCCTACCACCGCTACCTGGCGACCGGCGCCGACCCGTTCTACCGCGCCGACAGCGAGGACGTGCAGATGCTGCTGCGGCCGCTCTTCTTCACCTCCTTTCTGATCGATGACCAGCTTGCGGACGAGGGCCTGGTCGGGCGCGGGCCGATCGTCGTCTCCAGCGCCTCCAGCAAGACCGCCCTCGCCGCCGCCTTCCTGCTGGCCCGACGCGAGGGTGCGGAGCTGGTCGGCCTCACCTCGCCGCGCAGCGCCGACTTCGTCGCCGGCCTCGGGGTCTACGGCCGCACCGTCACCTACGACGCAATCGACTCCCTCGGCCCCGGTCCCGCCACCTTCGTCGACATTGCCGGCGACGCCGCCGTCCGCCGCGCAGTCCACACCCACTACGGCGACGAGCTGGCCCACAGCATGGCGGTCGGGGTAACCCACTGGGAGGATTTCGGAACCGGAGGAGCCGAACCCCTGCCCGGACCAACGCCAACCTTCTTCTTCGCCCCCGACCGAGTCACCAAGCGCGCCACCGACTGGGGCCGCGCCGGCCTGGAGCAGCGCGTAGCCGAGGCCTGGCACCCGTTCTGCGAGTGGATCTCGGGTTGGCTGGAGGTAAACCACGGCCACGGCTTCGACGCCGTCCGCACCGCCTACCTCGACGTGCTCGAGGGCCGTGTCAGCCCAAAGACCGCCCACGTCCTCACCCTCGGCCCCGGCTAGCACTCCGAACAGCTCGGCAAAATCCTCGGAGCAGGGACCTCAGGCGATGGAGCTTGCTTCCCAAGGAAGCTTTGCTTGCGTCTCGCTATCCCAAGGATCCCGGGTACCTGAAGATCTTGAGCGAGGGAACCGAGCCGCTGTAGGCGACTCCGGCTAGCGTTGGGCGATGGCCGCGACCCCGATCGACGCCTACCTCGAGCGCCTGCACGAGCGCTGGCGCGGTGAGCGCTCCGGTGCCGTCGCCGACTACATCCCGCCGCTGGCGCTGGCCGACCCCGACTGGTTCGGGATCGCCGTCGCGACTACCGACGGGCACTGCTACGAGGTCGGCGAGTCGCGCCGCGAGTTCACGATCCAATCGATCTCGAAGCCCTTCACCTATGGCATCGCCCTGCAGGAGCACGGCTTTGCCGCGGTCGATGCGAAGGTGGGGGTGGAGCCGAGCGGCGATGCCTTCAACTCGATCAGCCTGGCGCCCGACACGGGCCGGCCGCTGAACCCGATGATCAACGCCGGCGCGATCACCTCTGCCTCGCTGCTGCCCGGCGCCGACGCCGAGGAGCGGGAGCGGCGGGTCGTCGAGGCCTACGGCCGCTTCGCCGGGCGGCCGCTGGCGGTGGCGACCGAGGTCTACGAGGCCGAGCGCGGCACCGGCCACCGCAATCGCGCGATCGGCCACATGCTGCGCGGCGCCGACATCCTCGAGCAGGATCCGGAGCTGGCCCTGGATCTCTACTTCCGCCAGTGCTCGGTCGCGGTCGACTGCCGTGACCTCAGCCTGATGGCGGCGACGCTGGCCAACGGCGGCGTCAATCCGCTGAGCGGCGAGCGCGTGCTCGGGCGCGAGTACGTCGACCGGGTGCTCAGCGTGATGACGACCTGCGGCATGTACGACTCGGCGGGCGAGTGGGTGGTCGACGTCGGCATGCCGGCCAAGAGCGGCGTCGCCGGCGGCGTTCTCGCGGTGCTGCCGGGCCAGCTCGGGATTGCGGTCTTCTCACCACCGCTGGAACGGCACGGCAACAGCGTCCGCGGAGTCGAGGTCTGCCGGCAGATCTCGACCGACCTCGATCTCAACCTACTTCACGTCGCCCGCTCCTCGCGCTCGGCGGTGCGCCGCAGCTACAGCGTCGCCGACGTTCCCTCGCGCCGCCGCCGCCCGCCCGAGCAGTGCGCGGTGCTCGACCGCACCGGCTCGCGCTGCGTCGTCCACGTCCTCCATGGCGACCTGGTTTTCGCGGCGATGGAGAGCGTCGTCCGCGGGGTCGTCGAGCAGCGGGGGGAGATCGAGGCCGTGGTCATCGATCTGACCGAGGTCACCGAGATCGACCTCGCCGCCAACCGGCTCCTGGCCGGGCTGGCGAGCTGGATGGAGGAGGAAGGCAGGGCCCTGGTCTTCGTCGCCCCTCCGCACAGCCACGTGCTTGCCGAGCTGCCGGAGGACGGCGCCCGCGTTTTCCCCGACCGCGACGCGGCGACCGAGTGGTGCGAGGAGCGGCTGCTCGCCGCCGAGGGCACCCCGGCCGTCGTCGGCGGACCGGTGCCGCTTGCCGAGCATCGACTCACCGCCGGCTTCGATCCGCCGATGCTCGCCGCCTTCGCGGAGCTGCTCAGCCCGCGGCCGTTCGCGGCCGGCGAGACGATCTTCGCCCGGGGCGATGACGCCGACGCGGTCTTCCTCCTGCTCGCCGGCGAGGTGACGGTCGAGGTCGAGGTCGATGACGGCAAGCGCCGGCTGGCGACCTTGACCCCCGGACTGGCCTTCGGCGAGGTCGCGCTCGCCGGCGTCCCGCACCGCCCGGTCAGCGTCCGCGGCGAGAGCGACGGCGAGTGCCTGACCCTCTCCCTCGCCGACTTCGAGCGCCTGTCCGCGCACCACCCCGACCTGCAGGCGGCCTTGATGCGCAACCTGCTGGCCAGCTTCTACGAAACGATCGGCCGAATGAGCCGCGAGGCCGGCGTCCACTTCGACGGCTGAGGGCGTCCGGCCGAGATCGAGTCTTTCGGGTCCGCGCCGGTCGAGTCACCCCAATCTCCGCTCGCCACCCACCTCCGCTACCGGCGGGCGGGGTGAGTGGGGTTAGGCGGATTCGAACCGCCGATCTCCTGGGTGCGATTTAGGCTCCGTGCTACTCGCCGTTCGCCTGGATTCCGCATGACAAGCGGCTTTGCGCCGCTCGCGATTCGCCGCCGACCGAGCCCGATATGCGCGGATATGCGGCGATTGTCGGGGTGTTCAGGCGGAAACGCGGATTTCTGCCTGATGGTTCACCGCTGGGTTCAAATCCGCAGCAGAACCAACCCGGCTTTCGATTGGGCGCGAGCGCCCAATGAGGAGTGGGCTGCGTCTCGTAGCGGTGTCGACTCCGTACGGATACTGGAAGGAAGCTCCAGAGTGGCCGCGAAATGGCGGTCATGGCGGGCTCGTCTAAGGATCGAATGTCGGATGCTTACGCCGCCATCCCAGCGGAACTCGCCTCCCCTTGGAATGAGCGCGGCAAATTCGCTTTCGATGAAGATCTGCTCCTGCGCCTCATCAAAGTGCAGGACGATGGCGGCGACAGCAAGGCTAATACTGGAGCGCTCGCTCTTGCCGTCGACATTTGGATCGCGACCGAGCTCCGGCGTGCGGCAATCGCCTCCGACATCATTTGGCCAAGACCGACCCGGCCACGAGTCCTTTCCCAATCTCTTTCCTCGGCGACCGCTCGTTTCAAGTACGCCCGTAAGAAAACGACGCGAGAGGTAGAGGAGGCGACGATTTCAAAGCTTGGCGAACTCGCCGGCTCGAGTTCAACCAAGGTCCTTGGCGGCTTCTTTGCGAAGGAGATCGACGTGGTGATCGCCGAGTACGACCGGGGGCTTGAGCTCGGCGTCTCGACCAAGACGATGACGAAATCCTTCGGCAAGAACATCACCAATCGTTTCGAGGAGGCTTCGGGGGATTTGCTGAATATTCGCCGGCGATTCCCGCTCGCCACCTTCGGATACGTGTTTCTTGTCACCTCAAATGTCTTGATGGAGCCGAACTGCTGGGAGCGGATCAAGGACATGTGTCACAAGCTTGAATCACTCACTCCCGGAGATCAGCGGGGCAGTTATGACGCAACCTGTTTGCTCCTTTTAGAGCGTGGCCCAAAAGGTCCACGCCTTCTCCAAGAGGAGGTACCCGACGAGCTTCAACCGGACGTCTTCCTAAGCAAGATGGTGTTCGAACTATTCTCGCGCTCCCCGGTCTCCGAGCATGTCGCTGCTCGCGAACTCTGGGAAGCAAGCCGCGCGCCGGACCCCTGAGGTGGCTAGGCGTTAGGGTCAGCCCGCATGGCTCGCAGGACTCAGACGCTGAGTGCCGAGAAGCTTGGCAAGCCCGGACGGGCGCCACTGCAGGCAGCGCTAGTTGAGATGCGCGAGATGGAGGCTCGGACCTTCCTGCAGGTCGAGGAGATCTATCTCAGGGCGATGCGTGAATTCGATGAACTCGTGGCCGACGGCACCGCCGACGCCGGCGACATGCGAAACGGCAAGGGCGACTTCTTCAACGACATGCTGGCGCTGCTGCTTGCAAACTGCTCGGGAAAGGAGCTGCACAGCAGGCCCGGTGTGCCCGGCCTCAGCTTCAAGAAGCACAAACTCGACGTGGCATATCCGGCAAGTGGCGCCGTGGATTTAGTAATCGAGACCAAGGCCACCGGGCTTCCCAAGCATCGTGGCAATGAGAGGCAGAAGAACCCTGAAGGACGACCAGGTTCTGCGGATCTCGAGAAGAGGATCAAGGAGGCGAGCTTTAAGAACATCGACATTAAGGCCGAGCAGGCGCGGCTCGCTGGCGAAGGCGGGGGGCCGACTTCTGACCTCGGATCGTGGATCAGACGAGCTCCACCCCTTTGTTACATGTTCATCGCAGTGCGCACGATCGACCCAGTCGATCTGAGGCGCACGATTGACTACGGGCACGTGGCGAGTGTCTGGTTCGACGCCTGTGGCATTTACTGCTATGGCTGGAACGATCAAAAGGACGCCTATGTAGCCAAGGACGTCAGAGCGGCAAACATCGAGCTCGACAGAGTCCTCTCCCAGGTCTGCACGGCGCTGCGGAATCTGCCCTAGCCTGTGGCGGGCGCCGGTCGGGCGCCGCGTGCCCGGCGCCGGGCACGGAGTTGCGCGCCTCCGTCGCGAAGCGCGCGAATCTCTTGGCTTGAGAGTCCCAAACCCTCGCCAAGGACGATCGGATCGACGAGGTCGAGGGCGGCTTCCAGCTTGCGGTCGCGGATCAGCGCATCGATCTCGTCCAGTAGGTCGCCCAGGGTCTCGGGGACAGGCGGCAGGATCAACGACCCGGCCTCGGTCGGCTCAAGCTTCAGAACCCCACCGCCGTAGCTTCGTCCTACGAGCTCCGCGCTGAGAAGCGTGAGGCTGTTGTAGAAGGCGACGGCAAGGGCGGCGGTCTCCATGGGGGTCTTGAGATAGACGCCGTGAATCGTGTTCGTCTGAAGGACGCCGGCCTCGTTGAGGACGAGGCGCGGGTGCTCGCTCGCGAAGTAGGTGAGGAGGAGATCTGCGACGCCGCGCTTAGGAAGCGGCACTGACCACCAAGGCTTGCGGACGCGACATTTGTAGCCCTCTGGGACCCCGGCCTCCTCGCCTACGGCGATGCGCTGTTGTACAGCTGAGCTTCTCGGCTCAGAGCTCGCGTCTACTACGAACATGAGCCCCTTCCGGCCTTCGTCCAAGAGTCGGCGGTGATCGACGGCGGAAATCCTCGTCCCTGGGACCTGTGCAGCCTTGCTGACGGCAGGCCGGACAATCCGCCGAGGCATATCCCTCGCCTCGGTTCGGCTGAGCAGGAAGAAGTCGTTGGCGCCGGTGACGGCACCGATATCGACCGCCGCGACGTCACCCAGCTCCGTGGTCTCAGATCTGTCGGATAGTTCGGCGAGGAGGTCACGGGTAGCGGTTGGCAGGAGCCTGCCCAACAGCTTTCCGGGCGCCTGCGAGCCACCGGGGGTGTCTGGAAAGAGCTTCGAAGTATCAAGCTCTGCGAGGGAGCTGAACGAGACGAGGTCGACCGACCCTTGTGCGTCTATCGTCCGTTCCTCGGCGAAGAGAAGAACGATCTCCTCAAGTGCATTCGGAAAGACTCGTTGGTCGAAAACGACGATTGCAACGCGCTTAAAGTTCGCTGCGAGGAAGCGGGTTATCCCCGCTGCGTACTGGGCATGGATCAGCTCTGCCGGGAGAACCTGGGCCATTCGCCCCCCCTCACTGACGAAGCTGGTCCCATGGATTAGGAATGGAGCCCACGAAGATGCGAGGCGAGTGAGTGGTACGCCGGCTTCAGCGGCTAGACGATGAGCGACCTCGGCGCTGCCGTTGAACTCTTGATAGCGGATGTAGGGGGGGTTTCCGACTACGGCCTCGACCCGCGGAATCTCCTCGCCGGGACGCATGCCAAAGAAGTCGCCCCGATGGAGAGTGGCCCTTTCGGTGGTCCCCACGGACGGCTGGAGAAAAGCCTCGTCATCGATGTCGGTGCCGAAGACTTGTGCTTGGGTGGTCTTGGGATTTGCTCCGAGCAGACTGAGCCGCTGCAGCGCGGCTTCGAGAAACACGGATCCCCCGAAGCTGGGATCGAAGACCCGATCATCTGGCGAGCGCACCGCCCAGTCGATGAGGGCGGCCGCCATCACGGGCGGCGTGTAGAAGGCCCCGAGCGCCTTTTTGGCTTCGCGCTTCGTGAGCGTCGCAGTCATCCCTGCGACTTTATGGATGGGGGCGGATCGTTGGTCGATCTCAATGCCGGGGAGCGTGTCTTGCCGGTGCATACCCTGCTTGAGTCACGGCGAGGCATGAGTTCTTCCCCCTCTAAGTCGGTTGTTCGAAGAGCGAGCCGCAATTACCGGCGGATCACGAAGTCAGCGGCGGTGCACCCTCGGGGGCGCCATGTGCTCCAAACCGACCGTAGCTCCGGTGCCCCGGATAGCGGGCGAAATCGAGCGCAATCGCCGTCAATCCCCGTATATATGGCTCTGATCAGGCAGTTTCTGCCTGATCAGGAGCGGGGATTTGGGTCTCGGTTCAAACGGTTGCCGGAACCCGATCTTGCGACATGCGGGGTTCTGCCGATGGAGCTAGGCGGATTCGAACCGCCGACCTCCTGGGTGCGATCCAGGCGCTCTGCCAGCTGAGCTATAGCCCCGGGCTCTGCGGGATGGGAAGTTGCTCCCATTTCCGCGCAAGCGACAGGATAACCGCATAGTCTTTGGCAGCCTCCCCGAGCAGGTGGCGAGCATGAGCATTCTCGACGACGCAATCCGCGAGCATCTGGAACTGAAGCGCGCCCATGGCGCGGACGAGGCCGAGGTCAAAAAGCTGGAGGACGAGGCGTTCGGTCCTCCCGGCCGGCCGGAGGAGCCGGACCCCGCCGCGGAGGCGCCGACCGAGTTCATGACCACGCCCGGGGCGGCGGAGGCCGTGGAGTCCGCCGAGGACGGCGGCGGCCGCCGGATCAACATCGCCGACCTCCAAGAGCCGCCGGAGCCGAGCGAGCCCCAGGAGGAGCCGCGGATCGAGGCCACGGAGGCCGTCGAGCCGCAGGCGGACGCCGCGCCGATCGTCCCGGCCGAGGACCCGGCCCAGGCCGCGCCCCCAGCCGAGGAGGAGCCGCCGGCGATCGAGCACGAGATCGTCCCCGAGGCCGAGGCGCAGCCCGAGCCGGTCGCCGAGAACGCCGGCCCCTCCACCGAAGAGCGCCACGCGATCGCCGAACAGCCGACCGAATTCTTCGACATCGAGGCCGAGATGGGGACCGAGGACGCTCCCGCCGCCGAGGCCCCCAGCCCCTCCGACGAGGAGATCGTCGAGGCCGAGGCCGCCGAGCCACTGGCCCCGGTCGAACCGCCGACCGAGATCCACGCCTCCCGCACCGAGCTCCCGGAGGAGGAGGACGAGGACGACGACTTCTGGAGCGAGCAGCGCCTCTCCGACGAGCTCGACCAGGCGCTGGAGGCGCCGGTCACCGACGAGCACGAGGCGCCGGCGCCGCCGGCCGAGGAGCCGGCCCAGCTCTTCGACAGCAGCCAGGGAGAGGACGCGCGGGAGGACGACCAGCCGCAGGCCGACTACGACCCCGACACCGGCCACGAGGACGTCCTCGAAGACACCCCCGAGTTCCTCGAGGAGTCCCCGGAGGACGACGAGCTCTGGTTCGAGCAGCGCCCCCCGAAGGACTTCGACTTCGACGACTGAGACGCTCCTCCGAGCGCTTCTACTACGGCGGTAGCTGCAATGGGCGACGTTGTCCTTCTCGGAGCGGGCGCCTCGAAGGACGCTGGGGTTCCCACCGCCTATGAGATGACCGACCGGATCCTCGACCGGATGAGTGGCGAAGATCGCGAGGCGCTGAGGCGTGTGTGCGAGAGGCTGGGTGGGCGCCCAGGCGATCTGGACGTCGAGAAGGTGTTCGCCGCCGTCGAGCTGCTGGGGGAACGGGACCAGCTGGAGGTCAGCCCGTTCGTCGGGCGGTGGCGAGAAGAGGCGCTTCGATGGGATTGCGACTTCTATTCCGAGCTCGGCGAGCGCATGGTCGCCGAGATGCGGAACTTGATCGCCACCACACACAAGCGGGTCTCTTATTTGGATCCCTTGGTGCGGTGGGCAGCGGACCCCGCACGAGCCACGGTTGCGACCTTGAACTACGACCGTGCAATCGAGGTCGCGGGGGCGGGAGCGGGCCTGGAGGTCCACACCGGTATCGGGAGGTGGGTGCAGACCGGACGATGGGGATGGCCCGCCACGGGCCTTCGCCTGCTCAAGCTCCATGGCTCTATCGATTGGGTCTGGGAAGACGATCCGCCTGGCAGGGGCCGGTTGCCGAGCAGAGTGGTGGTGCAGACGGAGGCATGGGACGACGAGGCGCGCCCTCCTACCGTCGTGTTCGGCGCCCGCGGCAAGCTTCGGGCCGAGGGGCCGTTCCTGGCAGCGCTCACGGAGTTCGAGGAACAGCTGGGGAAAGCCGATCGCCTGGTGGTCATCGGCTACTCGTTTCGCGACGATCACGTGAACCAGGTCGTAAGACGGTGGACGTTCGACGGCGCGGGGCGGAAGATCGTCATTGTCGATCCAGGGTTTCCGCGCCATCCCGCAAGGGACGGCGCCGATGCTCCCTTCAGGGACCAACTGCTGTCGCATCTCGGTGCCCCGAGAGAAAACCGCGGAACCAGCCTGGAAGTGATCCGAAAGGACGCGAGAGAGGCGTTGCCCACGCTGTTTCCCAGACTGCCGCGGTAGTGGAGCTAGGCGAACGATTCTCGAACCGGAGCTTCCTGGTCAGGGTGGATCGGCTGCTGAAGGGGCTGGAAGACCTCTTATGACCTCTGCCTAGCAATCTCCGGCGGTCAAGTCATTGCCATCCGTGGAGTCCACGACTCTCCCTGCCGCTTGTCACGGGTCCGGATCGTGATCACTGCTCTCCTGCCGTCCTGGGCGAGCCAGTCATCCGCCGTCTTGTTCTTGGTCCGTGCATTCGACCGGTTCGTCTCGTCCTCTCCTAGTCGTAGTTGCTGTATCCGAGCCACCAGTGGGAGATCGAGTTGCCGGGCGCGCGAGAAACGACGTGGATGTCGTATGGGCCAAGCGCTACTGCGCCGGGACCGGATGCCATCAGGCCCCCCAGCCCCTCCCAGCTGCTCCAGGTGTTGTTGTCGAACCACTTGTGCACCAGGGTGTCGTTGGTGCCGCGGGCAAAGACGTCCAGGCGCCCGGGACCCCAGGAGGTGATGTCGGGATCGCCGACGATGATCCCGCCCAGGTCGTCGCCGCTGTGCCAGGTGGCACCGTCGAACCACCAGTGGATGACGGATCCGGTGGCGCTGCGGCCGACCACGTCGAGGCGGTTGCTGCCCCATGCGACTGCTCCCGGCGAGGAGGTAAGCGTGCCTCCGAGGCTCTCCCAGCCACTCCATACGCCGTTCCCGAACCACTTGTGCTTGAGCGCGTTGTCGGTGCCGCGAGCAAAGACGTGCAGCCGCCCGGTCCCCGTCGTGGCCAGCTCCGGGTCACCGACGATGTTGCCGCCGAGGTTCCCGCTGTGCCATCCGTTCTGAAGCCACCAGTGCATTACGCTGCCGTCCGAGGCACGGCGGCTGACGATGTCGAGGCGGCCGGCGCCCCACGAGACGGTGCTCACTCCTGACTGCGGCGCGTTGCCGAAGTCCTCCCAGCCGCTCCAGGTGTTGCCGGTGAACCACTTGTGCTGGAGGGTGTCATCCTGGCCACGGGCGAAGACGTCGAGGCGCCCGTTCCCCCAGGAGGCGATGTCCGGATCCCCGCTGATGTTGCCGCCGAGGTTGTAGCTTCCCCAGGCTTTGCCGTCGAAGAACCACTGGACGACGGTGCCGTTGGAGGTGCGAGCGACCACGTCGAGGCGGTTGCTGCCCCAGGACACGGCTCCTGGACCTGAGGCGAGCGAGCCGCCGAGACTCTCCCAGCCGCTCCAGGTGGTGTTGTTCGCGAGCCACTTGTGCTTGAGCGCATTGTCGGTTCCCCGAGCAAAGACGTGCAGCCATCCCGCTGCCGGCGCGGCGATGTCTGGATCCCCGACGATGTTGCCGCCGAGGTCGTCACCGCTGTGCCAGCTCCCGTCGAACCACCAGTGAGTGACGGATCCCGTGGCGCTGCGGCCGACGACGTCGAGGCGTCCGCTCCCCCATGAGACCGCTCCCGGCGAGGAAGTAAGCGTGCCGCCGAGACTCTCCCAGTTGCTCCATACGCCGTTCGCGAACCACTTGTGCTTGAGCGCGTTGTCGGTTCCGCGAGCGAAGACGTGCAGCCGCCCCGGCCCCGGCGAAGCGATATCCGGATCACCGACGATGTTGCCGCCGAGATTGTGGCTGTGCCAGGTGCTGCCGTCGAACCACCTTTGTTCGACGGTCCCGTTGCTGGTTCGGGTAACGATGTCGATCCTGTCGGAGCCCCAGGACACCGCCCCGGGGCCGGAGGAGATCAGCCGCCCGAAGTCCTCAAAGGGGCCCCAAACTCCACCGCCGAAAGTGCGCCTCTGCAGCGCTTCGGTCGAGCTGCGGGCGAATATGTCCAGGCTTCCTGCCCCTCTCGAGGCGATGTCGGGATCGTCGAGGATGCTGCCGCCGAGGTTCTCGCTCTGCCACTCGATCACCGGCCACGGGGCCGCCCCGGTCTGGGCCTGGAACGCCGACCACGAGGGCCGGAAGGTGCCATCCGCCCTCCGCAGGCCGGTGCGGTAGTCCCAGCGGTTCAGGTTCAGGTCGCGGACGTTGTAATAGAGCAGCGACTGGATATTCATCGCTTCCGCCTGGCCCTTGATCCAGTTGAAGGTCCCGGTCAGGAGGTTGGCCTGTTCCTGCTCGGAGACCCGTTCGTGGAGCGGGTCTTCCGGGGCGTCAGGAGCCGCCGGCCACCCCAGCTCGGTGATCCAGATCGACTTCGTGGGGCTGAAGATCTGGCTCAGATTCTGACGCGCGCCGGTCACATTCCCCTGCACCCCTGCTTCCTGTTGTTTGAGGGCGAACGAGTAGGGGTGAAGGGACAGCCCGTTGAATGCGGCGCCGGTTTCCGGCACTTCGCTTGCCCCCTGGAGGAAGTCTTTGACGCTCAGGTTGCCCCCGTTGGAGGCGATGGAGATCAGGCCGCCGAAGAGGACCGAGATCGGCACGGTGCCCTGTGCGGCTCGCAGCGCGCTGGCGGAACGCTTGAGGAAGCGGGCGTAGTTCTGCGGTTGGGCTTTTGCGCCGCCCGGGTTGTTGCCGATCAGGTTGGGCTCGTTCCAGATCTCCCACGCCCCGACGGGCAGCGGGTTTGCCTTGCCCGCCCAGAAGCTGCCGCCGTAACCGTAGCGCTGGACGAGTTCGTATAGCCAGGTTTCCCAGCCACTGCCGGGCGGGCCATATTCCGCTTCGGTCGGGAACTGCGAGGAGCCGTTGTGGTTGCCGTAGATATAGGGGATGATCTGCACGTCGCGTTCCCAGGCGTGCTGGAAGATCGAGTCGTAGATCCACCAGCCGAAGTTGTTCTTAGCCCCCCAGTCGAGGGTCACTCGGAAATACTTGGCGCCGGAGTGCTCGACCACCTCCATGTGGGATGGGCTGGTGGCCTGGCTGAGTTCGCCGCTCCACATCAACCCGAAGAACCGGGAGGGGATCGCAGAGGCGCTCGGCGCGCTGGCAAAGATCATCGCCAGGCTTGCGGAAAGCGTCCCGATCAAGAGCAGGGCGCGCCTTGCCATGCTCGCCCTCGCGGGAGATCCCGGTCCGCAGCAGGTGCTGGCTGCTCCTCGGTGGTTCGTCATCTCGGCCCCCTTGCTTTTGGCCAAAAAGTTCTCTGAATAATTATATTCTTTTGCGACAAGCTGCAGGACCGGACGAGGTAGCGTGCGTTCGATGCGGATCGCACCTAGAACGTGACTCGGTCAAGCAGTGGCTGCCGCGTTTGCTCCGGCGCCCAAGGGTGACCCGCCCTCCGTTGGGGGTAGGTGAATTCGAACCGCCGACCTCCCGATGCAATTAAGGCCGCTTGTTGTCGAGGACCTCTTCCAGCGGTAGGTCGCCAGGCGAGCCAAGGAGCTTCATAGCGATGAATTCCCCACCTCACCCCCGCCCGGGGGAATCCGATTACCCGCGGATATGCGGCGATTCAGGCACAAATCTGTTTCGTGCCTGAACTATGGAGATCCGGGTTACAACTCGTTTCTCTTGGTTTCGGCGATGGAGCCAGCCGGAATCGAACCGGCGACCTTTCGCGTGCAAGGCGAACGCTCTGCCAGCTGAGCTATGGCCCCGTCTTCCTGATTGTAGGCGCCTGGGCGCCAAGTTTCGCGATCGCCCAGAAGGCCGGTTGACCTAGACCGGCCATCAACATTTCCCCCTGCGCCGTCGATTAACCAGTCAATGAGGCGCAGTAGGGGAATAACCGGTCTTTGTGTTCGCCTGTTCGCGATCGCGCTGGCGGTCGCGCTGATGCTGCCTGCGACCGGCGCCGCGGTCGTCGAGCGGGGGACCGGGGGGGCCGACTCGCTGGTCGGCACGGCCAGCCGCGATTCCCTCTTCGGGCTGGGGGGCAGCGATGCTCTGATCGGCCGCGGCGGCTCGGACAAGCTGATCGGCGGCCCGGGAGCCGACCGGCTGATCGGCGGCACCGGCCCGGACAGGCTTCGGGGCGGCGCCGGCAACGACCGCCTGCGGGCGAGGGACGGCGAGATCGACACCGTCATCTGCGGCGCCGGCGCCGGCGACGTCGCCACCGTCGACGCCGGCGATCGAGTCTTTGCCGGCTGCGAGAAAGTGGAGAAGCCGGCGGCGGCCGACCAGCCCGCGCCGCTGCCGCCAGCAGTCGCCCCCCAGCCGAACCTGCCCTCCGAAAAACCCGGCGAAGAAGAACCGCCCGGCGAAGAAGAGCCCGAACTCGAAGAGCAGCCGCTGGCGATGTTCCCCCTCGGCCACGGCTGGACGGGCGACAACGGCGTATTCAGCGACGCCGGCCCGCCCTTCGTCGTCAACGGCGACCGCTCGTTTCGGATCGGCAGCCTCGGCACCGGCACCACCGCGGTCGCCACCTCGCCGCCGCTGGCGCCGGTGGACCTCGAGCAGGCCCACGTCTCCGTCCAGGGACTGGTCAGCTTCAGCAACCGCCTCGAGACGGTGAGGATCCGCCTCGCCTCCGGCGACGTCGCAACCGACTACGCCGAGGCGATCGTCTGGCGGAAAAACTTCGACCCGGTGATCCTCGGCAGCACCTTCGAGTTCCAGTCGCTCGCCCGCGGCGACTTCGCCGTCATCGGCCAGGTCGACTGGTCCCAGATCGACCGCGCCCAGATCCTCGTCACCGACAACGCCACCGGCGAAGTCGCCTTCTACGTCGCCGGCATCTACGCCGTCCCAACCAAACCCAAAGCGACGGTCAGCTTCGCCTTCGACGACGGCGACGCCTCCACCTACACCCGGGCGCTGAAAAAACTCTCCGCCTACCGTTTTCCCGCAACCGCCTACATGATCGCCGACACCGTCGGCAACCCCGGCTTCATGACCCTCGAGCAGCTGCAAGCACTGCGCGACCAGCACCACTGGGAGATCGCCGGCCACTCGCTGACGATCGCCTCCCACAACCTCCCGGACGGGCTCGACGACCTCGAACCGGAAGCGCTGAAAGCCGAGATGGACGGCCTGCGCGACTGGGTCTACGAGAACGCCTTCAGCCGCGCCAGCTACGCCTACCCCAAGGGCGGCGCCGGGCCGGAAGTGCGCCAGTACGTCAAGCGCGACTACTGCTCGGGCCGGGTCACGGCGCGGGGGCCGGAAACGGTCCCGCCCCGCGACGAGTACACGCTGCGGGGCTGGTCGATCAACGGCCTCGAGAGCGGCGCCGCCGACGTCCAGGCCACGGTTGACAAGGCGGTCGCCGACGGGACCTGGGCGATCCTCAGCTTCCACGACGTCGTCGGCGGCACGCCGACCGAATCGACCGACTTCAACGACGACGAATTCGAAGCCGTCGTCGACTACGTCCGCACCCTCCAGAAAGAAGGCAAAGTGAGGGTGCGGACGGTGGGCGACGTCGTCGCCCCGCACTGCGCCGACTGACGCCGCGCGGGCGGAGGGAACTACCCCGCGAGCCCGATCATCAGCTGCGAGTGGTCGTTCGGGTCGACCTTGACCGGGACGGTGGCGCCGGGCTGGACCTGGGGGATCACGGTGGGGGAGACGACCTGGACGTGGGTGACCTCGGAGGTCTGGCCGTTGACGTCGACGGTCATCTGGAACTGGATCTCCGGCTGCATGTTCACGGTCTTGCCGGTGGCGACGATCTGCTGGATCGTCGCGGTGCCGTCGACCCCTTCGTTGGCGAGCTTCTCGGCCAGCGCCTGGTCGGACTGGACCTGCTGCATCATCTGGTTCGCCTGCGCGACGCCGTCCTTCATCATCTTGAAGCTGCCGCCGCGTTCCTTGGTCATTTCCTTGCCGGCCTTGTTGAGGTCGCGCATGTCCTTGAAAAAGCCCATCCGAGGTTGCTCCTTGCTGTGAGGGGGTTCCCGCCCCCCTTTGGGTTGTTGAGCCGACCATATCCGCCCTCGTCCCCGCCTGGGATAAATTCCGACGCGTGTTCGTCTCCGGCGTCCTGCTGATCGTCCTCGGCCTGGCGATGGTCGTCGGCGGCATCGTCATCCCGGTCGACGCGGCGAAGCCGGGCCTGATCGTCGGCGGCATCGCGGTTGGCCTCTCCGGCCTCCTCAACGCCTACCTCGGCGCACCCTCCCGGAAGGAGAAGGCACCGGCCGGCATGCAGCGGGCGAAGGCGACGATCCTCGACGCCGCCGTCCTGCCCGGCTCGGTCGCCGGTTACCAGATGGTCGAGCTGACCCTCGAGCTGCGCCCCAAGGACGGCGTCCCGACCCAGGTCAAGCGCAAGTTCTCCTCCGGCCGCCTCGGCCGCATCGAGCAGGGCCGCCAGATCGACGTCTTCTACGACCCGCTGGATCCGCAGAAACTCGAACTGGCCTGACTAGGACGCCAGCAGGCTCTCCGCCCGGTGGCCCTCCGGCAGGTTCTGGTCGGCGTGGTAACTGGAGCGGACCAGGGGGCCGGCCGCGACCGACTCGAAGCCGAGGTCGTAGGCGGCCTTTTCGAGGGCGGCGAACTCGTCGGGGTGCCAGTAGCGAACTACAGGGAGGTGGTTTTCGGTCGGGCGCAGGTACTGGCCGACGGTGAGCACCTGGACGTCGTGCTCGCGCAGCAGGCCGAAGGTCTCGACCATCTCCTCGAAGGACTCGCCGAGGCCGACCATCAGGCCGGACTTGGTGACGACCTCGTCGCCTCCCATCTCCTTCGCCATCTTCAGGACCCGGGCCGAGCGCGGGAACTTGGAGCCGCGCCGGGCGATCGGGTAGAGCCGCGGCACCGTCTCGACGTTGTGGTTGAAGACGTCGGGCCGCTCGTGGATCACCTTCGCCAGCGGCATCTCCTGGCCGCGGAAGTCGGGGGTGAGGATCTCGACCTTGCAGTCGGGCGCCAGCATCCGGATCGAGCGGATCACGCCGACGAAGGCGCTCGCCCCGTAGTCGGGCAGATCGTCGCGGTCGACCGAGGTGACGACGGCGTGGCGCAGCCCCATCGCTTTCACCTGATTGGCGACGCGCAGCGGCTCCAGCGGGTCGTTCCAGGTCGGCTTGCCGGTCTGCACGTTGCAGAAGCCGCAGCGCCGCGTGCAGACGTCGCCGAGGATCATGAAGGTCGCGGTGCCGCGCTCCCAGCACTCGCCGACGTTGGGGCAGTTGGCCTCCTCGCAGACGGTGTGGAGGTTGTCGGACCCGATCTTCTCCTTCAGCCGCCGGTAGTTGGGGCCGCCCGGCGCCGGCACCTTCAGCCACGGCGGCTTGCGGGCACGGCGGAAGGGGACGGTGCCCTCGGCCTCGGCGGCGGTGCCGCCCGGCTTGGCGCGGGAGCGGGTGACGTGGATGCGTTCGGCGCTGGACACCGGCGCCTACGTTAGCTGAGCGCCTTCACCCGCCAGCCGAAGCGCGCAGGGCTTAGATCGACGTTGCCGAAGCGGTCGATCGCCCGCACCTTGAAGACGTGCTTGCGCCCGGCGCTGACCTTCCACCGGAGGGGGCTGCGGCAGCCGCGCCACCGGCGGCCGTCGATCTTGCACTGGAAGCGCGACTGCGACTCGGTCGAGTTGAAGCGGAACGTCGCCAACTGCCCGAAGGTGACCCGCGGCGGGCCGCTGACGATGCGGGTGTTGGGGGGCGTGCGGTCGCCGGCGGTAGCAGCGACGAGGATCGGCGTCGGCGCGGGTTTGTCGCCGCCCGGGAGCGCCTGCAGCTCGAAGGCGCCGACGTCGGCGCCGTCCCCGCCTTCGGAGTTGGACCTGGTGGTGAGGTCGACGGGGCGGGCGAGGCCGCGCTGGTCGACCGTGCTGCCGAAGGAGTCGCCGCGATCCAGGGCGGGGCTGTCTGCACGCAGCGCGTGCGTCGGGGTCGGGCCGCCGTTCGCCGCCAGCGGTTCGAGCCCCGCGACGATGCCGGCGAGGTCGGTTCCCTGCTCGAATTCGCAGCTGCCGTCTTCGTCGAGGTTGAAGCCGCCGGAGGAGATCGCGTTGGTCCCGCCGGCCTCGTCGCAGCTTTCGGCCTCGCCGAGCGGTTCGGCGACGATCGTGTTGCGGACCGAGGTACTGAGGACGGACTCGAGATTGGCTCCCAGGGCCAGGCCCGCTGAGGCCGCCGAGTTGCCGGCGAGCGTGGAGCTGGTGAGCGTCGCTTCGTAGGTCTGGATCCCGCCGCCCTGCGCCCGGATCTGAGGGGCGCCACCTTCCGCGTCGACCGCGTTGCCGCTGATCGTGCTGCGGCTGACGGTGGCTTCGGTCCCCGCCAGCAGCCCCCCGCCCTGCGCCGTCGTCACCGTGCCGTCGCCGCTCGCTTCGGCGATGTTGCCGCTGATCGTGCTGCCTTCCACGGTCAGGACGTCCAGCGCCGCGACGCCGCCGCCGAAGGCCGCGGTCAGTGCCGTTCCGTCATCCGCCCGGGCCGCGTTGTCGGCGACGATCGTTTCTCGCAGGGTCAGCGGCCCTTCGCTGAAGACGCCGCCGCCTTCGGCGCGGACGTCGGTGCCACCGTCGATCGCCGCTTCGTTGTCCCTCACCACGACTCCGGTCAGGGTCAGGCCGCCTTCCGCGTTCCTGACTCCCCCGCCCAGAGCGAACTCCCCGATCAGAGCGGCCCTACCGTTGCTGATGGTGAGCCCGCTAAGGGAGGAGGGGCCGGCATCCGTGGTGAAGGCGAAGACAGAGAAGTCGGGTGCGGCGGCGGCGCGGCGAACCTCGAGCTGAGCGGCTCCCGGCCCGACGATCGCGACGGGGCTGAAGATCACCTGCAGGGCGCTCTGCAGTTCGATCGTCCCGGTCGCGTTGATCGGGATCGTGTCCGCTCCGTCGTGGGTGTTGGCGGCGACGATCGCGGCCCGCAGGCTGCCTTCGCCGCTGTTGTCGGTGTTCGTCACCGGATAGGGATCGGCGACGGCGGTCCCCGGCGCCGCGCAGGCGACGCAGAGGGCAAGCAGGAAAAGAACGGTTGGCCGGCGCATCGCAGCAGCCTACGCGGCGACGCTGTCGTCCACGACGACCTCGCGCTCGAAGACGCGCGCGTAGCTGTCGACCAGGGTGGCGGCGAAGGCGGCGAGGTTCTGCTTGGCGCCGAGCTCGCGGGTCAGCGAGGTCATCGAGACCCCCTCGATCCCGCACGGGACCACCCACTCGAACGGCTGCAGGTCGTTGTTGACGTTGACCGCCAGCCCGTGGGTCGTCACTCCGCGGCTGACATGGAGCCCGATCGAGCCGATCTTGCGGGTGCCGACCCAGACGCCGGTCAGCCCCTCGATCGGGCCCGCGCGGACGCCGTGCTCGGCCAGCGCCGCGACCATCGTCCGCTCCAGCCCCCGCACGTACTCGTGGACGTCGTCGCCGTAGCCGCGCAGCTGCACGATCGGGTAGGCGACGAGCTGCCCGGGGCCGTGGTAGGTGACGAGGCCGCCGCGGTCGGTGGCGAGCACTTCGATCCCCTGCGCCTCGTACCAGGCCGCCCCCATCGGCAGCTCCTCGGGCTTGGAGCGCCGTCCGCGCGTGTAGACGGGGGGGTGCTGCAGCAGCAGCAGCACGTCGCCGATCTCCTCCCGCTGACGCCGCGCAGCGAGCTCTCGCTGCAGCTCGAGCGCCTCCGCGTAGGGCACGATGCCGCGCCGCACAACCAGGATCTCACCGCTCATTCACGAATCGTTGCAGGAGCGCGCCGTATCCTTTGGCTCTCGTCCATGGTCCAGTCCAAGGCTCTCCGACCCGAATGGCTCCCGGCCGTGGCTCTCAGCTCGGCCCTGGCGCTGTTGATGCTGCTCTGGAACCCGCCCGTCGGGGACCTCGCCGCGCAGGTCTTCCGCGCCGAGCTGTTCGAGCGCGCCGGCCTCGCGATCTGGAACGGCAGCTGGTACGGCGGCCACTACACCCTCACCTACAGCGTCCTCTTCCCGCCGCTGGCGGCGCTGCTGAGCCCGCAGGTGGTGGGGATGCTCGCCGTCGTCTCCTCCTCCTACCTCTTCGCCCTCCTCGTCCGCGACCGCTGGGGGGTGGAGGCGCGCTGGGCGACCCTCTGGTTCGCGGCCGGCGTGGTCACCCTGCTCGCCGACGGCCAGCTCACCTTCGCCCTCGGCGTCGCCTTCGGCCTCGCGGCGCTGCGCTGCCTGCAGACCGGGCGCGCGACGCTGGCGCTCCTCGCCGCGGCCGCCTGTCCGCTGGCCAGCCCCGTCGCCGGCGCCTTCCTCGGCGGCGTGCTCCTCGCCGGGGCGGTGGAACCGGGCCGGCGCCCGAACCGGGTCGCGCTCGGGGCGGGAGCGCTGGCGCTGGCGCTCGTCGTCGTGCCGAACCTGGCCTTCCCCGAGGCCGGCGAGTTCCCCTTCGTCTTCTCCTCCTACATCGCGATCCCGCTCTGGACCGCCGGGGTGCTGATCCTCACCCAGGGCGTGCGCCACGAGGAGCGCCAGCTGCGCCGGGTGCTCGTCGCCTACCTGCTCGCCGCGACCGTGATCTGGCTCCTGCCCAACGCGATGGGCGGCAACGCGGTGCGGCTCGGGGCCCTGTTCGGCGGCCCGGTCCTCGCCGCCGTCCTGCTCTCGCGGCGGCCGCAACCCACCGTCCCGACCTGGTTCTTCGCGCCGCTGCTGGCGCTGGCGATCGCCGGCAGCCTCTACTGGCAGCTGACCGCCAGCGTCGCCCAGATCTCGCGGACGGTCGGGGACCCTTCGACCTCCGCCGCCTACTTCGAGCCGCCGTCGGCCTGGCTGCGCGGGCAGGGCGCCGTCGGGGCGCGGATCGAGGTGCCGCCGACCGCCAACCACTGGGAGTCGGCCTACCTCGCCGACGAATTCGACCTCGCCCGCGGCTGGCTGCGCCAGCTCGACACCACCCGCGAGGACCTCTTCTACGACGAGAAGAAGTTGACCGTGGCGAGCTACGGCGCCTGGCTGCGCTCGAACGCGATCTCCTACGTCGCCCTGCCCGACGCCAAGCTCGACTACTCCGCGGTGAAGGAGCGGCGCCTGATCCTCGGCGAGCCGGCCTACCTGGACCTCCGCTACCAGTCCGAGCACTGGCGGATCTACGAGGTGCTGGGCCCGAAGCCGCTGGTCGCCCCGCTGGGCGCCGCCGAGGCGGAGACCCTCTGGATCGGCCACGAGGGCTTCGCCCTCGACGTCAAGGAGCCGGGCGAGTTCCTCGTCCGCGTCAACTTCACCCCCTACTGGTCGATCGCCCGCGGCAACGGCTGCATCCTCCGCCGCGGCGACTGGACCGTCGCCCGCGCCTCCCGCCCCGGCACCTTCCGCGTCGCCGCCGACTTCTCCGTCGGCCGGGCGTGGAACGCGGTGACGGGCGCCCGCAAGACCTGCTGAGAAGCGAACGTAGTTGTTCCCGGTATGCGGGAACAACTACGTCCGGTCAGCGCGCGCCCTCGAGCGTCGCCAGCGCGGCGCTGACCACGTGCTCCTCGTGGGGGATCGCGGCCTGCTCCAGGCGTTTCGAGTACGGCATGTGGACGTCGGCGCCGGTGACGCGCTGGACCGGGGCGTCGAGGTAGTCGAAGGCCTGCTCGGTGATCAGGGTCGAGAGGTTGGCGCCGACGCCGCCGTGCGGCCATCCCTCCTCGACGATCACCGCGCGGTTGGTCTTGCGGACCGACTCGAGGATCGTGTCGAGGTCGAGCGGGCGCAGCGTGCGGGGGTCGATCACCTCGGCCTCGACGCCGTGCTCGTCGGCCAGCTTCTCGGCGGCCTGACCTGCCACCTGCGCCATCTTCAGCACGCCGACGATCGTCACGTCGGAGCCCTCGCGCCGCACCGCCGCTTCGCCGAACCTCAGCGGCTCGCCCTCCCCGTCGGGCACCTCGCCTTTGGTCCCGTAGAGGCTCTCGTGCTCGATGAAGACGACCGGGTTGGGGTCGCGGATCGCCGCCTTCAGCAGGCCCTTGCCGTCGGCCGGGGTCGAGGGGCAGGCGACGAGCAGGCCCGGCACCTGCAGGTAGAGCGCCTCGAAGCTGTGGGAGTGGGTGGGGCCGAGCTGGTGGCCGCCGCCGCCCGGCATCCGGATCACCATCGGCACCTGCGCCTGGCCGTTGAACATGTAGGGGATCGCGGCGGCGTGGTTGACGATCTGGTCCAGCGCCAGCAGGCTGAAGTTGACCGTCATCAGCTCGACGATCGGCCGCAGCCCGTTCATCGCCGCGCCGACGCCGATGCCGACGATCGTGTTCTCGGAGATCGGCGTGTCGCGGACGCGGCGCTCGCCGAACTCGTCGAGCAGCCCTTCGGTCACCTTGAAGGCGCCCTGGAAGACGCCGACGTCCTCGCCCATCACGAAGACCGCCTCGTCGGCGCGCATCTCCTCCGCCATCGCGTCGCGCAGCGCTTCCCGCATCCGCAGCTCCGCCATCAGCTCTTCGCCTCTCCCTCTTGCACGTCTCCCTGGGTGGCGGGGTTGGGACGGTCGCCTTCGGACTGCTCGGCGTAGGCGGCGCCCGCTTCGGCCAGCTCGCGGGCGGCGGCGGGCATCTCGGCCTCGTCCTCACCCCGGTGCGGCTCCGGGCTGCGCTCGTCCATCGCGTACCAGCCGCCCGGCTCGGTGCGGGCGTAGAGGTTTTCGTACATCGTGTCGAGCGGCGGCTCCGGCGAGCTCTCGGCGAACTCGACGGCCTCTTTCACCGCCGCCTCGGCCGCCTCGCGCGCCTGCTGCACCTCGCGCTCGCCCAGCACGCCGGCCCCGATGCAGCGCCTGGCGAAGCTCTCGATCGGGTCTTTCTCCTGCCACTCCTCGACCTCCTCGCGCTCGCGGTAGACCTCGGGGTCGGCGGCGGAGTGCCCGCGGTAGCGGTAGGTGAAGGCCTCCAGCAGAGTCGGCCGTTCCTCTTCCCGCGCCAGCCGCAGCCCCTCGGCCACCCCCTCGCGGACCTCGACCACGTCCATCCCGTCGATCCGCTCGCCGGAGATCCCGTAGCCCTCGGCCTTCTTCGAGAGGTCGGTCTGGGCCGAGTGGCGCTCGACCGAGGTCCCCATCCCGTAGAGGTTGTTCTCGACCAGGAAGAGGACCGGCAGCGTCCACAGCGCCGCGAAGTTCATCGTCTCGCCGAAGTTGCCGGTGTTGGAGGCGCCGTCGCCGAACATGCAGACGGTGACCGCGTCTTCGCCCTTGTACTGGGAGGCGAGGGCGAGGCCGGCGGCGATCGGCAGGTTGCCGCCGACGATCCCGTAGCCGCCCATGAACCGTTTCTCGGCGTCGAAGATGTGCATCGAGCCGCCGCGGCCGCCGCTGGTCCCGTCGACCCGGCCGAAGAGCTCGGCCATCACCCGCTGGGGCTCGGTGCCGCGGGCGATCGCGTGGCCGTGGGTGCGGTAGGTGCCGATCAGGAAGTCTTCCTCGCGCATCACCGAGGTGGTGCCGACGATCGTCGCCTCCTCGCCGATCGCCAGGTGCAGGAAGCCGCCGGCTTTGGCCCGCTGGTACTGCCGCCCGGCCTCCTCCTCGAAGCGGCGGATCAGCGCCATCCGCGCGAGCAGCTCGTAACAGGTGGCGGCGTCAGGCAGATCGGCCATCGAGTTCACAGTAGACGACTACCCGCTGCGGCCCGCCGTGTCGCTTTTGTACGGGATAGCCGAACAAAAGCGACAGGCCCTAGCGCCCCGCAGCCTCCACTGCCTCCTCGAGGCGATCGTCGCCCCAGAAGACCTCGCCGTCGACGACCACCGCCGGGACGCCTTCGACCCCGAGGTCGCCGGCGCGGTCGGTCGCCTCGCGCAGCGCGTCCTTGACGACCCTCGTTTCCACCGCTTTCAGCAGCGCCCGCGGGTGCATCTCGCAGGCGGCGCCGGCGATCATCACGTTGTCGGCGTCGCTGAGGTCGCGGCCGGCCGCGAAAGCCTGGCGGAAGGCGGCGAGGGAGAAGGCGATGGTGCGCCCCGTCTGCTTGGCGAAGG
The DNA here is from genome assembly GCA_035474955.1 of Solirubrobacterales bacterium. Lineage (GTDB taxonomy): Bacteria > Actinomycetota > Thermoleophilia > Solirubrobacterales > 70-9 > VAYN01. The sequence goes on from DATIMV010000002.1 coordinate 89,428, forward strand.
TCGCGGCCCGCATCGCCACCAGGCCGTTCCCCGGCCATGGCTTCGGCCAGGCGATCGGCGGCAGTCCGTACTCGGCGGCCCGCCGCTCGACCTCCGCCACCCCTTCGGCCCGCGCCGGGGTTTCCGACCAGGACCCGCGGTCGAAGCGATGGAACAGGCCGCCGAGCAGGATCGGCTGCCACTCCGGCTGCTCGAGTTCGGCTTCGCTGAAGAGACCGCTGATCCGCTCGGCGGAGAGGTACGCGTAGGGGGAGCCGAGGTCGTAGTAGAAGGTGGCTCGCGCGCTCACGCTTCAGGCGTGAATCGCCCAGCCGTCGACGGCGCGCGCCGCGTCCAGCACGGCCTCGGAAACCGTCGGGTGCGGGTGGACGATCCGCGACAGCTCCTGGTAGCCGCCCTCCAGCGCCATCGTCGCCACCAGCTCGGCGATCATGTCGCAGGCGCGGTTGCCGACGATGTGGGCGCCGAGGACCTCGCCGTACTTGGCGTCGACGACGAGCTTGACCAGCCCTTCTTTGTCCTCGTAGACGACGCCCGCGCCCTCGCCGGCGATTTTCTGCTTGCCGACTTTGACCTCGTGGCCGGCCTCCTTGGCCTGCGCCTCGGTGAGGCCGACGCTGGCGACCTGCGGCTGGCAAAAAGTGGCGCCGACCATCAAGTCCTGGTTGATCGGATGCGTCTCGACGCCGGCCGCGCTCTCGACCGCGATCACGCCCTCCTCGGAGGCCTTGTGGGCGAGCGCCTTCTGGTTGACCAGGTCGCCGATCGCGAAGACCTTCTGGTTGGTGGTGCGCTGGTACTCGTCGACCTTGATTTTGCGCCCGTTCTCCTCCAGCTCGATCCCGGCCTCCTCGAGCCCCAGGCCCTCGGTGTCGGGACCGCGGCCGCCGGCGATGCAGAGGTAGTCGACCTCGGCGCTGTTGTCGCCGTAGGTGAACTTGACGCCGCTGTCGCTCGCTTCGACGTTCTCGACGGGGGCGCCGGTGGAGATCTCGATCCCCTGTTTCTTGAAGGAGCGTTCGACGACCTTGGCGATGTCCTTGTCCTCGGCCGGCAGGATCTGGTCGAGCATCTCGATCAGCAGCACCTCGGTGCCGAAGCGCGCGTAGGCGGAGGCGAGCTCGGCCCCGGAGGCGCCGGCGCCGACCACGGCGATCTTCCCCGGCCGCTCCGGCAGCGACCAGGCGCCCCAGGTTTCGACCACGCGGCCGCCGAACTCGACCCCGGGGATCGGCAGCGCCACCGAGCCCGTCGCCAGCGTCACCGCCTTCGCCTCGTAGGCCTCGTCGCCGACCTTGACGTTGCCGTCCGAGGTCAGCGAGGCGTCGCCCTGGATGAACTCGATCTTGTTCTTCTTCCACAGCCCTTCGACCCCGCCGGAGAGCTGGGCCGAGACCTCCTCGCGGCGCTTCTGCAGCGCCTCCCAGTCGAGGGAGACGTCGTTGCCGACGACGCCGAGGTGGGCGCTCTCCTTCGCCTCGTGGAAGATCTCCGCGGTGCGGAGCACCGTCTTCGCCGGGATGCAGGCGTAGTTGAGGCAGCGGCCGCCGGCTTTGTCGCGCTCGACCACGGCGGTCTTCTGTCCCAGCTGTGCGGCGCGGATCGCGGCGACGTAGCCGCCGGGGCCGCCGCCGATGACGATCTGGTCGAAGGAATCGGCCATCCGTGCTGAGCCTATAGAAGGTCCGCGGCCGGCATTGTGACGTTCCTACCCCTTCTTCCGGCCCGGCACGCGGCCGGCGAGGCTGGCCAGCGGCCCGACCGCGCCCTGCAGCGTCTCGACGCTGGCGTTCATCCCGTCGAGGCCGGTGAGGATGCGCTCCATCAGCTCGCTGAGGCCGGCGATCCCCTTGTCGAGGCGCTTGGTTCCTTTGTCCAGGCCGGCGATCCCCTTGTCGAGCCTGCCCATCGTCTCCGGCAGCGCCGCCAGGTGGCGCTGGACTTCGACCAGCACCGGCATCGCCGCCTCGATCGCCTCCACGCGCTTGTCGACGCCGTCGAGGCTGTTCACGGTCCTGCCGATCTGCTCGATTTCCTCTCCCATGGCCGGCAGCGCACCGGTGTAGCCGGCGACCCGGTCGAGCGCGTCGGCGACCCGCTCCAGCGCCGCCGTGTGCTCCTTCATCGCCCGCGTGTTCTCGGCGATCTCCGGCAGCATCCGCAGCGCCGCCACCGCGTCGGCGGGCATCGCGGTGAGGCCGCTGAGGGAGGGGAGGCTCGGGCGGGCCATCGCTACTCCTTCGGCAGCCGGGTCGGCATCTGGATTCGCGCCATCGCCTTGACCATGAAGTAGAAGAAGCTACCGGCGACGGCGAGCAGCACGATCGTGCCGACGATCTCGGTCACGCTCGAGGCGCCGACGAGCAGGCCGAAGAAGGCGCTGAAGAGGACGAAGACGAGGACCAGCTGGAAGCCGAGGACGGCCCAGTAGCGGGCGCGCCACATCCCGTAGGCCATCATCCCCATGATCACCGCCGGCGCCACCACCTGCGCCAGGCGCGGCTGCTCGCCGTCGACCTCTACCCCGGCGGCGTAGCCGATCGCGATCGAGAGGGCGATCAGGCCGGCGACGACGGCGCCGATCGTGACCACGGTCGGCCGCTCCCCCTCCTGCAGCGGCTCCAGCGCTTCGCGCGCTTCCTGGTTGCGCTGCTCGGCCTTGGCGTAGCCGCGGGTCATCCGGTCGCTGCCGCGCTGCTTGCGCTTGACCCGCTCCTCAGCCACCGGGAGCGACGCCCTTCGCGCCGGTGCCGAACGCCTGCCGCAGCGCCGTCGCCGCGCCTTCGGGGTCGGCCGAGTCGCGGATCGCCCGCACCGCGCAGAGCCGCTCGGCCCCGGCTTTGACGACCTCCTCGGCGTTGCCGGTGTCGATCCCGCCGATCGCGAAGAAGGGATGGGGAGCGTGCTCGGCGGCGTGGGAGATCAGCTCGAGGCCGACCCCGGGGCGCCCCTCTTTCGTCGGCGTCTCCCAGATCGGGCCGACGCTGATGTAGTCGACGGGGCGGTCGGCGCTGGCGGCGATCTGCTCCTCGGAATGGGTCGAGAGGCCGATGATCGCGTCCGGCCCCAGCATCTCCCGCGCCTCCTCGGCGCTGACGTCGTCCTGGCCGACGTGGACCCCGTCGGCGTCGCAGGCCCGCGCCAGCTCGGGGTCGTCGTTGACGATGAACAGGGCGCTGAAGGTGTCGGCGATGCGGCGGAAGGTGGCGGCGGCGCGCTCGATCTCGGCCCGTCCCAGCTCCTTCTCGCGCAGCTGGACGATGTCGGCGTTGCCGGTCAGCGCCGCCCGCAGCAGCGACTCGAGGTCGGTCCCCGGGCGGGCCTCGCAGACGAAGTAGAGGCGGGCGGTCCGCAGGCGCTCGCGGCGCAGCGGGCCGTCGCCCTCGGGCAGGGACAGGCTCATATGAATCGATTATCCCCGGAAGGGGTCTTTGCCGAACTCACCGGCGGGGTAGCATCGGAGGAGCACGGGAGCCCGCGAGGGCTGAGAGGGTGGCATCGAGGCCGCCGACCGTTTGGACCTGATCCGGGTAATGCCGGCGGAGGCAATGCAGTGACCGAGAAGCGGAGTTCCGAGGTTTTCGATGTGGTGGTCGTTGGCGGTGGCGTCATCGGCCTCAGCTGCGCCTGGCGCGCGGCGCAGCGCGGGGCGCGGGTGGCGGTGCTGGAGCGCGGCGAGCCGGGCTGCGGGGCGACGCGGGTGGCGGCCGGGATGCTGGCGCCGGTCGGCGAGCTCAGCTTCGGCGAGCCGGAGCTGCTGGAGCTGACGCTGGCCGCCTCGCGGATGTACCCGGAGTTCGTCGCCGAGCTGGAGGCGGTGACGGGGGAGACCACCGGCTACGAACGGCTGGGGGCGCTGCACGTGGCGCTGGATCGCGACGAGGCCGCGCAGCTGCGGCGCGTCCACGAGCTGCAGCGCTCGCTCGAGCTGGAGGCCGAGTGGCTGCCGCCGCGTCGCTGTCGCGAGCTGGAGCCCGGGCTGACGCCCTCGTTCCACGGCGGCGTGCTGGCGCCGGGCGAGGCTGCGGTCGACCCGCGGACGCTGACCGGGGTGCTGGCGGCGGCGCTGGCCGGCGAGGGCGGCGAGGTGCGGACCGGGGTGGAGGTCGTCGAGGGGGTCTGGGAGGGCGAGCGGCTAGCGGGAGTGCGGACGCGGTCGCTGACCGACGGGAGCGAAGAGGAGCTGCGCGCCGATCGCGTCGTCCTTGCCAGCGGCGCCTGGTCGGGTGCCACGTCGTGGCTTCCCGAGCACGCCCGTCCCCCGGTGCGCCCGGTCAAAGGCCAGGTCGTCGAGCTGCGCAGCCGCAGCGAGGAGCCGCCGGCGCGCCACATCCTCTCCTCCGAGCGCGTCTACCTGGTGCCGCGCCCCGACGGCCGCCTCGTCGTCGGGGCCACCGTCGAAGAGATGGGCTTCGACACCGCCGTCACCGCCGGCGGAGTCCACGAGCTGCTGCGCGAGGCCTACCGGCTGCTGCCCGACGTCGCCGAGATGGAGTTCGTCGACGTCACCGCCAGCCTCCGGCCCGGCACCCCGAACAACCTCCCGATCGTGGGCCCTGGCGCGATCGAAGGCCTAGTCCTAGCGACGGGCCACTTCCGCAACGGCATCCTCCTGGCGCCGCTGGCGGCCGAGGCCGTCGCCGATCTCCTATCCGGCAATCGGCGTTCGTCCTTTCGTGAGGTATCTCGCCGAAAGGACGAACGCCAAGTGGAAACTGAGGTGGCGTGGTGAGGATCGAGCTCAACGGCCAGCCCCGCGAGCTGCCGGAGGGCGCCACGCTCGACGTCGCCGTGCGCGAGTCCGGGGCCGGGGAGGGGGGACGCGGCGTCGCTGTGGCCCTCGACGGCGAGGTCGTCCCCCGCGGCGAGTGGGAGACGACGCGCCTGCGCGAGGGGCAGGCGGTCGAGGTGCTGGCGGCGATCCAGGGCGGCGCGGAGACCTGGGAGCTGGGCGGGCGCGAGTGGTCCTCGCGGCTGATCGCCGGCACCGGCGGCTTCCGCTCGCTGGAGCAGATGGAAGCCGCGCTCGCCGCCTCCGGCACCGAGATCGTCACCGTCGCCCTGCGCCGGATCGACCCCGCCGCCGAGGGCTCGGTCCTCGACGTGATCGACCGCCTCGGCCTCTTCGTCCTCCCCAACACCGCCGGCTGCTACACCGCCCGCGACGCGGTCCGCACCGCCAAACTCGCCCGCGAGGCCTTCGGGACCGACTGGATCAAGCTCGAGGTGATCGGCGACGACCGCACCCTCTACCCCGACGCGGTCGAGCTCGTCGACGCAGCTGAGGTGCTCGTCGGCGACGGCTTCACCGTCCTCCCCTACACCAACGACGACCCGATCCTCGCCCGCCGCCTCGAAGAGGCCGGCTGCGCCGCGGTGATGCCGCTCGGCTCCCCAATCGGCTCCGGCGCCGGCATCCGCAACCCGTACAACATCGCCGTCATCACGGAGCGCGCCGAGGTCCCGGTGATCCTCGACGCCGGCATCGGCACCGCCTCAGACGCCGCCCAGGCGATGGAGCTGGGCTGCGACGCGATCCTCGCCGCCAGCGCCATCTTCGGCGCCGAAGACCCGGTCTCCATGGCCACCGCCCTGCGCCGCGGCGTCGAAGCCGGCCACCTGGCCCACCGCGCCGGCCGCATCCCCCGCCGCACCCACGCCGAGGCCTCGACCGCCTACGAAGGCCTCCCCGACCTCTCCTGACGCGAGCTCAGACTCAAGGGGCCGGTCCTCCTCAGCGCTGCCCAAAGACCGGCCCCGATCAGGGCTTACCCGCCCTTGTAAATCATCTGCGCCACTTGCACAGACGGGACTTTCTTGATCGTCATCGCTCCTCACCCCTTTCCCATTCAGCTGGCAACTGACTCACCAGGCGGGACCGCTCTCGGCTCATCAGCGAGGCTGAGAGCGGTCCCGATCATGCCTATGAGCTAGGCGGTCTTGTAGATCATGAGACTCACCTGAACGGGCGCAACTTTCCTCGCCTTCATCCTCTCACCCCCTCCCTGTACTTCAGCCCGGCGATGGCTTCGCCAGGAGAGCGCCCGATGCTAAATAGAGTTCAACTCAATGTCGGATCTGTGAGCGGAGTCAGTTTCGTGAGTACTGGGACGTACCCGAGCTGGGGTTCAGGCCCTATGCTCGGAACCTGCTGAGTAGCCGGGATTCGTCCAATGGAGGAGGAGGAATTGGTAGCCAGGGCCGCCGAGCGCCATAGAGATAGGCGCAAGAGGGATAAAAAACAGCGGAAGCAGATCGCGGAAGCTGTCCAGTACGCGCTTTCCCACCGGATTCGCATCGAGGTTCTGACGCTCCTGAACGAAGGCAGCTATACGGCGGGCGAAGTTTCGGAAGTCACGGAGATTCCTCTCAGCAACGTCTCTAACCACATCAAGCGGATGCTCGAAGACGGCTCGATCGAAGTCGCCAAAGTCGAAGAACGGCGGGCAACGAACGTCTACTGGTATCGGGCAGTGGAGATCCCCGAGTACTCGCAGAAAGAAGCCGAAGCGCTGACCGAGAGGGAGCGGCAGAACATCGCCGGGTGGGCCGTTCAGTCGGGGTCGGCCGAGGTCGTCGCCGCGCTCTGGAAGGGGAACCTCGCCGACCCGCGAACCATCCTCTCCTGGGACTGGTACAGCGTTGACGCCCAGGGTCGCGAGGCTCTTGAAGCTGAGAACGTTCGCCATCTCCAGCGGCTGCGGGAAATCGAGTGCGAATCGTTGAACCGCTGCGCCGAGTCGGACGAGGAGACTACGCCGATGCTGGTCAGTCTCTTCGCCTTTGTACGAGCGCGGAAGCCTCGCCGACCAGATCGCTCACGAAACCGTGAGTCGAGTCAGCGAACGAATTGACGTAAACCTCAAGCGGCCGTAGCGTCCGCTACTCATAGGTGTGCCGACCGTCCCTGGGAGGCGCAACTCCTCGTCGGGGGCGGGCTCCATTCCACGATGCGTCCGCCTCCGGCACCTTCCATGCCGTGACAGGAGGACTTACCAGTGCCACTTTTCGGACGCGACCGCAGGGGGATCGAGACCGATCAGAAACGCGCCCTCGCACACCCGGTCAGGCTCCATATCTGGTTCCTGTTCACAAGGGACACAGACCGACCGCTGACGGCAGCGGCGCTCCACGCCGACCTCGCCAAGGAGCGCAAGTTCGGCGCCGTGACGGTGAGCCAGGTCAACTACCACGTCGCCCGCCTCAAAGACGCGCAGCTGCTTCCGACGGGATGACGCAGCAGCGACGCCGGCAACTCGGAAGCCGACGCCGACCCGGCCCAAGGCTCTACCCTTGAAGGCAGTTGCCCCTGTAGCTCAGCTGGTTAGAGCGGCGGCCTTTTAAGCCGCGCGGCGCGGGTTCGAGTCCCGCCGGGGGCACTTTCCGCATGAGCGAAGAGAGGACGAACCTTGTCTGAGGCCTTCCCTCCGTGCTCTAACTTGAAGGCGTGACCGCCGGGGAGGTCAAAGGATCGGGCAGCGGGGACGAGCGCCTCCTCCGGGTTCCCTGCGATCTGGAGGAAGAAGACGAGCTGCGCCTCGACCGCATCCGCGACGAGGTCGACGCCGCCTTCGACGCGATGCGCGACGTCGAGGAGGGCGTCTCGATCTTCGGCTCTGCCCGCGTCGCCGCGGACCACCCCTGGTACGAGCTCACCCGCGAGACCGCTGCCTGCCTCACCCGCCACGGCTACACGGTGATCACCGGCGGCGGTCCGGGCCTGATGGAGGCCGCCAACCGCGGCGCCAAAGAGGCCGGCGGCGACTCGATCGGGCTCAACATCGAGCTCCCGCACGAGCAGCACGTCAATCCGTACGTCACCCGCTCGATCGAGTTCCACTACTTCTTCGCCCGCAAGCTGATGTTCGTCCGCTACGCCCGCGCCTTCGTGATCATGCCCGGCGGCTTGGGCACCCTCGATGAGCTCTTCGAGGCCCTGACCCTGATCCAGACCCACCGCATCAAGCACTTCCCGGTGATCCTCATGGGCTCCGCCTTCTGGGACCCCCTGCTCGAGTGGATCGACCGCGCCCTCGAGGACAACGGCCTGATCTCCCCCGGCGACAAAGAGCTGCTGGTCGTCGCCGACGAGCCGCATCAGGTCTGCGAGCACGTGATCCGGGCGAGCGAAGTGCAGCGGGCTCGAAGCGGCGATCCGCAGAGCGATCAATCTGACCTCACCTAAAGAAAAAGCTTCAATAAACTCAGCCCTGCATCGGTACGAGGTAATACCTCGGACCGACGGGGGAGCCTTTCTTTGGGGAATCGTCTACGACAGCTAACGCCTGAGCAAACCGAGAAACTAGGGCGGTTCTGCGCGCACTTGTTGCAGGGGCAGAATCCATGGGTATTCCGCCGCAAGGAGTCAGTAACGGTCCTTGACGAGGCAACGATCAGGCGGCAGCAGAGTGTCGACTTCTCGCTCGACCACATCAGCTCCCTCAATCAGTACTCGGAGGTGTGTGGCAAGGCCTTTGGAGATGGCTTGTGCGTAGCTCCGCTGTTCATCCTCGACAAGAACCCGTCCAGCTCACTCTCATTCGACCTCGAAGACGAGACGGGGCGAAGCCTCTCTCTGATGACGACGGAGGAGAACGCCGAAATCAGCGCCGCAACGCTGAAGGTGCTGTGCCGGCAGAAGTTGGAAGCAGGGGACCTAAAGCTGTGGGAGGGACTCGAGTTCCTGCTCGAGCAAATCGCTCTTTCGACCACCACGGACGCTCGCGAATGGCTGGATCGACTCGAACACCCGATGGAGACCGACAATTGGGGGGCCGAAGCCGATTTCTTGCTCAGGGGAGGTGACGACGGCGGCCAGATGAAATGGTGGCTGGAGACGATGGCCGTCGCCTCAATCGTTGTCGTCGCATTCGAACCCGCGGCAAGCCATCGCCGCGTGATCAAGATTGCTTACGAGCAGCCAATGGAAGGGGAACCGGGATGGCTGGCAAAACTGGCGATCCACTCCTTCAAGGCCGTTATCGTCGCGCCGCTGATCAGATCAGGTCGCTACCTCTTCGACGTCACGGCTCCACCTGACTTTCGGCTCACCAGGGTGGGACTTTTGGACAGCAAGGCTCGGCGGCCAGTCAATGCCCCCGGGTTCCGTCGCCGCGCTCAGCTCTATATCGACGACATCCACGACCCGCGCGGCGCGATCGCCACGTTTGGGTTGCGCGTCAGTGGCCGTGGGATCCTTGGGGGAGCTCTGGTGGGGGCCGGCTTGGCGTTGATCTCGATCGTTGCCTGCATCTTCTTCGCAACGAAGGTGGTCGAAGGAACTGGTGACATTGGCCTGCTGCTGGTGCTGCCGGGCCTGGTTGCCACCTATGTCGCACGCTCCGACCAGCATGGATTGACCACCCGGATGCTCGCGGTGCCACGATGGGTACTGCTGGGTTGTGGAGTGATGGCTTACTACGCCGCCGGGGCCTTGACGCTTATCGGCCCGGTCAACGAAGAGCTCACGGGCAGGGCGCATGCGAAATCCGTCGACCACCTTGACTCGCTGGTCTTCTGGTTTCTTCTGCCGGCAGCAGTTCTAGCGGGGATAGGGACGTTCCTCATCTTTCTCGGCTGGGTCTGTACTCGTGAGCGGACCCACCGAGTACGACGGTGGCTGCAGCGCATCGCCCGGTGGTATGCCCGGCCGCGCTTCAGAATCGAGGAGAAGCTGCGGGTTCAGACGGACAAGGCATGGGCGCACCTATGCGAAGAAGCCGAGAAGCTTCGTGAGAGCGACTGGACGCAAGGGGTCGACATCGTCGAGAACCCTCCTGGCGACCGGCCTGGAGCGTTGGAATGCGTGATTCATTGCCGCAAAGGGCGGTTCGCCTGGACGCACGGAATCGAACTGGTCCCTGTCCCTACGGGAACCAATGTCAATTGGCTCTACGAAGTGGCTGGCCCCCGACCTTCGCGGCTCCTGCTATTGCTGGCGGCGGTAATCGAACGAAGAGCGGCGAAGAATCGTCTAGCTGCCTTCGAAAGAGAGAACGGTTTCTAGCGGATGGTGCGAGGGTGCCCCAGGCGGCCCCGCGTAAAGAACTGCACGATGCGGCTCAGCTTGGCACGTCGCATTTCACTTCGAGCCAGGCGTCCTGCTTCGCGCTTTTCCTTGGCCGATCGGTCCCCCTCCAGTTTCGCGTGCTCCATGCGCTTCTGAAGGGGAGCGTTGCGGTGACTAGCTGCGAGCGAGTCGTTTGGAGGCTTCTCCACCAGCGTTGGCCCCACATAGAAATCAGGCCGTGCCACATCGGCCGTCCGAGCTCGATCGCGGATGTGCTTCGGTATTCGCTGTCGCAGTTTCATGGGCATGTTCAAGAACCGTCAGCTTGAAGGCAGCAGTCGGAACGGGTCATTGTGCCAACCACATTCCCTTTCTGCATCGACAAAAACAGAATTACCTTGACTAGTTGCGGATTCCTGCTGATGAAACCCCGCATCCATTGATTTGCAGGCGTTAAAGGCGAGCCTAACCCGTTCCCCAGATACTTTGCAAAGGCGGCTGACCAGCGGCTAGTGCCGGAAGTGTCGGTGCTTCGTGAAGACCATCGCTACGCCGGCCTGCTCGCAGGCCTCGATCACCTCGGCGTCGCGTTTGGAGCCGCCGGGCTGGATGACGGAGGTGGTGCCGGCTTGGATCGCCAGCTCGGGGCCGTCGGCGAAGGGGAAGAAGGCGTCGGAGGCCAGGGCCGATCCCTGGAGGAGGGAGTCGGCGTCGGCGCCGCGGGCCTCGCGGCACTTCTCGACGGCGAGGCGGACGGAGTCGACGCGGCTCATCTGGCCGGCGCCGATGCCGAGGGTTGCGCCGCCCTTGGCGATCACGATCGCGTTGGAGCGGACGCGGCGGCTGACGGTCCAGGCGAAGAGCATGTCCTGCCACTGCTCCTCGGTGGGCTCGTTGCCGGTCACCGCCTCCATGATCTCCCGCGGCTCGGGGTCGCCGTCGCGGTCCTGAATCAGCAGCCCGCCCATCACCCGCTTGGCGTCGCGCTCGCGCGGGTCAGGCTCGCGGCGCTCCTCCTCGCAGAGGATCCGGATCGCCTCCTTCTGGGTCAGCACCTCCAGCGCCCCGTCCTCGTACCCGGGCGCGCTTAATACCTCGACGAAGTTCCTGTGCAGCTCCTCGGCCAGCTCGCGGCCGATCGGCCGGTTGATCGCGATCACCCCGCCGTAGGCGGACATCGGGTCGCAGGCGAGCGCCTTCAGGTACGCCTCCAGCGCGTCGGCCCCGATCGCCACCCCGCAGGGGTTGTTGTGCTTGACGATCACGCAGGCCGGCTGCTCGAAGTCGCGGACCAGGGCCCGGGCGGAGTCGAGGTCCAGCACGTTGTTGAAGGAGAGCGCCCGCCCGTGCAGCTTCGAGCAGCGCGAGAGGATGTGGCTGCGCAGGCCGACCTCGGAGTAGAGCGCCGCCCGCTGGTGGGGGTTCTCGCCGTAGGAGAGGTCGAGCACCTTCTCGTAGGCGACCGCGAGGTGTTCGGGGAAGTCCTCGTACTCGGTCGAGAACCAGCGGCTGATCGCGGCGTCGTAGCGCGCGGTCTGGGCGAAGGCCTCGTTGGCGAGCCAGTGGCGGGTGCTGGCGGAGATCTCGCCGCCGCTCTCTTCCAGCTCGGCGCAGACCGCGTCGTAGGACTCCGGTTTGACGATCACCGCGACGCTCTCGTGGTTCTTCGCCGCGGCGCGGATCATCGTCGGCCCGCCGATGTCGATGTTCTCGACCGCCACCTCCGGCGCCACGTCGTGCCCGGCGACGGTCTGCTCGAAGGGGTAGAGGTTGACGCAGACGACGTCGATCGGCTCGATCCCCTCGCGCTCCAGCGTCGCCATGTGCTCCGGATCGCCGCGCCGCGCCAGGAGCGCCGCGTGCAGCCGCGGGTGCAGCGTCTTCACCCGGCCGCCGAGGATCTCTTCCTGGCCGGTGAACTCGGAGACGTCGGTGACCTCGACGCCGGCCTCGCGCAGCGCCGTCGCGGTGCCGCCGGTGGAGAGGATCTCGACCCCCATCGCCGCCAGCCCCTTGGCGAAGTCGGCGACGCCGGTCTTGTCGGAGACGGAGATCAGCGCCCGGCGCACGCGGATCTGGCCGTCGCCGAGGCTGTCCTGGATGTCGGTGGCTGGCTCAGTCATCGATCGCGACCCTCCGCGGGTCGCTGGGGTCGATCCTAACCCTGCCCTCCGCGATCATGCGGATCGCCTCCGGATAGAGCTCGTGCTCGACCGCGTGGACCGCCGCCTCGAGCTCCGCTCGCTCGACTCCCGCCGGCACCGGCACCTCGCGCTGGGCGATCGCCGGCCCCGTGTCGACCCCCTCGTCGACGAAATGGACGGTGACGCCGGTGGTCTCGACCCCGGCGGCGAGCGCCTGCCCGATCGCGTCGAGGCCGGGGAAGTCCGGCAGCAGGGCGGGGTGGATGTTGACGATGCGGTTGCGGAAGCGGGCGACGAAGGGAGCGCTGAGCAGCTGCATGTAGCCGGCGAGGACGACGAGGTCCGCCTCGCGCGCCTCGATCCAGTCGCCGATCACCGCGTCGCGCGCCGCCCGGTCCTCGTACTCGACGGCGGGGAAGACGGCGGTCTCGACCCCGGCCCGGCGCCCGCGCTCCAGCGCCCCGGCCGCCGGCTTGTCGGAGCCGACGCCGACCACCTCGACCAGACCCCGCCCGTGCAGCTCGTCGAGGATCGCCTGCAGGTTGGTGCCGCTGCCCGAGGCGAGGACGACGATCCGGAACGAGCTCACCGCCGCATCTTTTCGCACCCGGCGGGTTGAAGCCGGTGCTCGGGAGGTTTCCATCTAAAGTGACCTCGCTCAGAGGCTTGAAAACAAGGCAGGGAGAGATGACCACCGCAGGCAGGACCGGCACGGGACGCGCACTCGCGATCCTCGCTCTATCGATCGTTTCGCTGTTGATCGGGACCGCGGGCGCCAGCGCCGCCGCCCCCGCCAACGACGCCTTCGCCGCCGCGGAGGCGCTACCCGACTTCCCCAGCGAACCATCCGGCAGCAACGCGGAAGCGACCAAGGAGGCGGGCGAGCCCAACCACGCCGGCAACCCCGGAGGTCACTCGGTCTGGTTCTCGTGGACGCCGTCGAGCAACAGGCGGGTCGGGATCCAGAGCGGCAACTGCTTCGGCGGGCCCGACATGCTGATCGCGGTCTACACCGGCCCGAGCGTCGACTCGCTCACGCCCGTCGCCTCCAACCAGAGCCCCGCGCCGCCCGGCTGCTTCTTCTCCGAAGCGCCGCAGGCGGAGTTCGAAGCGACGGCGGGGACGACCTACTGGATCGCGGTCGACGGCAGGGATGGAGCGCAGGGGGCCTTCAACCTGCGGTTCAGCGGCAAGCCCGACAACGACGACTTCGCCAACGCGACGACGGTGGGTGCGGCGACGCCCCAGGACCTGTTCAGCACCAACAAGCTCGGCAGCAAGGAGGCGGGCGAGCCCGACCACGCCGGCGACCCCGGTGGCAACTCGGTCTGGTTCTCCTGGACCCCCGATGTCACGGAACCGGTCCGGATCGCGACCTGCACCAACTCCAGCAGCCTCGATGCGGTGCTCTCGGTGTACACCGGCTCCCAGCTCGATGCCCTCGACGAGGTCGCCGGCAACGACGAAACGGCCATCCCCCTGGGCTCTGGCGGGTGCAGGCAATCCGACAGCGGGGTGATGGTCGACGCCGTCGCGGGGACGACCTACAGGATCGCGGTCGACGGCGCCAACGGAACCGCCGGCAGGTTCAACCTGCTGATCGAAGGCCGACCGGTCAACGACGACTTCGACTCGGCCCAGGAGCTGCTACCGGGCATTCCCTCGTTCGCCTCGAACGGGAGCAACGAATTCGCCACGGAGGAGAGCGGGGAGCCCAACCACGCCGGCAACCCCGGTGGCCGCTCGGTCTGGTTCTCCTGGACCGCGCCGAGCAGCGGCCGGGTCCGGATCGCGACCTGCAGCCCCGCTGGGGCGCTGGACACGATTCTCGCCGTCTACACCGGCGCCGATCTCGCCGGCGCCACGCTCGTGGCCGCCAACGACGAGGGTTCCAACGGCTACTGCACCTACGGCAGCGAACTCGCCATCGACGCCACGGCGGGAACGACGTACATGATCGCGGTCGACGGCAAGGACGGCGACCAGGGGCGCTTTGGAGTCAGCATCGAAGCGCCGCCGGCCAACGACGACTTCGCCGACGCCAAAGCCCTGCCGGAAACCGTCAGCGTCTCGACGTCGGGCTCCACCACGATGGGGACCAAGGAGAGCGGCGAGCCCGACCACGCCGGCAACCCCGGTGGCACCTCGGTCTGGTTCTCCTGGACCGCGCCGAGCAGCGGCTCGATTGCGATCTCCACCTGTCCCTTCTTCGAAGAAAGCCCGGACACCCTGCTCGCCGTCTACACCGGCTCGACGCTCGGCGGCCTCACTCCGGTGGCCGCAAGCGACGACTCTGCCTCCGCCTGCCAGGAAGTGGGCAGCGAGGCGAGGTTCCAAGCCGTCGCCGGCACCACCTACCGGATCGCCGTTGACAGCAAGGGGAGGCAGGGCGTCTTCTCGCTCGAGATCGGCGGCCGGCCGGCCAACGACACCTTCGCCAGCCCCGAAGTGCTGCCCGCCGAACCGATGATGGCCGGCGGGTCGACCCTCTTCACCGGCAAGGAGGCGGGCGAGCCCAACCACGCCGGCAACCCCGGCGGCCACTCGGTCTGGTTCTCGTGGACGCCGTCGAGCAGCGGGCCGGTGGAGGTGACCGCGTGCGGCCGCAACGGGGTCGACACCCTGCTCGCCGTCTACACCGGCACCGCCGTCACCGCCCTCACCCCGGTAACGAGCAACGACGACGTGACCGGGAGGCCGCTGAACGGGATGTGCGAATCGCCCAGTGACAGCGCCGTCGTGCTGAACGCCGTCGCCGGCACCACTTACAGGATCGCGGTGGACACCAAGGACAGCGAGGGCCGTTTCGGGATGGGATTCATACCCGCGGCGGGCAACGACGACTTCGCGAACGCGGACGAGCTCTACGCAGGGCTTCCGTCCTTCGGCTCCGAATCCACCACGTTCGCCGGCAAGGAGGCCGGTGAGCCCAACCACGCCGGCAACCCCGGTGGCCACTCGGTCTGGTATCGGTGGACCGCCCCCTCGAGCGGGCCGGTCCTGGCCTCGACCTGCACCCGCGAAGGCGGCTTCGACACCCTGCTCGCCGTCTACACCGGATCGTCGGTGGGGAGCCTGACCCCGGTGGCGAGCGGCGACGACGGCCAAAGCCGCAAAGGCTGCAGCCCCACCGACAGCGAAGCCCAGTTCACCGCGACGGCCGGCACCACCTACCGGATCGCGATCGACGGCAAGGGAGGCGCCGCCGGCAGCTTCCAGATCACGCTCGAGGGAGTCGCGCCCAACGACGACTTCGGCAAGGCGCACCCGCTCGGGGGAGGCCTGCCCACGGCCTGGCAGTTCACCTCGAACCGGTTCGCCACCGAGCAGGCGGGGGAGCCCGACCATGCGGGCGACGCCGGGGGCTCCTCGGTCTGGTTCAAGTGGACCGCCCCTCGCAGCGGCCCGGTCAGCGTCGACACCTGCGGTAGCGGCTTCGACACCCTGCTCGCCGTCTACACCGGCGGCACGATCGCCGGCCTCACCCCGGTGCAGAGCAACGACAACGGCAGTGGCTGGTGCTCGCCGCGGAGCAAGCTCAGCTTCGAGGCGGTCGCCAACGCCACCTACCGGATCGCGGTCGACGGCAAGGGTGGCGCCCAGGGCCAGCTCGAGCTGAACGTCGAAGAGCGGCGAGCCAACGACGACTTCGCGGCCGCGGAGGAGATCCCCGGCAGGGCCGGCTGGTACTGGCCCGGCTCGACGGTGCTGGCCACGAAGCAGGCCGGCGAGCCCAACCACGCCGGCAACCCCGGTGGCCGCTCGGTCTGGTTCTCGTGGACGCCGCGGAAAAGCCTGAGGCTGGAGCTCGACGCTTGCACCGAGGGCTTCGAGCCGCTGCTCGGCGTTTACACCGGCGCCGCGGTTGGCGCCCTCACTCCCGTCTCGACCTCCGATAAGGGCAGCGGCGAGTGTGAAGAAGGAAGCAGCGTCGGGTTCGACGCCGTCGCCGGCACCACCTACCGGTTTGCCGTCGACGGTCCCGGCGGCGACGAGGGCCGCTTCGAACTGCATCTGCGCTCGGTGAAAGCATCCGTCACCCCTCCCTCCGAACCGCCTCCCACGGGGGACCCGGGCGGAGGCGTCGTCGTGCCGCCGGTCGCGGGACCGACCCCCGCTCCGCAGCCGAAAAAACCGCTGAAGTGCAAACGCGGCTTCAAGAAGAAGGTCGTCAAGGGCAAGGCGCGCTGCGTGAAGAAGAAAAAGAAGAAAGGCAAAAAGCGCCACCAGCGCTGAGTAGCTCGGGACCTCTGGAGGGGGCATGACCGTAATAGAGGCATGCCCCCGAAATCGCTGTTTCTCGTCGGTCTAGTCGCCACCTTCGCGCTCCTCGCCGCACCGGCCGCCATCGCCGACCTCGGGGTGGAGAGGGTGGACCGGACGAGCGGCAAGCCCGGCGAGAGCGTCAAGCTCACGCTCGGGTGTGGAGCCTGTGCGGCGGCGGGGGGACAGGAGCCCTCCTCGTTCCCGGTCTCCCTGGTCCCCGCCGCCAAGGTGCCGGTGCCGTACCGCTGCGGACCGAACGCGCTCTGCCTGCCGCGGGTGCGGGCGGTCCCCAAGCAGGCGCCCTTCACCTACCTGGGGGAGGCCCTACCCCCGGGAGGCGACGGGGACGCCGAGAAGCCGTACCCGCTCTACGTCCTCGACTTCGCGATCCCGAGGCTCCCGGCGGGGACGTACACCTACGTGATCTATTGCGACCTCTGCCTGAAGGGCAAGTGGGCCAGCCTGATCACGAATCCGACCGTGAACCGGCCCTGGCGGCTGCGGGTCCGCCGTTAGGGCGTCGCGGCGATCGTCTCGAGCGCGTATTTGCCGTCGGCCTCGTCGGGGTCGCCGAGCGGGTAGTGGCCGGTGAAGCAGGCGTCGCAGTGTTCGGCCGGGTCGCCTTCGATCGCCTCGTAGACGCCGGCGATCGAGAGGTAGGCGAGGCTGTCGGCCTCGAGCTCGTCGGCGATCTCCTCGATCGAGCGATCGTGGGCGATCATCTCCTCGCGGGTCGACATGTCGACGCCGTAGTGGCAGGGGTTGCGGATCGGCGGCGCCGAGATCCGCAGGTGCACCTCGCTGGCGCCGGCGTCGCGCAGCATGCCGACGATCTGCCGCGTGGTGTTGCCGCGCACGATCGAGTCGTCGACGACGACCAGGCGCTGGCCGGCGACGATCTCCGGCAGCGGGTTGAACTTCAGCCGCAGCCCGTGCTTGCGCAGCTCCTGCCCGGGCTGGATGAAGGTACGCGCCACGTAGCGATTCTTGATCAGGCCGTCGTCGCGCGGGATCCCGGAGGCGCGGGCGAACCCCGCCGCGGATGGGTTGCCCGAGTCCGGCACCGCGATCACCAAGTCGGCCTCGACCGGTGATTCGCGCCAGAGGATCTCGCCCATCCGCCCGCGCGCCTGCTGCAGGACCTTGCCCTCGAGGCGGCTGTCGGGACGGGAGAAGTAGATGTGCTCGAAGACGCAGCTGGCGCGCCGCTCGGTCTTCACCACCTGGCGCGTCTCCAGCCCGCGCTCGGTCAGCGAGACCATCTCCCCGGGGTGGACCTCGCGCATCAGTTCGGCCCCGATGATGTCGAAGGCGCAGCTCTCCGAGGCGACGACGAAGCGATCGTCGAGCCGGCCGAGGCTGAGCGGCCGGATCCCGTGCGGGTCACGGAAGGCGACGATCGCCCGCTTGGTCATCACCACGGTCGAGTAGGCGCCCCGCAGTCGCGGCATCACGTCCTCGACGGCGTCCTCGATCATCTTCCCGTCGTGGGAGGAGAGCAGCGCCGCCAGGATCTCCGAGTCGGAGGTGCCGCGGAACTCCAGCCCCCGCTCCTTCAGCTCGCCCCAGAGCTCGACCGCGTTGGTGAGGTTGCCGTTGTGGGCGAGGGCGATCTCGCGACCGTCGTCGCGCCAGATCGGCTGCGCGTTCTCCCAGGAGCCGCCGCCGGTGGTCGAGTAGCGGACGTGGCCGATCGCCATGTCCCCCTGCAGCGCTCGCAGCTTCTCCTCGTCGAAGACCTGGGAGACCAGCCCCTGGTCGCGCATGGTGGTGATCATCCCGCCCTCGCAGGTGGCGATCCCGGCCGACTCCTGCCCGCGGT
Source organism: Solirubrobacterales bacterium (assembly GCA_035474955.1). GTDB lineage: Bacteria > Actinomycetota > Thermoleophilia > Solirubrobacterales > 70-9 > VAYN01. The sequence continues at coordinate 107,669 of DATIMV010000002.1, forward strand.
GCTGCAGCGCGTAGAGCCCGAAGTAGGCGAGGCGGGACACGTCGTGCCCGGGTGCGTATACGCCGAAGACGCCGCATTCCTCTCGCGGCCCTTCGCGATCGATGCTGAACCCCTGATCGGGAGTCAAAAGCGCGTACTCCTCGCTGCGGATCGAAGGACGGACGCGCAGGCAGACAGGCTGCCTACCCGAGGAGAGTAGCAGCGCTCCGCGGCTGCGCACCCGTCCTTCTGCTCCCGCAAATTGCGAGGCTACGCGAGCTGCAGCGCGGTCTCGACCGGCTCGCCGACCACGAGACCGAAGCGCTCCAGCAGGCCGGGGACGCTCTCCGGCTGCATTTCCAGGCCGTAGCGGTCATTGAGGGATTCCAGCCTCTCCGGGGTTGCGTTCAGCACGCCGCCCATGTCGACCAGCTCCTCGAAGAAGTGCTCGAAGCCGGCCGGGGCGATGATCTCGAGGATCCGGCAGGGCTCGTCGCCGGCGTTCCAGAAGGTGTGCCACTCGTTGCGCGGCTTGAAGACGAGGTCGCCGGGTCCGGCCTCGACCACCTCGTCGCCGAGCAGCCCGCCCATCCGGCCCTCGAGCACGAAGCTGTACTCGTCCTCGCGGGTGTGCCGGTGCAGCGGCGCCGCCAGCGCCCGCGGGGAGAGGGGATGTTCGACCAGGGAGAAGTCCCCGCCGGCGCCCTCGCCGTCGATCATGAACCGCACCCCGATGCTGCCGAGGAAGCCCGCCTTGCCGTCGTTGGGACCGATAACCGTTGCCATCTCTTTTCTCCTTCTCATTTTCGGTAGACACTACTGTTTCGCGAAAACCGTAGCGCCCCTTGACGGATCTGTCAATATTGGTCGTACACCAATGTCCGATCGAAAGCGCAAGTACGAGAAGAAGGCCCGGGCCGAAGCCGAGGCGCAGACGCGACTGCGGATCACCGAAAGCGCCGTCGAGCTGCACGGGACCCTTGGCCCCGCCAACACCTCGATGAGCGCGGTCGCCGAGCACGCCGGCGTCCGTCGCTCGACCCTCTACCGGCACTTTCCCGACGAGCGCGCCCTGTTCGGAGCCTGCTCGGCCCACTGGGCCGAAGCCAACCCGCCGCCCGACATCGGCGCCTGGGCGGCGATCGAGGATCCGGACGAGCGCCTCGGGGCGGCCCTGGCCGAGCTCTACGCCTTCTACGGCCGTAACGAGGAGATGCTCGACAAGCTCCTCCGCGACGCCCCGACCGTGCCGGTCGTCGACGAGCTGATGGGCGGCTTCCGCGGCTTCCTCGCCGAGGCCGCGAAGATCCTGATGCGGGGGAGGGGCCTGCGCGGCAACGCCGCCAAGCGAACCCGCGCCGCGATCGGCCACGCCCTCGCCTTCCGCACCTGGCAGGACCTCACTCGCGCCCAAGGGCTCGACGACCCGCAGGCGGGCGAGCTGATGTCAGCTCTGGTCGCCGTCGCCCGCTGAGGTAGTCGCGGGGTCCTCCGCTGCCAGGAGCTGCCACTCCTCACCGGGCAGCGGAAGGTGCTCTCGGAGCTTCTCGTAGCCTTCCCTGCGGTAGTGGACCGACCAGGTGGAAGGCGTCGCCACGATGAGCTCCCCCGATTCACTCGACTGGCTCCGCCAGAAGGAAATCTTCTCGATCTCATCGAGCCCGTTCACCGCTGCCCACAACTCACGCAGGAAGGATGGCTCCCGGTCGATCAGTCCCTCCCAGACTAGATGGCTGCTCCGCATGAGCGAGTGAATCATCCAGGCAGCGGCGCGACTCGGCTCTTCGAGTAGCTCGGAGCGAAAATCAAGGGGGTCAGCCGTCTGTAGATCGGCGCCCATGATCCATTCCCAGGCCTCTGGCGAGCAGCTTCTGATCAGGGGATGATCTTGGTTCCAGACGTTCAGTAGGTCTATCCGAGCGCTGGAGTAGCTGCTGACCCCGGTCAGGCAAGTCCAGCCTGGTGGGAACTCGGCCTTGAATCCCGGCGGGGAGTGCGGGGGTTGGGAGACCCGATCCAAGTCGTCCCAGACCGGCACGATCTTGAGTCGGTCCTGCCAGAGGTATGCGGCAACGGATCCCGGGGCGATGTCTTCTCCGTACCAGGAGAACTTGTCCCGGTACATGCCAGTGGTCCCGGCTGAGCGCGGGTAGATGGACGTGACCGCCAAGCCACGCCACCGCAGCGGCGGCAGCAACTCCCTGAATCCCCCTATGTCGTTGATCAGGGGCGGATCGAGCTGACGCAGCTCACCACCTTCGAACTCAGCTCCCTCGGGCCACCTTTTGAGGCCGGCAGCCGAGATCGAAGTCCCCACGCAGCGGACGCTGAGCAAATAGAACGGCGAGTCTTCGAGGTCAGAGACGAGATCTACGTCATCCTCGAACAAGTTTCCCGCCACTTCCTTCGTCGCTTCGACTGCCACCTGATCCGGCTCGAAGCAGTTGCGGCTGACAGCGAGGCGCCCGGCTCCGTCGTCGCACCAGTCGATCTCTAGGAAGCATCCTGACTGGACTCCAAGGGGTCCGGTTCGTTGAGTTACGTCCAAATCGATGTCCATGCCGTTCCAGGCCACCATCAGGGTGCCGGGAAAGGAGAGGCCGGTGCTCAGGCCGAGCGGTTTCAGCTTGAAGCCATGCTCCCCCTTGCCGTCAAGTTTGAAGAAGGCGGGCAAGAGATCCCCCTCGAAATCGAAACGGCACAGATAGGAGCGCCAGGTCCCCAAGTCGTCGGGGAGAGAGCCTTGCCGCTCCTCCAATTTGAGGCATTTGGATATTTCGGCTCTTATGGCTTGCCGATACTCGGATCGCTCTCCACGATCCTCTCGCGCTTGTACTGACAAAAGCTCTTCGGGCACCTCGCGCTGGGGCGTGTCCTCCAGCATCGACTCGATGATCTGTTCCCGTACCTCTTCCTCCCGGTCGATCCAGCCTAGATCGTTGACGAACGGGTCCACCGAGAAGCCGGGGGCTGAGAAGGAAAAGCGACAGGGGATCCGTCTGACGGTGGACTGCAGGTAGTCACGTACTTGATCGACGAAAGCCTCTACCCCATCTACGAGGAGGTCAGGTCTGATCGTCAGCGACACCTCGGTCCCGACCTGAGCGGCCGGTGCCCTCTTCAATTCGCCGAAGTCGCTCAACCCGGCGATGGTGAAGGTCCATCCAGTTCCATCCGGATTATGCGCCTCGATCGAGCGCTGGGTGCGGATCTTCAGATCTGAGGCAATCAGGAAGTAGGAGAGCACCCCGATTCCGAAGCGGGCGGTCTTACCGGTACTGAAGCCTTTGTCCCGACATAGCCTCTCCAGGGCCCGCATCTCGTGGTTGGCTTTCCTTCCGCCGACTAGGAAGCGCGACTTGATGATTTCCCGGGACATTCCCGAGCCGGTGTCGCGGCAGGTAAGGCGGACCCCCTCCTCTGATTGCTCCAGGACGAGGCTGACGCTGTGGGTCCGAGCCAATAGCTCGGCGACTTCCTCGCTGCTGGGATCGTCTTGGCGAAGGCGCTGACGGGCGATCTGGTCTCGAACGGCGTCGAAAGCGTTCTGGAGCAGCTCCCGCACCGCAGCCAGGGGGGACCCATAAAGCTCGACTCCTCCGACCAGCTCGAGCAGCCGCGAGGGATCTGGACGGAACGTGCCGTCGATGTACTCGTAGGTTCCCTCCCGTGGTACGACTTTCGCGCGCACGGAGGTCTCGAGCCGCCATCGATGTGGAAGGTCATCCTCCCGCCCGGCCATTCGGTGGAACTGGGTTTCGTCGGCGAGCCGCCGGCTGCCGAGGAGCTCGCGGTCAACGTCGTCGACCGTCAGGTTGATCGCGTAGTGGGTAAGGGCGTTGCTGGGCTGCGCGTGTATCGAGATAACCGACTTGGCTTGATCGAAAGCCAGCTCGTGGTCCTTGTGCCAGTAGATGGCGCTCTCCTCTCCGATATCGCGATGCGCGAAGAGCACCTGAGGAGTTCGCTCGGGATCGAAATCGAGGACGTCGGCTATGCGCAGGACGCAGGCGCAGTAGCGCAGGTGAAGGACCGTTCCCGGGTTTCCCACCAGGCGCGGATCGAAGGGAGGGGACTTTAGCTGGTCGATAGAGAAATGGTGGCTTTGGCAAAGCAGGACGACGTCCTCAACCCATCCCGGATATCCCTTGGAGGCAAAGGGTTCGACCTTCGTCTCAATCCACTCCGCGCTCCAGTCGTTGTGCCGGTGGCGGATATAGCCGGCGATCATCTGTTGGGCAAGGTGGAGATCGTGGGGCGTCGATGCTGCCCGAGCGAGTGGCGGGGTCTGTCCATCCCATTCGTCGTCCAGCCACATCTGGAGTTCGTTCTGCTCATCGAGATTCAGGTTCCCTTCGCCCGTAAGCAGGAAGTCGTAGTGGTCCTGGATCCGCGAAAGAGAAGGGGACATTCCGATGTCGTGCAGGTAGGCGGCCAGCAGAAGAAGCGCCAGGTCGTAGGGGCCGACCTTCTTCAGGAGGGCAGGCTCGGCTTCGAGCAGGTCAACTATGCGCTCAGCCACGCGGAAGGCGTGGTCAGCATCGTGGAGCGTGAAGTTCTGAGGCGACGATCCGCTGTCGAGGATCTCCTCCGCATCAGGGAGGACCTCGGCCAAGATCACCTGCAGTTGCTTGGCTTGCTTATCGCCCCGCCCCTCGAGCTCAATCCAGAGCCGCGTCTCTTCCCATCCCGCGTTTGCCCCCACGCGAGAACACTACTTTTTCTGTAAAAGAAACGTTTAGGTGCTTAAACTGCTCCGCAAGCTCTCGCCGCTCTCGGGGTCGAACAGGTGCAGTTTCGCGGTATCGGCCCAGAGCTGGGCGGTCTCGCGGCGTTTGACTTTGCTGGTCGGGTCGAGGCGGGCGACGATCTGCTCGTGGCCCTCGCGGATTTCGCCGGCCCCGGTTTCCTCCAGGCTCTCTTCGACGATGTCGGCGAGCTGGTCGGACTGGACGCCTGCCGACTCGATGTGGAAGTAGGCGAAGAGGTCGGAGCCGAGCGACTCGACCAGGTCGATCTCCGCCTCGAAGGTGACGCCGCGCTCCTCCTTGAGGTCGCCGATCACCTCCACGTCCTCGAAGTTCTCCGGCCGGATGCCGGCGATCACCTGGCCCTCACCTTTGCCTTTGACGTCGAGCTTGTCGAGGTCGACCTCTCCGATCGGGAGGTTGAGCTTGCCGCCGCTGATCTCGGCCGGCATGAAGTTCATCGCCGGTGAGCCGATGAAGCCGGCGACGAAGAGGTTGACCGGGTTGTCGTAGAGCTCGGCCGGGGTGCCGACCTGCTGCAGGACGCCGGCCCGCATCACCGCCACCCGGTCACCGAGGGTCATCGCCTCGGTCTGGTCGTGGGTGACGTAGACGGTCGTCGTCTCCAGCTTCGACTGCAGTTTCGCCACCTCGGTCCGCATCTGCACCCGCAGCTTCGCGTCGAGGTTGGATAGAGGCTCGTCCATCAGGAACGCCTTCGGGTCGCGGACGATCGCCCGCCCCATCGCCACCCGCTGGCGCTGGCCGCCGGAGAGGTTGGCCGGCCGCCGGTCGAGGTGCTGCTCGAGGTCGAGCGTCCGCGCCGCCTCCTCGACCTTCTTGTCGATCTCCTCCTTGTCGGCGCCCGCCAGCTTCAGCGCGAAGCCCATGTTCTCGCGCACGGTCATGTGCGGGTAGAGCGCGTAGTTCTGGAAGACCATCGCGATGTCGCGGTCCTTCGGCGAGCGGTCGTTGACGGTCTCGCCGCCGATCTTCAGCTCGCCGCTCGAGATGTCCTCGAGCCCGGCGATCATCCGCAGCGCGGTCGACTTGCCGCAGCCGGAGGGGCCGACGAGGATCATGAACTCGCCGTCCTGGATGTCGAGGTTCATGTCTTTGACGGCTTCGAAGCCGTCGGCGAAGGTCTTGGTGACTCCATCGAGGACTATCTCTGACATCGGTGCTCCTTATCCCTTGACGGCGCCGGCGGTGAGCCCGGCGACGATTCGGCGTTGGAAGAAGAGGACGAAGACGATGATCGGCACCGTCACCACCACCGCGGCGGCGGCGATGCTCCCGGTCGGGGCGGTGAACGCCGATTCGCCGGTGAAGAAGGCGAGGGCGGCGGGAACGGTCCGCGAGGCGTCCGAGCTGGTCAGCGAGATCGCGAAGAGGAAGTCGTTCCAGCAGAAGATGAAGACGAGGATCGCGGCGGTGAAGACGCCGGGCGCGGCCAGCGGCACGATCACCTTCGTGAACGCCTGGAACGGCGTCGCCCCATCCACCTGCGCCGCTTGCTCGAGCTCCCAGGGGATCTCCCTGAAGAAGGCGACGAGGACGTAGATCGCCAGCGGCAGCGAGAAGGTCAGGTAGGGGATGATCAGTCCCACGTAGGTGTCGTAGAGGCCGAGCGCCCGCCACATGTCGAACAGCGGCCCGACGGTGGAGATCGGCGGGAACATCGCGATCGCCAGCGCCCCGGCCAGAATCACCCGCTTGCCGGGGAATTCGAGCCGCGCGATCGCGTAGGCGCAGAAGGAGGCGAGGACGATCGCGATCACGGTCGTGATCAGGGCGATCACGATCGAGTTGATCAGCGGTTTGATGAAGGGGCTGTCGTCGATCCCGCCTTCGAACAGGCTCTTGTAGTTGTCGAAGGAGATCTCGGAGGGGATGAAGCGCTGGTCGGTCAGCGCCTCCGGCGGCTTCAGCGAGATCGAGATCAGCCACAGCACCGGGATCAGGGCGAAGATCACCACCAGCGCGATGGCGATGGTCCAGAGGGCGTAGTCGCGGCCACTGTGCTGTTCCATCAGTTCGGCCTCCCTTCCTCCAGTTTGGCCCCGAAGCCGCGCACGAAGAGCAGCGCGATCAGGAAGACGCAGATGAAGATCAGCACCGAGACGGCCGAGCCGAGGCCGAGGTTGAGGCGCGAGATCAGCTGGTTGTAGCCGAGGATCGAGACCGATTCGGTGTCCAGCGCACCGCGGGTCATGATGAAGATCGTGTCGAAGACGCGGAAGGCGTCGAGGCTGCGGAAGAGCAGCGCGACGAGGATCGCCGGCTTCATCAGCGGCAGCGTGATCCGCGTGAACCGCTGCCAGGCGGTGGCGCCGTCGACCCGCGCCGCCTCGTACAGCTGGCGGTCGATCGTCACCAGCCCGGCCAGCAGCAGCAGCGCCATGAACGGGGTCGTCTTCCAGACCTCGGCGAGGATGATCACCACGAAGGAGGTGAAGCGCTCGCCGAACCAGTCGGTTTCGTCGCCGATCAGCGGCAGGTTGTTGACGAACCCGGTTTCCGGCGCGAAGGCGAACTGCCAGGCGAAGGCGGCGACCACGGTGATGATCCCGTAGGGGATCAGGACCGAGGTGCGGACGACGCCGCGGCCGAAGATCGCCCGGTACATCACCAGCGCGATCGCCATCCCCAGCACCAGCTCGATCGCCACCGTGACCACCATGATCACGACGGTGTTGAAGAAGTCGGTCCACCAGAGGTCGGAGGAGAGGACGGCGATGTAGTTGCTGAGGCCGACGAAGCCGCCCTCGTCGGGGAAGCGGAGGTCGACGTCCTGCAGCGAGAGGATCACCGCATAGACGATCGGGTAGGCGGTGACCAGCAGCATCGCCAGCACCGCCGGCGCGCACAGCATCCAGGCCAGTTTGCGTTCCGATCGGGTGCGCTCGGACTTCATCAGAGCAGCCCCTCTCGCTTGACCGCGTCTTCGACGTTCTCCTTCAGTTCGTCGAAGACCGATTCGGTGTCTTCGGGGTCGATCTTGTCGGGCGGGTGCAGCGAGCGCTGGACCGCGAGCGAGACGTCCTGGTAGGCGGGGGTGGTCGGCCGCGGGCCCGAGTTTTCGATCGACTCCTTGACCAGCTCGGCGAAGCCGGGGTAGGCCTCGGTCACGACTTTGTCGGTGTAGAGGTCAGAGCGCGAGGGCGGCAGGCCGTCGAGTTCGACCGCGGTTTTCTGGCTCTCTTTGCCGGACAGGCACTGGACCGCTTCAAAGGCGACGTCTTTGTTGTCGGAGAAGGCGCTGACCGCGAGGTTGAAGCCGCCGAGCGGCGGTTTGCTCGGCGTCCCCGCGACGACCTCGGGGAAGCGGGCGAAGCCCATCTCTTTGCCGATGTCCGGCGCTTCGGCCTGGGCGCTCGCGTAGGCGAAGGTGTAGTTGGTCATGAAGGCCGATTCGCCGGCCTCGAAGGCGAGCCGGGCGCTGTCCTCGTCGGAGGTCGAGAGGCTCGGCGGGGCGGCGCTGCCGTTGGCGAGGCGGCCGATCACCTCGAGCGCTTTTTCGGTCGGCCCCTCCTCGAGGGCGACTTCTTCGGGTCCGGAGAGGATCTGGGTGCCGGCGCTCTCGATCAGCGCGTTGACGAAGACCATGTAGCCCTCGTAGCGGTTCGCCTGCACCTGGATCGTGCCGGCTTCTTTCAGCCCTTCGGCCTGCTCGATCATCTCGTCCCAGGTTTTCGGCGGCTGTTTGACCAGGTCTTTGCGGTACCAGAGCAGCTGCGTGTTGGTGTTGAACGGCGCCGCGTAGAGCTTGTTCTCGAAGGAGGCGGTTTCGATCACGTTGGGGAAGACGTTTTCGGTCACCGCTTTTTTCTGCGCTCCCGTCCACTCTTCGACCCAGCCGGCGTTGGCGAACTCGCCGGTCCAGATCACGTCCATGCCGACGATGTCGATCGAGGAGTCCTCGGCCCCGAGCCGGCGGACCAGCTGTTCGCGCTGCTGGCTGGCGTCGGTGGGGAGGAATTCAGGCGTGATCGTGTATTTGCCGCCCGATTCTTTCGAGCACCGTTTCGAGACTTCCTCGATCGTCCCGCCCGGCTGGATCGCGACGAAGAAGGTGAGCTCGCGCGAGCCGGAGCTGTCGTCACCGCCGCCGCAGGCCGAGAAGCCCGCCACGACCAAAGCCGAGGCCGCGAGGCAGATCAGTGCCCGCGTAGCCCGACTGGATTTCACGGTCGCTCCTCCATGGTCCGCACCCTTCCCAGGGGTGCATTGAAGAAGCTGCCCGCGCCGATGCTGCTCTAAACACAGCAGAGAGGCGTACGGCTGGGTGCCCTCTGGGCCGCTCGGGAGTGTTGGCGCCCCAGTGAGTCGGCGGGACGCGAATTACGGGCGCCGAAGACTTCTGGGAATTGACTACCGCGGGGTTACACTTGCTGCATGGCAACGGCTGTGAAGAAGCTTGACTTGACGATCGGTGAGCTTGTTGAAGTTGGGGGCCGACGTTATGAGGTGGTGCCGGACCGCCAAGGAGGACTGACCCTTGAGCCGCCCATCACGCCAGTCTCTGAGTTGTATGCCAAGCGTGGCTGGGAGCCGGCTTCTGAAGAGGACTTCAAGCGCCTGACCGCCGACGACGAGTTGGCCGACGGCGAGGGCTAGTCCCCCGCCCAGAGCCAACCTCTCTCTCGAAAAGTCCGTTCGGGTAAAGGGGTGCCTAGTGGCCTTATCGTTGGAGGCATGGCAACTTCCCGCCCCCAGGCGCCCGCTGTTCCGCTCATCTTCGGCGACGAAGAGTGGAAGGAGGAGGTCGGGCGTTATGAGCCAAAAGCAGGTGCGCGCCAGCGAGCGGAACGCGGTCGGAAGGAAATCGAAGCCGGACAAGGGAAGCTCGTCTGGCGGCCATGCGAACCGGAGGGCCCTGGCGGTACTTGTCTTCCAGGGTGCCGGAAGCTCTATGTCCCACTCGATCAGGAGGGGTCCTCAGCCGCGCCCTACGGCTTTGTCTTCCAGCTGGCTAAAACCGAGAGTGGCTTCGCCTGGAACTTCATTGCTTTCGGCGAGCGTCATCCTGAGAATCCGAGCACTCGCAACGTCTACGAGCGCGCCCACAAGCGTCTTCATGGCCACTATCCGTAGCTGACGCGACAGCAGGCGGTGCTAGTTCTGCGCGGGAGCCAGCAGCGCCTCGAGCGCCTGCCGTAGGCCAGCAACCGCCGAGATCAGTGGCGCGTCGTCGCCGGCGGCGCGGGCGCGGACGAGGGCGCCCTCGACCGTGGAGACGACGAGGCCGGCGAAGGTCTCGGCGTCCTTTTTGCCGACGCCTTCGTCGCGCAGGGCGGCGGCGATCGGCGCTTCCCAGCTCTGGAAGGCCTTGGTCGCGGCGGCGGCGAGCGCCGGGTCCTCGGGCCGCGCCAGCGCCGCGGCGGCGACGGGGCAGCCGAGCCGCTCGGGCTGGTCCTTGACCCGGCGGCGGAACATCTCGCCGAACATCGTCAGCGTCGCGGCGAGGCCGCGCTCCTCCAGCGAGCGCTCGATCGCGGCCCGGATCTCCGTCCCCTCGACTTCGGCCGCCTCGACCGCGAGCTGTCGCTTGCCGCCGGGGAAGTGGTGGTAGATCGAGCCGCGCGGAGCCTTGCCGACCTCGGCGACGTCGCGCAGCTCCATCCCGGCGTAGCCCTTCTCCGCGAGCAGCTTGCGGGCGCCGTTCAGCAGCCGCTGGCGCCCGTCCCGACGGCCCGAGTCGATCATTTCCGCATCGGCAATTCGCGTTATGCCCACGGTCATAGTATAGTCGCGGCCACGATGTATGACCGTGGTCATAGAGCAGGCGTGCTGATCGCCTGCACCGGCGCCTTCCTCGCCTTCCTCGACACGACGATCGTCAACATCGCCTTCCCGGACATCTCGGCGTCGTATCCGGAGGCGAGCCAGGGCTTGCTCTCTTGGGTGCTCGACGGCTACTTCGTCGTGATCGCGGCGCTGCTGGTGCCGGCCGGCGGCCTCGCCGACCGCTTCGGCCACAAGCGGGTCTTCCTCTGGGGCCTCGCCAGCTTCACCGTCGCCAGCCTGCTCTGCGCGGTCGCGCCATCGCTGGAGTCGCTGATCGCCTTTCGCGTCCTGCAGGGCATCGGCGCGGCGGCGATCGCGCCGACCTCGCTGGCGATCGTCCTCGACAGCTTCCCGGTGGAGAAGCGCGCGACCGGGGTCGGACTCTGGGGGGCGGCCGCGGCGGCCGCGGCGGCGGTCGGTCCCACCCTCGGCGGGGCGCTGGTCGAGCTCTCCGACTGGCGCCTGGTCTTCCTCGTCAACCTGCCGCTCGGCGCCGCCCTCCTGGTCGCCGGCCGCCGCCTGCTGCCCGAGCGGCAGGCGACCGACAGTCGCTTGCCTGACCTGCCGGGAGCGCTGCTGCTGGCACTCGGCCTCGCGGCGCTGACCCTGGCGATCGTCGAGGGCAACGACTGGGGCTGGACCGGCGCCGGCACCCTCGCCGCTTTCGCTGCCGCCGCGCTGATGCTCGGCGCCGTCGTCGTCCGCAGCCTCCGCCACCCGCGCCCGATCGTCGAGCCGGCGCTGTTCGCCCACCGCTCGTTCGCGATCGGCAACCTCGGCACCCTCCTCTTCGCCGCCGCCTTCTTCTCGCTGATCCTCGGCAACGTTCTCTTCCTCACCTCTATCTGGGGCTACAGCGTGCTCACCGCCGGCCTCGCCACCCTGCCTGGCCCGGTGCTGACGACGGTCGTCTCCGGCCCCGCCGGCCGTCTCGCCGACCGCTTCGGCCACCGCGCCGTGATCGTCCCCGGCGTGCTCGTCTTCGCCGCCGGGGTGATGGTGCTGCGCTCGGCCGGGCCGGAGCCTGACTGGCTCGGCCTCTGGCTGCCCGGCGCCTCGCTGACCGGGATCGGCATCGGCCTCGCCTTCCCGACCCTCGGCTCCGCCGCCGTCCGCGACGTCCCCGTCGACCGCTTCGCCACCGCCAGCGCCGTCAACGCCGCCTTCCGCCAGGTCGGCGCCGTCCTCGGCACCGCGATCCTCGTCGCCATCGTCGGCGACCCGGTCGGCCTCAGCGAGGCCCTGCGCGTCTCCGACGCCGCCTACCTCTTCGGCGTCATCGCCGCCCTCGCCTCAGGCGCCGCCGCCCTCGGTCTGCGCCGGCAGCGAGCGTCCGACGTCCCCGAGAACGAAAGAGGCGGGCTCGTAAGCCCGCCTCTGATCAGCGACTAGTCAGCCGAAGCTCAGGGTTTCGCCTGGCCCTTGAGCTTCACTTTCAGCGTTTTCGTCGTCACCGCGCCGGAGACGCTGGTGCCCGAGATGGTCACGTTCAATTTCACCGACCGTTTCGGCGGCAGCTCCTTCAGCTTGTTCTTCAGGGCTTTGGTGAAGCCGAGTCTGAATTTGCCAAGCAGGCCGGGGGCCAGAATCTGGGTGCCACCGTTGAGTTTGGCTTTTTTGCCTTTGGCCAGTTTGGCCACGCCTTTGACGGTGACCGTCGCCTGCGTACTCGGCGTGACGACGACGGTCACCGAACCTTTGCGGACCTGGGTGCTGGTCGAGACTGACACCACCGGACAGGGCGCTTGGCTGGTTGCGCTTTGCGGGCACGCATCCTGGGTCTCGTCGCCAAAACCATCCTTATCGGCGTCGGGCTCGATAACTGCTGACATGGCGACCAAGGATTCCTGAGCTTCCGGATCCGTAGCCGGCGGGAACGTTGCAGCAGCGCCGATAGCGACATCTTCTGCGACTACACCCATCACGTTCGCAGGCGACCCCGTCCCCATGCACCAGATGGTGGACATCGGTGAGAACGCGCCAATTCTGTCCCCGGCAAGAACGGGAATACGGGTGTCGAAGGAGTTGGCTCCGCCGAGGATCGGTTGGAGGGTGCTCTCTCCAACTGCCGTGAACGTATTGGGAGCCCCAGGTGCAGGTCGCAGGACCTTGACCTTCTCGCTGATGCCTCCCGGGTAGGGGATGACGTTGACTTTCCATTTGGTCAGGACTCCGTCATGGGGAGCAGCCAGGGAACTGGGGTTGACGCTCGAGAGCTGGACCAGGGTTGAACCTGGTGGTTCCGCGCGATTACCGGTGCAGTTGTTGCCAATTTCGGTCGCCGCGGTGGCGCCGGTGGCGCCGAGCAGCGAGATAGCCAGCGCCGCAGCGGCGACGGCTGGAACGAGCTTGAGCCTCATCTTTTCTCTCCCTTTCGATCGAGGTTCGGCGCAGCATAGGGCCGGAGAAAGACGAAAGGCGCCTTCCGGCGCCCTTCGTCGGACGGATGTTCGCTCAGGTCAGCCTTTCGCCTGCCCCTTCAATTTCACTTTCAGCGTTTTCGTCGTCACCGCGCCGGAGACGCTGGTGCCGGTGACCGTCACGTTCAGCGTCAGCTTCCGTTTCGGCGGCAGCTCCTTCAGCTTGTTCTTCAGTGCTTTGGGGAAGAACAGCCGGAACTTGCTGAGGGTGCCGGGCACCAGGTTCTGGGTCCCGCCGTTGAGTTTGGCTTTTTTGCCTTTGCCCAGTCCGGCGATGCCTTTGACGGTGACCGGGGCTGCGGTGCTCGAAGTGACGACGATCGTCACCGACCCTTTGTTCACCTGCTTGCTGGTCGAAAGTGCAACCGGGGGGCAGGCCGCCTGGGTGGTTGCGCTCTGCGGGCACGCGTCCTGGGTCTCGTCGCCGAAGCCGTCGTTGTCGGCGTCGGGCTCGACCGAGACGGTGATCGGGACCTGTAATTCGTTGACCTCTTCGACGCTGGCCGCGGTCGAGCCCAGCGGCGGATTCCCGATGATGACCCCCATTCGATCGCCAGCGCTAGCGGTTTCGCAGTAGATGGTGATGGCTTCTCCTCCAGCGGACCCGAAGGTGCCGAGGAGGTCGCCGGCTCGGACTGGAATCCGGGTGGAGAAGGTGCTCAGCCCTCCGGCGACCGGCGACAGGGGGGCTTCGCCAGCCACCAGGAGCTGACCGGGAAGACCGGTCGGACGCAGGATCTTCAGGCCTGCGCTGAAGACTCCCGGCGGGATCGGCACGACGTTGAAGGTCCAACGGGTGACGACGCCGCTGACCGGAATCGCGGCGGGCAGTGGGCTGCCCGGAGCGTTGGCTGCTCCGTACAACGTGATTCCTTCAGCCGAATTGTTGCCGAGGCAGTTGCTGCCGGCCTGGGTGGCCGCCGAGGCGCCGGTCGCACCGAGCAGCGAGATGGATAGGACCGCCGTAAGTGCGGCAGTAATGAACTTGAACCTCATTTCAACTCTCCCTTTCGATTAAGGACCGCTTTGGCCCTTCTCGGGCTCAGCCTTTCGCCTGACCCTTGAGTTTCACTTTCAGCGTTTTCGTCGTCACCGCGCCGGAGACGCTGGTGCCGGTAACGGTTACTTTCAGCGTCAGCTTCTGTTTCGGCGTCAGCTCCTTCAGTTTGTTCTTCAACGCTTTGGTGAAGAACAGCCGGAACTTGCTGAGGGTGCCCGGAACCAGGTTCTGGGTCCCGCCGTTGAGTTTGGCTTTTTTGCCTTTGCCCAGTTTGGCCACGCCTTTGACGGTTACGGGCGCAGCGGTGCTGGAGGTGACGATGATCGTCACCGACCCTTTCTTCACCTGCTTGCTGGTGGAGAGCGCGACCGGCGGACAGGGCGTCTGGAAGGCAGCGCTCTGCGGGCAGGCGTCCTGGGTCTCGTCGCCGAAGCCGTCGGCGTCGGCGTCGGGCTCGACGAAGACGACGATCGGAACCTGGGCGGAGGTTTCTTCCGCCACCACGGTGCCCGTCGAGCCTTTGCCGGGGTTCCCGGCGACGAGGCCGAGCCTGTCGCCCGGGTTTTCGGTCAAGCAGAGGAGCCCTCCCGTTTCCGCCCCCGCGGCAACGCTCCCACCGATGTGATCGCCGGCCAGGACCGGGATCCTCGTCGGGTAGGTGCTTACCCCGCTGGTGACTGGCACAGGAGAACTTTCACCGACTACCTGGAACTGTTTGACGAAGCCAGTGGGACGGAAGATCTTCAGGGTCTCGGTAAGGGAGATTTCAATCGGTTCCGGAATCACCGAGAGGCTCCAGCGCGTGATCACGCCGCTGCTGGGGATAACGGCCGGAAGGGTAGATCCGGGGCCGTTGGCGAGAGAGATCGGAGTGCCCCCGCCGACGGTCTGGTTGCCGACGCATCGGTTCCCAGCTTCCGTCGCCGCCGAGGCACCGGTGGCCCCCAACAGCAAAATGGACAGGGACGCCGCAAGTGCGGCACTAGCAAATTTGAACTTCATTCTTCTCTCCTTCAAAAAGGGGGCGCCTCGTGACGCCCCCCGCGGGTCTGGCTCAGTCTTTCGCCTGTCCCTTGAGTTTCAGTTTCAGCGTTTTCGTGGTCACCGCGCCAGCGACGCTGGTGCCGGCAACGGTCACGTTCAGCCGCACGGACTGTTTGGGCGGCAGCTCCTTCAGCTTGTTCTTCAGCCCTTTGGTGAACCTGAGCGTGAATTTGCTAAGTGCGCCCGGAACCAGGTTCTGCGTCCCGCCGTTGAGTTTGGCTTTTTTGCCTTTGCCGAGACTGGCGACGCCTTTGACCGTCACCGGGGCTGCGGTGCTGCTGGTGACGACGATCGTCACCGAGCCTTTGCGAATCTGCTTGCTGGTCGACAGGGCGACCGGCGGGCAGGCCACTTGCGTCGCGGCGCTCTGCGGACAGGCGTCCTGGGTCTCGTCGCCGAAGCCGTCGGCGTCGGCGTCGGGCTCAATGGTTGCGGAGACCGGAACGAGTGCTTCCGTTTCGACTCCTGCCACCGCCGCGGTCGTCCCGGTGGTCGGGTTGCCGAGGATGAAGCCGATGCTGTTGCCGGGATTTTCAGTTTCGGGGCCTTGACAGAACAGCGCGCCGTATGGCGTGCCGAAGCCGAACAGGCCCAGGCGGTCGCCTGCCTGGATCGGAATCCGCGTGGTGAAGACGTTTTCGCCCCCGCCCACGTTTGACATCGCGCTTTCCCCGACTACTTGGAACTGGGTGGGGGAGGCGGTCGGCCGGAAGATCTTGAGTTGCTGGGGCAGGAAGACCGGGGCTGGTATCAGCCGGATTTTCCATTTCGTCACTACTCCTGACGAGGGGGCCACGGTCTGGCCGCCGTTCTGGGCCAACTGGATCACGGTGTAGGGCGATTCTTCGGCCCGGTTTGCCGTGCAGTTGGTACCGAATTCGGTCGCCGCCGAGGCGCTGGTGGCGCCAAGCAACGAGATTGCCAATGCCGCGGCAAGGGCAACTGGAACGAGCTTGAGCCTCATCTGTTCTCTCCCTTTCGATCGAGGCGGATTGCCGCGAGCATATCCCGGATCTCTGAATTGAAAAAAGGAACCGAAGTGTTTTGGCCGCTTAGGCCAGATCGAGCGAGCGCCAGGCGCTCTCGGCCGCGGCGAGGCTGACGCTGAGGCTGCGGTCGCCGGCGCCGATCGCGATCTGCTCGCCGCCGACTGTGCCGATCAGGACGGCGCCGAGCTCCTCCAGGACCTCACGGTCGCCGCTGACGAGGAAGCCGCCGCCGCCCTCGCCGAAGAGGGCTTCCTCGGGTTGGCAGCCGCGCTCGCGGAGGTGTTCGACGTTCGCCTCGCAGCCGATGCCGCCGGCGATCGCGGACTCGGCGATCGCTACGGCGAGGCCGCCGTCGGAGACGTCGTGGGCGGAGGCGAGCTTGCCGGCGCGGACCGCGTCGCGGACGATCGTGCAGGCGGCGGCGACCGCGGCGACGTCCGGCTGCGGCAGGCCCATCTTCAGCTGCCCTCGCTGCTTCGCCAGCTCGGAGCCGTGGAGGGTCGGGGCGAAGGGACCGATCAGGCCGATCGCGTCGCCCTCGCGGACGAAGGCGTTGCCGGCGACCCGGGCGGGATCGGGGACTTCGCCGACCAGGGCCACCACCGGGGTCGGGTAGATCGGGCCGTCGGGGCCCTCGTTGTAGAGGGAGACGTTGCCGCCGACGACCGGCACGCCGAGGGCATTGCAGGCGTCGGCGAGGCCGCTGACGGCGCGGTCGAGCTGCCAGGCGCCGGTCGGCTTCTCGGGGTTGCCGAAGTTGAGGCAGTTGGTCAGGCCGAGCGGCTCGGCGCCGACGCAGGCGAGGTTCTGGGCGCACTCGAGCACCGCGTCGATCGTCCCCCCGTAGGGATCGCAGGCGACGCGCCGGCCGTTGCCGTCGATCGAGACCGCGATCGCGTTGCCGGACTCGGGCAGCTGGAGCACCGCGGCGTCGGCTTGCTCGGGCCGGCGCACGGTCCGCGAGCCGACCAGCGAGTCGTACTGCTCGAAGGCCCAGCGCTTGGAGGCGATGCTCGGCGCCCCCAGCAGCGCCAGCAGCTCCTCCTCGGGCGCGGCGCCCTCAGCCAGCGTCTGCCGGTTGCCGTAGATCCAGCCCCCCGGCTCGGCCGGGTCGAGGTCATAAAGGGGGCAGCCGTCGACCAGCGCCTCGACCGGCATCTCGCCGACGACCTCGCCGCCGCGGAGGATGCGGATCAGGCCGCTATCGGTGACCTCGCCGATCTCCGCCGAGCCGGTCTGCCACTTCTCGCAGATCGCCCGCACCTCGGCGACGCGCTCCGGCTCGACCACCGCCAGCATCCGCTCCTGGGACTCGGAGACCATGATCTCGAAGGGCTCCATGTCGGCCTCGCGCAGCGGCACCTCGGCGACGTCGATGTCGATCCCGACCCCGCCGGCCGAGGCCATCTCCCCGGCCGAGGAAGTGAGGCCCGCGGCGCCGAGGTCCTGCAGCGAGACCAGCAGCCCCTTCGCCAGCAGCTCCAGGCAGCACTCGAGCACCTTCGACTCCTCGAAGGGGTCGCCGATCTGCACGGTCGGCCGCTTCTCCTCGTCGCCCTCGCCGAGCTCGGCCGAGGCCAGCACCGAGGCGCCGCCGATCCCGTCGCGCCCGGTCGAGGCGCCCATCAGGACGACCGAGTTGCCGACCCCGGCCGCCGCGGGACCGGGCAACGCGATCGTTCTGATGGGCGCCTCCACCGGGCGCGACGGGATCGGCGGCGCCTCGGTGCTGGCCTCAGCGGAGCTCGGCGAGGGCGACGAGGCGAAGCGGCCGACGGTGCAGATCGGCGACCCGTTCACCGAGAAGAAGCTGCTCGAGTGCTCCCTGGACCTGCTCGACCGCGGCCTGCTGGTGTCGCTGCAGGACCTGGGCGCCGCGGGACTGACCTCCTCGTCCTCCGAGATGGCGGCCAAGGGCGAGGTGGGGATCGACCTGCACGTCGATCGCGTCCCGCTGCGCGAGGCCGACATGGAGCCCTTCGAGATCATGATCTCGGAGTCCCAGGAGCGGATGCTCTGCGTGGTCGAGCCCGAGCGGGTCGACGCCGTGCTCGCGGTGTGCGCCAAGTGGGAGGTCAACGCCACGGCGATCGGCGAGGTGACGGAGTCCGGGCGGCTGCGGGTGCTCACCGGCGGCGACGTGGTCGGCGACCTGCCCGTGACCGCGCTGGTGGACGAGTGCCCGGCCTACGACCTGGAGCCGGCGCCGCCGGCCACGCCGCTCTACCCCGCGCCGCCGCGGGTGCTGGACGACGGCCTGGAGCCGGGCGAGACGCTCGCCGCGCTGCTCGGCTCGGCGAACGTCGCCTCGCGCCGTCCGGTGTTCGAGCAGTACGACTGCATCGTCGGCTCGCGCACCGCGCGGCGGCCCGAGCAGACCGACGCCGCCGTGCTGATGCTCGACGGTCACGGCGACGGGGAGCGGCGGCCGGCGCTCGCCGTCTCGATCGACGGGAACGGCCGGCGCGTGGCCGTCGACCCCTACCGCGGCGCGGTCGAGGCCGTCCTGGAGTGCTCGGCCAACCTCGCCTGCGTGGGCGCCGAGCCGCTCGGCCTGACGAACTGCCTGAACTTCGGCAACCCGGAGAAGCCGCACATCGCGTGGCAGCTCACGCGCGCGGTCGCCGGGCTCGGCGACGCCTGCCGCGCCCTCGGCGTCCCGGTCGTCGGCGGCAACGTGTCGCTCTACAACGAGGGCGGCGGCGGCCCGATCTACCCGACCCCGGTCGTCGGCATGGTCGGCGAGCTGCCGGACGCCGCGCGGTCGGGGCGGCTCGGGTTCACGCAGCCGGGCGACGCGGTCGCGCTGATCGCGGCGAGCGGCTGGGCGCCGTCGCTGACCGGCTCCGAGCTGGCGAAGCTGCGCGGCGAGCCGCCGGAGGGCGAGCTGCCCGCCGCGGACCTGGGCGAGCTGCGCGCGGTGCACGCCGCGATCCGGCAGGGCGTGCGCTCGGGCGCGCTGCGCTCCGCGCACGACGTGGCCGAGGGCGGCCTCGCCGTCGCGCTCGCCGAGGCCTGCGTCGCCGGCGGGCACGGCGCCGAGGTCGCGCTCGAGCACGGGGAGGCGGCGCTGTTCGGCGAGGGTCCGGGCGCGTTCGTCGTGTCGGGTCCGCGCGACGCGTTCGCCGCGTTCGGCTCCGCCGCGACCGTCATCGGCGTCGTGGGCGGCGACGAGCTGCGGATCGCGGACGTGCTGGACGTGTCGGTGCGCGACCTGGCGGACGCCCACGGCTCGGGCCTCGCCGTCCTGATGGGCTAGGCCCGCGCCGCCTCGTAGGCGACGAGGACGGCGCAGATCGCGGCGATGCCCGCGACGGCGACGAGCGCCGCCAGCTCGGTCGCGACCGGCAGGAGCGCGAGGCACGCGGCGGCCGCGAGGAGGCGCTGCGTCTCGAGCACGCCGAGGCAGCGCCGGCGGAACGCGACGTCGGCCGCGAGGTAGAGCGCGACGCCGCCGCACAGGCCGACCGCCGCGATCAGCTTCAGCGGCTCGTCGACATGCTCGAGCGTCTTCTTCACGCCGAGCGCGAGGAGCACGATCCCGACGACGAGCGGGAGGTGGAGGAAGCTGAACGCGTCGCGGGCCACGACGTTGCGCGCGAGCCCCTCCGGCAGCGCCTGCAGGCGACGCTCGACCTGCTCCAGCGCGTCGTCGAAGTAGGTCCACCACATCCCCGCCGCGATCACGACGCCGAGCGCGGCGGCGATCAGCTCGCCGGCCCGGAGCTCGATGCCCTCGGCGCCGACGCCGATCGCGACGATCGACTCGCCCAGCGCGATGATCACGATCAGGCTGTGGCGCTCGGCGAAGTGGCCGGGTGAGAGCCGCCAGCCGCCGATCCCCCGCAGCCCGCCGCCGGCGTAGTCGATCGCGAGCACGACGATCCAGAGGACGGTCTGGGCCGTCTCTTCGAGCTGGGCGGCGACGATCAGCAGCACGGGCGCGAGCGTCGCGGTGAGCGCCAGCGCGCGCGCCGCCTGGCGCACGTCGACGTGCTCCGACGCCGCGGCGAACAGGCCGATGTGCATCAGGCGCACGCCGAGGTAGGCGCACGCGAACAGCATCGCGTCATCCTCGAACGCGCCCGGCACGGCGAGCGAGGCGATCAGCATCGCGATCATCGCGCCGAAGATCGCCAGGCGCACCGGCCAGCGCCGGCTGTCGATCTCGTTCGTCAGCCACGCGTACGCGGCCCACGCCCACCAGATCGAGGCGAGCACGAGCACGCCGCGCAGCAGCCC
>DATIMV010000003.1:0-77391 GCA_035474955.1 Solirubrobacterales bacterium
CCAGACACCTCTCGCTATGGCTCGAGGTTGAGTGTCTGGAGAGGGCCCACCCGACCCCCTGCGACAGTCTTTAGGCTCTCGCGCGTGAGGCTGGTGACTTTCGATGCTGGCGACGGTCCCCGGGCGGGGGTGGTCGAGGACGACCGGGTTGTCGATGCCTGGGCGCTGCTCGGTGAGCCCCACCGGGGGTCGCTCAAGGAGCTGGTTGCCGACGGGCGCGTGGACGATCTCCGCGGTCGGCTCGGCGACACGGGCGCACCGTCGCATCCCTACTCCTCGGTGATGCGGCTGGTGCCGATTCCGGATCCGGACAAGATCGTCTGCATCGGGTTGAACTACCGCAAGCACGCCGAAGAGACGGGGGTCGACGTCGAGAGCCTGCCCGACATTCCGACGGTCTTCGCCAAGTATCCGAACGCGCTGGTCCCGGACAAGGCGACGGTCCTGGTTCCGACCGCGAAGACCGACTACGAGGCGGAGGTCGCCTTCGTTATCGGGCGGGAAGCGAAGGACGTGGACGAGGCCGACGCGCTCGACTACGTCGCCGGCTACATGCTCCTCAACGATCTCTCGTCGCGTGATCTGCAAGGGGCGACGCCGCAGTGGATGCCGGGCAAGGTCTTCGACGGGGCCGCGCCCTGCGGTCCCTACCTGGTGACGCCCGACGAGGCGGGGCCGGCGGACGGGATCGAGATCCGCCTCACCCTCAACGGCGAGGAGATGCAGAACGGGTCGACCGACGACCTCATCTTCAGCATCCCGCAGCTGGTCGCCCAGCTCTCGCGCCTGATGACCCTGGAGCCCGGCGACGTCGTCTCCACCGGCACCCCGGAGGGCGTCGGCATGGGCCGCAAGCCGCGGGTCTGGCTCGCCGACGGCGACGAGGTCGTGGTCGAGTCCCCGACGCTCGGTCGGCTCACCACCCGGATCAGTCTTTAGGCGGGATCTCGTAGGCCTTCGCCGGCAGGCTCGCCGAGAGCGGCTTCGTCGCCGGCTGCACCCGCGAACCGGGTCGTGAGCGCGCCCGGGCCCAGTTCGGCCGGTAGGGCGTCAGCTCCAGCAGCCTTTCCCAGGTTTCGGTGTCGATCATGCCGTTGGCGGGCAGGCCCCGGCTCTCCTTGAATTCGCGGACGGCGCGCGCGGTCCGCGGGCCGAAGAAACCGGTCACCGGGATGTCGGCACCGGCCCCGACGAGGTGCTGCTGCGCCCAGACCACCAGGTCCCCCCTCGCTTTCCGCTTCAGCAGCGGGTGGACGACTTCCTGGCGGTAGCCGGTCACCGGCTGCAGGGCGCTGTCGGCGCCGAGCGCGCCCCACTCCTGGCCGTTGGTCTCCTGCCAGGACCACCAGCTCGGCGGCAGCCCGCCGAAGCTGGCGGCGAAGCGGCGGAAGAGTTTGATCGCGCCGGTGCCGGGGGCTTCGTAGGTCTGGCCGATCGGGTAGATCGGGTGGCCGTAGACGCGGTTGTAGAGGTAGGTGTGCTCGTAGACCTCGCGCACCGAGGTGCCGATCGTCTTCCAGTACATCTGCGGCTGGTTGTAGGTGGCGCCGCCCGGGCCGAAGAAGACCGAGTAGGGGAAGGACGGGTGGTAGTCGACGTAGGGGAAGGTCGCCAGCGAGAGCGGGAAGGTGTCGCCGACGCGCGCCCGCAGCGCCCGCACGTAGCGGTCCGCGGCGGCGTACTTGCCCTCGTAGTCGGCCTCGGCGTCGATCGCGAAGCAGTCGGCGCCGCGCTGCACCGCCGCGGCGGAGACCCGTGCCTCGGCCAGCGGGGCGTCGCCGTAGACGAAGTGCCAAGCGCAGACGCTGAGGCCGGCCCGGTGCAGCGCCTGCACCAAGCCCCGGTTGAACTGGCTCCAGTAGTCGTCGCCGTCGCCGGACTTGACGTAGACGGTGCCGACGTCGTTGCGCTTGGCGCGGGCGATGATCCCGCCGATGCTGCCCGCCTCCGAGCGGGAGACGTACCAGACCCACTGCCCCTGGCGGTCGAAGGCGCTGTTGCTGACGTTGCCGCCGCTTTCCACCTGCCCGGCGCCGCCGGTGTCCGCCGCCCCGGCAGGCGTTAGCACGCCCGCGACAAGCGCGGCGAGGATGGCAAGCAGCGCGAAGGCGCCGCGTCTCCTTTGACTTCGAGGACCCACGACCAGTCCCAACACGGTAATGATCGCGGGGCTGCGGCTATGGGTAGAGCGAGGACATGAACGAACCGCTGCTGCTGATCCACGGGCTCGGCGGCTCGCGCAGCGTCTGGGAGCCGGTGCTCCGGCTGCTCGAGGGCGAGCGCGAGGTGCACGCGGTCGACATGCCCGGCTTCGGCGCGGCGCCACCGCTGCCGCCGGAGGTCGAGCCAACGGCGGCGAACCTCGCCCGCGCCGTACATGAGGAGTGCGTCCGCAACGGGGTCGAGCACCCGCACGTCGCCGGCAACTCGCTCGGCGGCTGGGTGGCGCTGGAAATGGGCCGGCGCGGCTGGGCGGCGTCGGTGACGACCCTCTCCCCCGCCGGGCTCTGGTCGCGCCCGCTCGGCGAACCCAGCGGCGGCGGCGCCCGGATGCTGCTGCGCGGCTCGCCCTGGGTGAAGGTGGCGCGGCCCTTCCTCTCGGCCGCGCTGCAGTTCCCGGCGACGCGGCGGGCGGCGTTCCAGTCGATCGCGGTCCACCCGGAGAGGATCCCGCCCGACGCGGCCCGCCAGCTCGTCTTCGGCTGGCTCGAGGGCGAGGGCTACGACGCCGCCAACCGCGCGATGCGCAGCCACGTCTTCGACCCCGACGGGTACCCGGAGGAGGTGCCGGTGACGATCGCCTGGTGCGAGCAGGATCGGCTGCTCGGCCCGCCGAAGCGCCACCGCCGCCCCGCCCACGCCCGCTTCCTCGTCCTCCCCGGGGTCGGCCACACGCCCACCTGGGACGACCCCGAGCTCGTCGCCCGCACCCTGCTCGAGGGCAGCGCCGTAAGCTCAGCCGCAGCCGTGCCCGCCAGACCCGAGGAGGAGCAATGATCGTCGAGAGGACCGAGAACCCGATGTGGCTGTCGAACGCCTACCTGGTCGCCGACCCCGAGCGGAGGACCGGCGTCCTCATCGACGGCAACGACGAACTGGGGCCGCTGCTGGAGCGGGCGGAGCGCGACGGGATCGAGATCACCCACATGCTCGTCACCCACCCCCACCCCGACCACGTCGCCGGCCTGGCCGAGGCGCGGGCGCAACTCGGCAACCCGCCGCTGGTGGCACACGGGGAGACCGCGGCCGAGCTCGACGAGGAGGTCGAGATCGTCCTCGGCGACGGCGACACGCTCGACGCAGGCGGCCTGCACGTGGAAGCGATCCTCACCCCCGGCCACGCCGCTGGCCACCTCGCCTACCTCGTGGACGGCACCGACGTCTTCACCGCCGACGTCCTCTTCAAGGGAACCGTCGGCGGCACCATGGCCCCCGGCGCCAGCGGCTTCGCCGACCTCCAGGCGTCGGTGATGCGCCTGATGGAGCTGCACCGAGATACGACCGTCCACCCCGGCCACAAGGAGCCGACGACGATCGGCGCCGAGTGGGCGGAGAACCCCTTCGTGCGGATCTGGCGCGGCCTCGACTCGACCGGCGAGGAGGAGGTGACGGTCTGGGGCCGTCCCGCCACCCTGAAGCTGTGGGCGCCCGACTACGACGGCGGCAACAAGGCCTGGGTCGTCTTCAACGACTCGGGCGAGGACGCCATAGTCGGCGGCTCCCAGGTGGAGCGATAACGACGAATCTGTCCCAGTCCCCGTATATGGAGGACTGAGACAGATTCGGTGCCGCGGTGGGATGCAGGGCTAGCGGATCACGGCTTCCATCAGGATCCAGCAGCCGTCGGTGCTGGTCGCGGGGCGGAAGGCGCTGCCCAGCGTCGGGGTGTAGACGAGGGTGTTGTCGCCGCCCGAGGAGCAGCGGACCATCGAGGTGATGTTGCCCTTCAGCGCCAGCTGCTGGCCCTTCTTCACCGGCACGTTGACGTCGAAGGTCTCGACGCGGTAGCTGCCGCTTTCGTCGTTGGCTTCGGTCTGGCCCTGGTAGCTGATCCGGGGGCCGTTGTAGACGACCTTGGCCTCGTTGGTGCCGAACAGGGTCGAGCGCTTCACCTTGGCGATCTGCAGCTTGAAGCTGCCGGGACCGCCGGCGATCAGCCTGATCTTCTTGATCGTGCCGGTCTTCGGGGCGAGCTCGCCGCCGTCGGGGCGACCGTAGGCTTCGTTCTGCACCATCGTGCAGGGCCCGGGCGCTTCCTGGCTGCACTTGAGGCCGGGGAGCGAGTTGGACGGCTGCACCGTCGGGTTCAGCTTCGAGCCGAACTTGACCGGGGCGGCCATGCTGGTGGCCGGGACGATCGTCATCGCGATGACTGCGATTGCGGTGAAAAGGATCTTCTTCATTTTGGGTTCCTCCTGGGTCTGGGTTGGTCGACTTGATGTCGTGGACCCAGGTTCGCCCGGATCGCGACCCGCTCCCAGGGACCCCAGGGGTGAACCTCCTCACCCCTCCCGAGGTGACCTACAGCTCGCGACGGTTGACGATGCCGCTCTGCAGGGCGCGTTCGACCAGCGCCACCCGCTTCTGGTTCTGCGGGATGTCGCCCACCTCGAGCTTCTCGAACAGGGCGCGCATGTGGGTCTTGACCGCGTCGACGCTGAGGTGGAGCTCTTCGCCGATCTGCTGGTTCGTCGCCGGGGTCGCGAACGAGTCGCCCTCCTTATAGGGACGGCAGAGGGCGAGCAGGACCTTGCGCTGCGCTGGCGAGACCGTCGCCGCGAGCGGCACCTCGCCGGCGGCGACCGTCGCCTCCGGCGCGTCCTCCCCCGGCCGCCGGTACCGGACCAGCGTCCGCCCGAACCGCAGCGAGTCGCCGTCGCGCAGGTGGCGCCGCCCGTGCACCCGCTCCTCGTTGACGAAGGAGCCGTTGCGGGAGAGGCCGTCGTCGACCAGCGTGCACTCGTCCCGCACCACCTCGACCTGCGCGTGCAGGGCCGAGACCTCCTCGTCCCACCCCAGCCGCACGTCGGCCGAGGGGCCGCGCCCGACCCAGAGCTCGGCGTTCGCCTCGATCGGCAGGATCACCTGCGCTCCCTCCCCGTCGCGGAAGACGAGGAACGGCCGCCCCGCCCGTTCGGCCTCGATCTGGGCCTTCAACTCGGGCGCGCTAACTGAGGATCTGCTGTCCATTTCCTGAATCTTTAGCTCTTTCAGGCGTATTTGGACGAATGTGCGATAGGGAAATCGCACATTTGTCTCCACACTGCATCGATGACCACCGATATCCAGGAATTCTTCTTCAACTGGTATCCCGTCTTCGGCGTCCTTTTCATGGCGATGTTGCTCTTCGTCTTCCTGAAAATGATGCGGGGAATGATGGGCACGACCAAGCCCGAGACGGTAAAGGCCAGCCGCACCGAGCCCGTTCTCTGGGAGGAGGTGCAGGGAGTCGACGCCGCCAAGGAGGAGCTGATGGACGTCGCCGCCTGGCTGCGCGAACCGGAACGCTTCTCCGCCCTCGGCGCGCAGGCGCCCCGCGGCGTCCTCCTCCACGGCCCTCCCGGCACCGGCAAGACGATGCTGGCCCGCGCGGTCGCCGCCCAGGCCGGGGTCGACTTCTTTGCCGCCTCGGGCTCGAGCTTCGTCGAGATGTTCGTCGGCCGCGGCGCCGCCCGCATCCGCCGCCTCTTCAAGGAGGCGCGCAAGTCCGGCCGCGCCGTGATCTTCATCGACGAGCTCGACGCGATCGGCGGCTCCCGCAGCTCCGGCGGCGGCGACGGCGGCAGCAGCGAGCGCGAGCAGGCGCTGAACCAGCTGCTGGTCGAGCTCGACGGCTTCGAGAAAGACCCGGGGATGGTGATCGTGATCGCCGCCTCCAACTTCGTCGACAAGCTCGACAAGGCGCTGCTGCGCCCCGGCCGCTTCGACCGCCTCGTGCTGGTCTCGCCGCCCGACCGCAAGGGCCGCGAGGCGATCCTCCGCAGCCACGCCAAGGGCAAGCCGCTTGCCCCCGACCTCGACCTCGGCGACGTCGCCCGCAGGACGACCGGGATGACCGGCGCCCAGCTCTCCAACGCGCTCAACGAGGGGGCGATCATCGCCGGCCGCGCCGGGCGCTTCTTCATGACCCGCGAGGACCTCGACGAGGCGCTGCTGCGCCAGGCCGTCGGCTCCCAGCAGGCGCGGCGCCTCAACGCAAAGGAGCGGCGGATCGTCGCCTACCACGAGGCCGGCCACGCGCTATGCCGCCGCCTCGTCGGGCTCGACCCGCCGGAGATCCTCAGCATCGTCCCCCGCGGGCCGGCGCTCGGCTTCGTCGCCTCCTCGCCGCAGGAGGACAGCTACCTGAAGTCGCGCGAGGAACTGCTCGACGAGGTGGTGACGCTCCTCGGCGGCCGCGCCGCCGAGGAGGTGGTGCTGGGCGAGTCCTACTCCGGCGCCTCCGGCGACCTCAACCGGGTCCACACGGTCTGCAAGCAGATGGTCTCCGAATTCGGGATGGGGGTCGCGCTCGACCACGACGGGCCGCCGCCGATCGCCCTCCCCACCGGCGACTACGCCGTCTCCGACCAGACCCGCCGCGAGGTCGACCAGGCGGCGATGACGCTGGCGCGCGAGGCCTACCGCCGGGCGCGGGCGCTGATTGCCGCCAACCTCGAGGTGCTCGACCACCTGGCGGTGCTGGCGCTGGAGCGGGAGACGCTGACCCGCGAGGAGCTCGACGAGATCTTCGACTCGCATGAGCTGCGCGGCCTGGTCGAGTCGCCGGGATCCGGTGCCGCGCTGGTGGCAATGAGCAAGGAGTCGAACCGGTAAATAGAATTTTTGGCCAGATGGCCAGGAATTCCCCTACCCTGTGGCCGGACGGCCAGTGAGCGACCAGCATTACTTCCCGCCCGGCCGATCGATGGCGCGGCGGGTACATGGCGAGCGATCGGTGGGGCTTCTCTATGGGCAGAGGGCGCTGCTGATCGGCGCCCTCGAACCGCTCACCTACACCGGCACGATGCTCACCACGAACGCCGGTGACCATCCCTTCACCCGCCTCGCCCGCACCGCGAAGATCCAGGAGCGGGTCTTCCTCGGCACCAAAGCCGAAGCCGACAAGGCGCTGGCGGCGGTCCACCGCCTGCACGAGCGGGTCAAGGGCGAGCTGCCCGAGGCGGCGGGCGGCCACGCCGCCGGCGCCGCCTACTCGGCCTTCGACCCGGAGCTGATGCTGTGGACGCTGGCGGTGATCGCCGATTCCGGGCGGGCGATGTACGAGACGATGGTGCGGCCCTTGAGCGCGGAGGAGCGGGAAGCGCTCTGGCAGGACTACGTCCTCTTCGGCGAGCTCTTCGGGCTGCCGCGCGAGGCGGTGCCCGCCACCGCCGTCGAGTTCGACGCCTGGTTCGGCGGCAAACTTGCCTCGCCCGACCTGCACGCCACCCAGCACGCGCTGGAGATGGCGCCGCTCGTCGCCTTCGAACAGCCGGTCCCGCGAAGCGCCCGCGGCAACCTCGCGGTCCAGAACCTGATCATCAAGGGGACGCTGCCGCCGCGCGTTCGCCAGATCTTCGGCATCCCTTGGAGCCGTGCCCACGAGAGGTCCTTCCAGACCGTCGCCGCCACCCACCGCCGTGCTCGCCGCGCCTTCCCCCGGCGCGTGCGCCGCGGCCGCAACGACTACTTCTTCGAAGTCGTCACCCAGGAAGAGAAGCGCAGGGGCGGCACCCGGACCCCGCGCATCACCGACGCCGCCTGATCTTCCGCGAGACTTGAGCGCGTGCTCGAGCTTCTTGCCGTCGCGGCGGCCGGGGCCGCGGCGGGGGCGGCAAACTCCGTCGCCGGCGGCGGCGCGCTGATCACCTTCCCGACCATGGTGGCGCTGGGTCTGCCGCCGCTCTCGGCGAACGTGACCAACACCGTCGGGATCGTCCCCGCCTCGGTCGGGGGCGCGCTCGGCTACGCCGACCTGCTGCGCGAGCAGAGCGCGCGCTTCCTCCGCCTGCTGGCGCCGCTGCTGCTTGGCGCCGTCGCCGGCGCGGCCGCGCTCCTCGTCACCTCCAACGAGACCTTCGAAGCAGTCGTCCCGATCCTGATCGCCATCTCCTGCCTGCTGCTGTTCTTCCAGCCGCGCCTCGTCCCCCACATCGCCCACGCCGGCAACGAGCGCTCGCCCTTCCTCCTCGCCGGGATCTTCTTCTGCGGCGCCTACCAGGCCTACTTCGGCTCGGCGGTCAGCATCCTCGTCTTCGCCCTGCTGGCGCTCTTCGTCGCCGACACGCTCCAGCACCTGAACGCGATCAAGATCCTCCTCGCCGGCGCCTCCAACCTTCTCGCCGCGCTGATCTTCGCCTTCCTCGCCCCGGTCGACTGGCGCTACGCGGTGACGATCATGGTCTCCTCCTTCGCCGGCGGCCGCATCGGCGCTCACTACGCGCGGCGCATCCCCGGCGACCCGCTGCGGATCTCGATCGCGACGATCGGGTTAGTCGTGGCGATGGTGCTGGCGGTGCGAGCGCTTGGCTGAGCGGCGGGCAAGGCGGCTCCTCACCGGGCAGTCGGTGTCAAGCCGGAGCGCATGGCGAACACGAGCCAGCGGGGGTGTTCTGGGTGCCGGCTCCCTGGCGAGCGACGGGCTCTCGTCTGCCAAGCCGGCAGCCTTCAGCGCTTCCTCCCAGGTGTCGTGCGCGCGGCCGCGGCGCAGCAAGCCGTCCTCCATCTCGTAGCTCCAGGCCACCTCGACGGCGAATTTCTGGTTCCCGCGGGTGTCGAAGACGACGCCCTGAGCGGCCCCCCGATTTCCTCGACCCTCGATCTTTGTCACCCGGATATCGAGGTATTTGAGGTTGTCGCCGAACTGCGAGAGCCAAAGGTGGACCCCTTCGTGGCCGCGGTACATCGATCCCCCGCTCCACAGGGTTGGCGTCCATTCGACCTTCGAGTGCAGCAGCTTCAGAACCTCCTCGGGATCGCCTCGCTGCACGGCGAGGAAGACTCGCTCGAATGCGGTCGGCCGGGTTCTGGTTGGACGGTTCACATGGGCGGTACTGGGCTCGAACCAGTGACCCCTTCCTTGTAAGGGAAGTGCTCTCCCAACTGAGCTAACCGCCCGTCAGCCCCAATTATGGCTCTCCTCACGCTCCATTTGAACCCCTGGGGCGACGCGCCGTATGCTGGCAACGTGATCGTCGCGGTGCGTCGAATCGAGTTCCGAGTCTTGACGGGGTTGATCGCGCTTGCCCTCCTCGCGGCGCCCACCCAGACGGAGAGCGCCGCAGGGGCAATCGCCACCGCTGCCGCCACCAAGACCGTCCAGGTCAAAGGCTTCGCCTTCAAGCCAGCGACCGTGAAGGTCGAGCGGGGATCACAAGTTGCCTTTGCGAACTCCAGCAACGTCGCCCACACCGCGACCGGCGCCGGCTTCGACACGAGACGGATCGCACCGGGGAAATCGGTATCGGTCCGGTTCAAAAAAGCGGGGACCTTCGCCTACCACTGCAAGATCCACTCCTTCATGAAAGGGAAGGTCGTCGTCGAATAGCCTCGGCGGGTGCACGTCCCCACCCTCTGGCGGGCGGCCCTGCTGCAGCTGGCGGCCGTCGCCCTCCTCTCCCTCGCGCTCGGGCTCGCCCTCCCCAAGGACTTCTTCGAGGACTGGGGCTGGATCACCGGGCCCGCGGCCTGGCTGCTCTGCGCCGCCTTCACCGCCCGGGTGCTGCGGCTGCCGCCGGGCCCGGCGCTGCTCGGCGCCGTCCTCGCGGGCCTGCCCAGCCTGCTCGCCGTCGTCCTCGGGATCCACTGGGCCGGCGCGGTGCTGGCCGTGGTCCTCTTCGCGCTCTGGTGCGCGCGGCTGGCGGAACGGCAAGTGAACGCAGTTGTTCCCGCATACCGGAAATAACTGCGTTCGGTCACTCCACCGCCGTCAGCTCCGCGATCGCTTCGCCGCGGCTGTCGAAGACGAGGCCGGCGTCGGTCAAGCCGGCGACGGTGAAGATCCGCAGCACCTGGTCCGAGCAGCCGTAGAGGACGAGCCTGCCGCCTTTGTCTTCCAGCTGGCGCCGCGCCTGCAGGAAGAGGGCGATGCCGGTGGAGTCGACGAAATTGCAGCTCTGGAGGCCGACGACGATTGCGTCGTTCTCGCGCGCCACCCGCTGGATGACCGCCTGCAGACGCTCCACACTCCAGAGGTCCAGCTCCCCCTCGAGCTGCAACTCGCATCCGGCCGGACCGATCGAGGTCTCGGCGATCTGCAGGATCTGCCCCCCGCCCATGCGAAGCATTGTCCCAGGCAGGGGGATTCGGCTGAGAGCGCCGAGCCTCGATCGTCTCCGATCAGCCGGAGACGTCGGCCTCCGCCCAGACCGCGAGCACCAGCCGCAGCCACTCCGGCTCGACCCCCAGGGTCCAGCCGTAAGGGCTCCCCTCCGCTCCTCGCTCGTCGGCGCTGGATGCCGGGCGCAGGATGTCCCCCCTGGCAAGCGTCTTCAGGTGATAGGCGACCTGACCCACCTGCCGGTCCATCGCCTTCGCCAGCTCACTCGCCGTGGCGCACTCGACGGATCCGTCGACGTAGGCGAGGAGGATCTGCCGGCGCAGAGGGTGACTGATGGCGCTGATCAGCTCTGAAGAAGTGGGTGGCATCGAGAGAAGCGGAAGGTCAACTGTTCAGCTGATTTCCGCCGCTCAAGAGTTTAAGTCATAAATACCCTAACAACCAGGCTAATTAATAGAGAGGGTCCGGGCGGCGATGCCGCCCCAGCGCCGTTCCAAACCCCGATCTCCCGAGCACGCCGCCCTCGGCGAGGCGATCCGCCGCCTCCGCCTCGAGAGAGGCCTGAGCCAGGAGCACCTGGCGGAGCGCGCCGGCACCGACCTCACCCAGATCGGCGGCATCGAGCGCGGCGTCAGGAACCCGAGCTACACGACCCTGGTGCGGCTGGCCGCTGCTTTGGAGACCAGCGTCGGCGAGATCGCGACGCTGGCGGACGAGCTGCGGGAGTAATCGCTGCCAGGGGGGAGAGTTCGGGGCCGCTGCTCCTTAGGTTTAGGTGCCGACGCGATGGCCCCTCCTAACTAACACCGACCTGGGCCCGCTCTTTGAAGCGGCCAGTGTGGTCCTGTTATCGGCAGGCATGTTCAGCGGAGCGGTCGCCACCTGGGCATGGCTCAGAGGAGCAAATGCCCAAGAGATCGGCGAAGCCGCAACCCTGGGAGGCGTCTATGGATTCACCCTCGGCATCCCTTTGGCCATTGGGTTGGTCTTCGTTTTCCAGGTTCAGATCTGAGACAAGGCACAGCACCACCTATGCTGAGCGACATGCGTTCTAGGAGCACCTACCTTGCCTCGTCCTCCGTGTGGCATGGAAGCCTCCTATTCGGCCTGGGAGCACTGGCTTCCCTCGTCCTCGTCCTCACCTCGGCCCCAGCCTGGGCCTTTTATCTCGCGCCTGCCCTGGGAATCCCCCTGGCGATTCGCGCATTCGAGGCGCAGGCCAGACACAGCCGGCGCTTCGATCGTCGAATCGGCAACGAGCGGTAAGTAGCGCGCCCTCCGCTACGTCAGCTGCCCGCCGCCAGGCTCTGGTTCCCACGAAAGACGTTCCCCGGATCCCACTGCGCCTTGATCCTCGTCAGCCGTTCGTAGCTCTCGGCACCGAAGCCGGCGCGGATGCGGTCCTCGCCCTCGTCGCCGAGGAAGTTGAGGTAGGTGGCGCCGCTGGAGAAGGGCTTCATCTCTTCGCGGCAGGCGCGGCCGAGGGCGAGCATCTGCTCGTCGTCGGCGGCGTCCTCCCAGAGCAGCAGGGGGTGGACGACGAAGGCGGTCTCGCGGCCGGCCAGGGGCGAGGAGTCGGCGCCGGCGCGGGCGATCTCGCCGCCCCAGGGGACGATGAAGATCTGCGAGGGGCTGGGCGGCACCTGCTCGGCCAGGTGGGCGATCCGGTCGATCGCCTCCTCGGAGAGGTCGGCGACGTGCTCGGCGGTCCAGTAGTTGCGGTAGCCGGGCGGGTCGTCGAGCGAGCGCTGGAACTCGGCGTAGCTGGTCGGCTCGAAGAAGTCGGCGGCGGGCGGGCCGAGGGCGCGCAAATCGGCCAGCGCCGCTTCGCCCTCGTCGATCGGCCCCGCGTACATCCCGGCGACGATCGCCGCCGGCTTCCCGCGCAACTCCGCCGGGACGTCCTCTTCGTCGGGTGCGGTTATGTAGGCGAAGGCGAGGCCGAGCTCCTCCGGCGCCGCCAGCATCGTGTCGCGGAAGAGGCGCAGCAGCTCGGGCCCGCGCTCGGCCGGATGGAGGACCAGCCCTCCCAGCACCCGCGGGCCGAGCGAGTGCAGGCGCAGCTCCAGCGAGATGACGACGCCGAAGTTGCCGCCGCCACCGCACAGCGCCCAGAGCAGCTCGGGGTTCTCGTCGACCGCGGCGCGGACGATCTCGCCCTCGGCGGTGACGAGCGTGGCGGCGAGCAGGTTGTCGCAGGCGAGGCCGTGCTTGCGCTCCAGCCAGCCCGAGCCGCCGCCCATCGTCAGGCCGGCGACGCCGGTGGTGGAGACGCGCCCGCCGGTGGTGGCGAGCCCGTGCTCCTGGGCGGCGCGGTCGACGTCGGCCCAGGTGGCGCCACCGCCGACCCGCGCGACGCGGCGGTCCGGGTCGACCTCGACATCGCGCATCCCGCGCAGATCGAGCACCAGCCCACCATCGCAGAGCGAGCGGCCGGTAACCGAGTGACCGCCGGCCCGCACCGCCACCTCGAGCCCGTGCTCGCGGGCGAAGGCGAGCGCGGCGACCACGTCCTCGGCGGCGGTGCAGCGGGCGACCAGTCGCGGCCGCCGCTGCACCATCGCGTTGAAGAGCGTGCAGGTGTCCTCGTACTCCGCCGTCCCCGGCTCGTAGAGCTCGCCGCGCAGACGGAAGCGCAGCTCCTCGATGGGTAGGGAATCGGTTCTCATCTGCATGCTCCTCACCTTCTTCCTCTAGACCGCGATGCAGTTGGCCCAGGCGAAGAGGCTGTTGCTGCTGCCGCCCGAGGCGATGCCTTCGACGATCCAGGTCTGGTTCGGGTTCTGCTCGCTCGGCGCGCTGGCGATGATCGAGTTGGCCTCTTTGTCGGTCCAGGCGTAACCGCCGGCGACCAGCATGGTGTTGTTCGGGCAGGTGACCGAGGCCACCCCGGCGTTGCCGGAGCTGATCGAGGCACCCTGACCGACGACTGCGGTGACGCCCTTCAGCGCCCGGGCGCCAACGCTGTCGGTTCCCATGTCGTCGCTGGCGACGTTGCCGTCGGCGATCTTGCTGCCGGTGATCGCGCTGTCGGCGACTTTCTGCTCCGTCACCGCAGCGGCGGCGATCTTCTCGGTGATGATCGAGGCCGGCCGGATCAGCGGGTTCGGGTAGGTGCCGATCAGGTCGCCCCCGGCGGGGCCGCTCGGCGGCAGCGTGGTCGGGATTTTCGGGGCCGGTTTGCCCTCGAGCGCGGCCAGCCGCTGCTTCAGCTGTTTGAGCTGTTTCTTCACGTTCGCGTTCACCGTCGTCTGCTTCGGGGCGGCGCCCGCGAAGGCGATCGGCATCACGATCAGAGCCAGCATCGCGGCGGCGAGAACGGCGTACATCGACTTCGACTTCATAACTTCCTCCTTGGATTGATTGGAGGGTCGAAGCTATGGAGCGAGCGAGGATTCCTCGTCGCCTTTCCCGGCCATCTGCTGAAGATGGCCGGAACCGGCCAGGGGCTAGATCAGGCCTTCGCGGGCGGCGTAGGCGACCGCGGCGGCGCGCGAGGGAAGGCGGAGCTTGGTGCGGACGTTGGCGACGTGACGGTGCACGGTGTGGGGGCTGACGACGAGCTGCTCGGCGATCTCGGCGTCGCTCTGGCCCTGGGCGACGAGCCGCAGCACCTCCTGCTCGCGCGGGGTCAGCTCGCCGAGCGGGGCGCCGTCGCCAACCGCCGCCTGGCCACCCTTGCCGCTTGCGGCCTGCGCCGCCCGCTCGGCGTCGGCGGTGGCGCCCAGCGCGGCGAAGCCATCGCGGGCGGCGAGCGCTTCGGCTTCGGCTGCCTCGGCGCGACCGAGCCGCGAGAGCGCCTCGGCCAGCGCCAGCCGCGCCAGCGCCGTCTCGTACGGAGCCGAGGACTCGACGAAGAGGTCGGCTGCGTCCTCGATCTCCTGCCGCGCCTCCTCGGCCTCGCCCGCCGCCAGCGCCAGCTCGCCGGCGACGAGATGGCTGCGGCCCTTCAGGTACGGCATCCGCCGGTCGTTGACGATGCCGTTCAGGTCCTCGAGCGCCGCGCGCGCCGCGTCGGGCTCGCCGAGGCGGGCGCGAGCGCGGGCGAGCAGCTCCAGCGGCGCCACCCGGTCGAGCGGGGCGACGGGACCCCGTCGCAGCAGCCGCTCGGCGATCTCGGCGGCGCGCTGTGCGTCGCCGTCCTGCAGGGCCAGGGCGCCCAGCCCCGTAAGCGCCAGCGGGGCCGGCACCGCCCGCTCGAACAGCGCCCGTGCCTCCTCCGTCCGCCCCTGGCGCACCCGCAGCTCGCCCAACCGCACCAGGCCAGCCGGCGCCAATCCCGGGCGGGTCGCTTCCAGCGCGCCCAGCGCGTCGGTCAGCTCGGCCTCGGCCTGTGGCCACTCGCCGCGCGCGGTGAGCACGTTGCCGTAGGCGCTGCGGCAGACGCCGATCACGTGGCGACCGTTGAGCCGCTCCCCCTCCAGCCGCATCGCCTCGCACCACTGCGCGACCCGGCCGAAGTCCCCCGCCAGCTCACAGGCGCCGATCATGATGCACTGCGTGAAGATGGGCGAGACGGAAAGCTCGAATTCCTCGCTGGCGGCGAGCGCGGCGGCCTCGTCGATGCACCGCATGCCCTCCTCGATCTTCCCTCCCACCACCAGCGCGTCGCCCTCGAGCGCCCGCCCGAGCGCCTCCAGGTCCGCCACGCCCAGTTCGTGGCCGAGCGCCGCCGTGTCGCGGCCGAGCGCCGCCGCCGCCTCCGTGTCGCCCTTGACCTTCACCTCGTAGTAGCCGTCGAAGAGCGATAGCCATCCCTGCTCCTGGCAGGGCGGCTGGCCGTCGAGCAGGCTGCGGGCCCGCCCCAGCCAACCGGCGCCGACGGCATGGTCGCCGCGGAAGTCGAGCGAGTCCATGGCCAGCCAGGACGCCATCCGCGCCGCGCCGCAGCGATCGCCGGCCTGGCGATGGATGCGGTAGGCCTTTTCCCGGTTCGCGAAGGTGGCCTCCATGTCCCCCAGCCACCAGCCCACCCAGCCCAGTCCTTCCAGCGCCTCCGCCGTCTCCGCCTCGGCGAGCGCGGCGTCAAAATGCCGCCGCGCCTCCTCCCAGGCACCGCGAGCCAGCGCCGCCTCCCCGGCCAGGCATCGATCGCCCTCCACTGGTTGATCCCGAACCGTCATCTCGTACGCCGCGAGCGTACCGCGGGACGACCGGGGTGACCATGTACACGCGCATGCTCGCTCAGCCCCTCGGGGTGCAGGAGAAGGGGTGGGTGATGCCGAGCCTGGTCCCGTCGGCGAAGGTGACGTCGCCTTTGGTCACCCAGGTCCCGGTCGGGCAGCCCGCGATCAGGAAGCTCTTCCTCTCGCCCTTGTGGGTGAACTTGCGGCCGACCCTGAGTTCGAACATCGTCACCGAGCCGGAGCCGCCGGCGATCTTCGGGACCTGCGCGGCGATGTGGAGGCCGAAGCGGCCGCGGTTGACGCGCGTGACCGTCACCTTGGTGACGACCGCGGTCGGGGCCGGCACGTTGACGTAGGCGTGGAGGAAGAGGGAGGTGGTTCGCCCGCGGACGCCGCCGTTGAAGAGGACGACCGGCCCGGTCGAGCGGAACGGTTTCTGTTCGGGGAACTCCACCTCGACTTCGGCGCTGCCCGAACCGACCATCGCGTTGCCGCAGGCCTGCTTGGCGGCCGTCGAGCTGCGCGCCTCGAGCTGCGCCGCCTTGCAGGTGGGGAGGCCGACGGCGTCGACGTCGATCGTCTTGTCGATGTCGAGCTCGAGGGATTGGACCGGCGGCGGGTGGGTGCCGTCACGGGTCTCGATTTCCCCGAGGAGGCGCGCCTTGATCGGCGCCTTACCGCGCTTGGGAAGCTTGGAGGGGGCGATGCCGCCGTCGTCGGTGATGCAGATGTTGCCGGCGCACTGCTCTTTCTTGTTCCCGCCGAGATCGGCGAATGCGGTGGCCGCGAAAGTCAGCGCCAGGCCGGCGGCAAGCGAGGTGAGGTACGTCGGGAGCTTTTTCATGCTCCGATCCTGGCCCGCGCCGGCCACCCCCGCCTCCCCAAGTTGGGGGGCGCCGCCTCCTCGGATTGATCAATCTGGGAAGGCCTGCAGGGCGATGTCCACGTCGAGCGCGATCTCCCCCAGGGGACGACCGTAGAGCTCTTCGATCGAGTGGAGGCGGTTCCTCACCGTGCGGCGGTCGACGCCCAGCGCCGCGGCGGTCGAGGAGGTGTTGCGCTCGGCCGCGAAGTAGGCGCGCAGCGTCTCGCGAAAGGCCTTACCCCCGTCGCGCGCCCCTTCGAGCGGCACCAGGTAGAGCTGGCGCAGGGAGTTGAGAGCGAGGTCGTCGCGGGCGGCCGCCGCGAGCAGGGCGACGTCGGCGTAGCGGACGACGGGCTGGCCTCTGCGTTCGGCGATCGACAGCGCCGCCTTCGCCTGGAAGTGGCTGAACCGCCACCCCGGAAGTCCCTCGGCGGGCTCGCCGACGGTCACAAACAGGCCCTCGGGGACGACGCCGTCGAGCGCTTGCAACGCCTGCTCGGGCGCGAGCGGGCGAACGCCCCCTAACCAGCAGGCCCACTTCGCCTCCTCCTCGCGCTGGACGATCAGCAGGCGGCGATCGACCTCGCCGGCCAGCTCGCGCATCAGCTCCTCCGCCCCCTCGCCTTTAGCCATCAGCCCCAGGTGGTGTGCGTCGAGCTCGTAACCGAGCTCGGAGGTGTCGACGAGCTCTCCCGCGAGCAGGCTTTTGACGGACTCGCGACGGCGCTCGGCGGCGCTGCGGGGCCGGCTCTGCGCCTCGCGGGCGTGCTCGGCGCTGACGGCGGCGATCAGGCGGTCGCCGAGCGTCGCCTGCTCGCCGAGCAGACGGCGCAGGGTCGAGTTCGGCACCTCGGCCCGCTCCGCCTCTTCGACGAGAAAGTCGCCCAGCAGCGCGTTGCCGGCGAAGTAGCGACGCAAGACGGTGTCGAGGGGAACGCCGTCGCGGGCGTCGAGACGAGCCTGCGCGAGGAGCGCCGGGGGAACGTTCGGCGCCTGGCGCTCGCCGCTCTCGAGCACCTCGACCCGGTACTCGACCGCAGCGGCCAGCGCCCCCTTGAGGCCCTGAAGGTAGGCCGGGTCGGAGACCTCATGGGGATCGGAGATCGAGTAGACCCGGGTCGCGACGGCGTCCTGAAGCTCGGGCAGGCGCTCGCGGAGGCGAGCGGCCAGCGCCGCGCGCGCCTCCACCAGGGAGCTCACGTCACCACGCTTCTGCAACCTCCCCTTGGCCACGCATTCACCTTACAAGCAGTAGGTTGACCCTCACTCGTGGACGAGCCCATCTCAAACGAGCCGGCGCCCGCCGCCCCGACCCTCGAGACCTTCACCCCCGCCGTCGGCGAGAGCTTCACCGTCGGCGGCGACGGGGAGGCCACGGTCGAGCTCCTCCTCGCGGAGGCGGCCGCGGCGGACTCGGGGGAGCACGCGCCGCGACCGCCCTTCTCGCTGCTCTTCCAGGGACCGGCAGATCCGCTGCTGCCGCAGGGGACCTACCGCTTCGAGCATGGGGCGGTCGGGGCGATGGAGATCTTCATCGTGCCGCTGGGGCGCGACGAGCACGCCTCGGTCTACCAGGCCGTCTTCGCCTAGCTCGTCGCCGGCGGGCGCTCGAGCAGAAGGTAGACGTCGGTCTCGGAGACCGGCTGGAAGCCGAGGCGAGCGTAGAGGCGCCGGGCCGGGTTGAAGCGCTCGACGTGGACCGAGACCTTCACCCTCCGCTCGTCGGCCTCCTCGATCAGCTCACGCATCAGCGCGCCGCCGATGCCGCGGCCGCGGTGCTCCGGCAGCAGGGCGACGTCGACCACCCGCAGCTCCTGCGGCCAGCGGGCGACGATCAGCCTCCCGGCCGGCTCCCCGTCCGCCAGCACCACCTCGAAGCTGGTGTCCTCGTAGCTCTCGTAGTGGCGGCTCTGGGCCTCGAACTGGTGCTCGACGAACGGGGGCCACTGCTCGCGGGGCATCCCCGCCGCCTCCAGTTCCGGCTCCCGCACACTGGCGTAGACGCGCAGCATCAACGGCCGGTCGCCCTCCTCCGCCGGCCGCAAGGTCACGGACGGAGCAGGAGCGCTCACGGGCGGTTGGGGAAGACCCCCTGCAGGGCGATGCAGAAACGGAGCACCATCGCCGGCGAGGTGTTGTCGTGGGGCTGACCGGAGCCCACGACGTTGGTCCCTCTGGGGCTCATCTTGACCAGGTTTTTCGTGACGTCGCCGTGGTAGGCGTAGCCAGGCGAGGAGCGGGCGAGGATCCTGCCTTCGGCCGGCGCCTGGAGTTCGGCCGGTTCGTTGGTCCCGAGCGGCGGGTGGGAATGGGCAGCGAGCTGAGGCTCGGTCACCGTGACCTTGAAGGCGCCGCCTTCGTCGCCCACCTCGTAGCTGGCGCTTTCTCCCTGTCCCTGGCTGATCGGCGCCCGCGCTTCGAAGTTGGGCAGCGCGAAGGTGTTCTTGCCGTCGCCTCCGTAGCGCGTTTCGAGCAGGGACCAAAGCGCTTTGTTCTGCGTGATCGGCATCAGCTGGCCCCTGCATTCCGCCCAGCCGACGGGGGCGAAGGTGAAGCTGAAGACGCGGACCTCGCCGATGAATGGATCTGCCATTAGCCTTTAGAGGGGTAGTCGCCGTCGATGCAGATGATGCAGGTCAGCGTCAGGTAGGGAATGCGGTTCTCGTGCGGCTGGGATTCGCCGGCCGGGGCCACCATCGAGGGGGCGAGTTTTTTTTCCGGTTCTTCCCGCTCTTTCAGGAGTTTCACCGCCGGCGGCGAGCCGATCACGTTGCCCTCGGGGATCCGGCTCGAGCCCGGACCCTTCGAGGCCATGAACGCGTGTTTGTGGACGGGAAGCTGCTCGGGGGTCAGCGAGACCTCCTCGGCCCCGCCCTGCGTGCCGAGCGGGTAGTCCTCGGTCATCCCGTTCCCGCGGCCGGTGTGGACGGGCACCCGGCCACGCAGGTCCGGCAGCCGGAAAGTCTCCACGCCGTCGCCGCCGTAGGTGGTGCCGATCAGGTTGAAGAGCGTGTCGAACTCGGAGATCGGCAGGATCTGGCCCCCGCATTCGAGCCAACCCTGGGGCGCGAACGCCCCGGCGAACATCCTGATCTCCCCCAGGTAACCCTGCGCCATCTCAGGCGGGCCTCGGGGTGATCCCCTGGAGCGCGATGCACCAGTTGAGGACGCTGTAGGAATGGCGATTCTCGTGGGGTTTGTCGCCGCCGGCCTGGGAAAGCGTCCCCAGGTGGAGCGGGATCAGATCGTCGGCGGTTCTGAAGGTGTTGTCGGTCGAGGCGAGGATCGCAGGCATCGCCTGGTTGGCGACGCTCGAGGAGGCCATCACCTGGTGGCTGTGGGCCGGCATCTCCTGCTGCGTCAGGGTGTGGAACTCGCGGCCTATTTTCGATCCCATCGGGTAGGCCGGGTGGTATCCGATCGGAGCGCGGCTGCGCAGGTCCGGCAGCCCGAAGGTGGTCTTGCCGTCGCCGCCGTAGAACGTTCCCAGCAGCCCGAACAGGTTTTGGAACTGGCTGACCTGCAGCAGCTGCCCGTTGCACTGCGCCCAACCCTTCGGCGGGAAGTCGAAGCTCATCGGTCGCAGCTCTCCTATGAATGGCTCATTCGGCATCCGGGATCACCTGGTTATTCACGCGGTGGGTAGACGCCCTGGAGAGCGATGCAGAAGAGGAGCGGCATCGACGGCGGCATGTTGTTGTGGGGATTGCTGTTGCCGACGATCGTGGTCGACTGGAAGTTCATCTGGACCAGGTTGCTCGTCGAGTTGGACTGGTAGGCGAAGCCGGGCGTCGAGCGGGCCAGCGCCCGGTCGGGTGCCGGCGCCTGCACTTCGGCCGGTTCGTTGGTGCCCAGCGCCTGGTGGGTGTGGGTCGGAATTTCGTTCTGCAGGAGGGTGACGTTGGGAGCGCCCCCTTCCTCGCCGACGTAGCGTTCGGCGAGGCCGGAGCCCTGGCCTTGCCCGACCGCGGCCGCGCCCTGGAAGTTGGGCAGCCCGAAGGTGACCTTGCCGTCGCCCCCGAAGTTGGTCCCGAGCAGCGAGAAGAGAGCGGTGTTCTGGGAGATCGGCATCAGCTGCCCGTTGCATTCCGCCCAGCCCTTGGGCGGGAAGTTGAAGCCGAAGACGCGGATCTCTGCGATGAAGGGGTCGGCCATCAGGTGGGTGAGGGGTAGATCCCGAAGAAGGAGATGATGTAGGTGATCGTCAGGTAGGGCATCTTGTTTTCGTGCGGTTGCGAGTTGCCAACCGGCAGCACCATCGTCGGCGCCAGATTCCGGTCCGGGGCTTCACGTTTGAAGAGGGTGACGGCGGGCGGCGACCCGATCACGTTGCCCTGCGGGGTGTTGCTGTTGCCCGGCCCCTGGGAGGCGAGCATCCCGTGGCTGTGGGTGGGCATCTGTTCCCTCGTCAGCGTCACTTCTTCGACGCCGCCCACCTCGCCGATCGTGTAGTCCTGGGTGATGCCCGGCCCTTTCCCCTGGTGGACCGCGATCCGGCCCTGCAGGTCGGGGAGGGCGAAGGTCTCCTGACCGTCGCCGCCGTAGGTGGTGCCGATCAGGTTGAAGAGCGTCTCGTATTCGGCGATCGGGATCAGCTGGCCCTTGCAGAATCCCCACCCCGCGGGGGCGAAGGTCCCGCCGAACATCCTGATCTCACCGACGTAAGGTTGCGCCATCTCTAGTTCCTGCTCGGGAAGATTCCCTGGAGCGCGACGCACCAGTTGAGGACGGTGAACGGCGGGCGGTTCTCGTGCGCCTGGGAGCCGCCGACGCTGCTCAGGGTCTGCGGGTTGATGATCGTCAGGTTGTCGGCGGTGCGGTAGGTGTTGTCGCTGGCGGCGAGGATCACCGGGGCGGCCTGGCTGCCCTGCTGCTGGGAGGCCTGGACGATGTGGTTGTGGGCCGGCATCTCGCTCTGGGTCAGGGTGTGGAACTCCTCGCCGACCCTCTGGCCCTGGCTGTAGCCGGTGCCGACGTGGAAGGGGACGCGGCTGCGCAGGTCCGGCAGGCCGAAGTTGACCCGTCCGTCGCCCCCGTACATCGTCCCGAACAGCGAGAACAGCGGCTGGTTCTGGGGGATCGGCATCAGCTGCCCGTTGCATTCCGCCCAGCCCTTGGGCGGGAAGTTGAAGCTCATCAACCGCAGCTCTCCTATGAACGGCTCAGCCATTAGAAAAGAACCTATTTATTGAAGAGAGCTGATTTGTTAAGGGAAAGCGAACTTTCAGAAAAGGGTCTTTTATGGAAGGGCACAGGACGCCGCCGTCGTGTAGTTGGAGGTCGCGTCGAACTGGGTCGCTTTGACCCCGTTGGGGGCGGTGTTCCGACCCGCCAGGTAGGTCTGGACGGCGGCGTTGTCGTGAGCGCTGCCGCCGTAGCCGGGCAGCTGCAGGGTCGCTTCGCCGTTCATCGAGAGGCGCAAGTTCGGGTTTTCGGGGCTGGCCGAGCCGGTGAGGTTGTTGGCCAGGGCTCCGGCGCCGCCGATGTCGAGGCAGTTGGTGCCTTTGTCCCCCGCGAGGCTGCCGATCACCGCGCGGATCCCGAACTGCAGCGGTTCGGGTTCGGCGACCGTGCCCGGTTTGGTGATCGTGTTGCCCCGCACGGTTGCGTTGAGGCTGCCCGAGCCGTCGTTCTGGAGCAGTTCGAGGCCCGAGGTGTTGGCGTACTGGGAGACGTTGTTGTTGGTGACGAGGGCGTCGACGCTGGCAGCGCCGTTGGAGCGGACGCCGATGCCGTTGCCGCTCGAGGAGCCGGAGAGGTTGACGCCGGTGTTGCCGATCGTGTTGCCGCTGATCGTCACGTCGACCTGGGCGGGCTGGGCCGAGGACTGGCTGCCCGGGGTGTCGACGGTGATGCCCTCGACGCGGGCGCCGGTGATCCCGTTGTTGAGCACCGAAGCCTCCATCGTCGCGTTGCCGCCCGGGTTGAGCGTCACCGCGCCGCCGGGCTGGCCGACGGTGTTCGACATCGTGTTGCCTTTGACCGTGACGTTCTCGGTCACCGTGTTGGCGGCGTCGGTGGTGACCTGGACGTGGTCGCCGCCGTTGTTGGTGAAGGTCGCGTTTTCGACCGTGAGGCCGATCGTGCCGGTGTTGGTGCCTTCGAAGAAGATCGCGTCGTCGCCCACCACCGAGTTGTTGGTGTTCGAGTAGGTCCCTTCGGAGACGGTTGCGCTGACGGTGCCCGATTCGTTGACCACCGAGACGTTGCGGTAGGCGCTGGCGGCGACCGTCGTTTTGCTGAGGCTGACGGTGCCGGTCAGGTTGACGAGGTCGAGCCCGCTCTCGGTCACGGCGTTGCCGTTGCCGCTCACTTCCGAGCTCGCCAGCGTCAGGCCGCTGACGTTGCTGCCGCGGATGCCGTCGTCGCCGCCGCTGGTGACTTTGACGTTGGTGAGGCTGACGCCGGAGGTGCTGTTGAGCAGGATGCCGGGGCCGGTCGAGGTGGTGATCGTGCCGCCGGTGCCGGCGCTGCCGGTGCCGCTGACCGTCAGACCGGCGGTCGAGCCGGTGTTTTCCAGGACGATGCCGTTGGTGGCGCCGGTCGAGCTGACGCTCTGGAAGTTGACGCCGCCGCTGGCGATCGTGGTGCCGGTGACCCGGACCGCGGTCGCGCTCGTGGTCGTGGCTTTGTTGCCCGAGCCGGTTGCTTTGACGCTGCCACCGCCGGTGGCCGCGAAGGTTTCGCCGCTGGAGCGAGTGAGGTTGAGCGTGCCGGTGTAGGCGATGTTGGCGCCGGTGTTGCTGGTCGCCGAGACGCCGCCGTTGGCCGAGGTGATGTTGCCGCTGAGGGTCACCGTGCCGCTGCTGCGGTTGGCGATCGAGACGACGCTGCCGTTCTGGTTTTCGATCGTCGAGCCGATCGAGATTTCGCCGCCCGCCGCGCCGCTGAGGGCGATGCCGCCGCCGCTGTTGTTGCTGACGACGGTGTTCGAGCCGACGGTGGCGGTGGTGATCGCGGTGCCGCGGATGCCGACGCCACTGGCGTTGGCCGCGTTCGTCCGCTGGACTTCGGAGCCGCTGGCGAGCGCGATCGCGTCGCCGGCGGCGTTGGTGACGACCGGGTTGGTGCCGCTGGCCGCCACAAGGTTCGGGTGGTTGGGCACGCTGAGGCCGTGCGGCGAGCCGATCAGTTTCTGGCTCGTCTCCAGCGGCAGGCCGCCGGAGTAGGTGTTGGAGCCGTAGAGGAAGACGTAGTCGGACGAGCCGTCGGCGTCGCCGGCGCCACCGGCGCCGTTGATGCCGGAGAGGACTTTGTAGGGGGTCGCCGAGCGGCCGTCGCCTTCGGAGGCGGCGCCGCCGTCGACGTACCAGACGAGGGTGTTTTCGATCCCGACCGAGACCGTGCCGCTGGTC
Source organism: Solirubrobacterales bacterium (assembly GCA_035474955.1). Classification (GTDB taxonomy): domain Bacteria; phylum Actinomycetota; class Thermoleophilia; order Solirubrobacterales; family 70-9; genus VAYN01. The sequence goes on from DATIMV010000003.1 coordinate 23,608, forward strand.
GTCGCTTCGCCGTCGGTGACTTTGTAGGAGAAGCTGTCGGTCTGGTTCTTGTCGCCGACGCCGGGTTTGTAGGTGAAGGTCCCGTCGGCGTCGATCGTGACGCTGCCGCCGCCGGTGCTGGAGACGGTCTCGGCGACGACGCTGATCGTGTCACCGGCGTCCTCGTCGCTGTCGTTGGCGCTCGGCACGTTGCCGCTCATCCCGCTCAGGGTCACGTTCGGCTCCGAGACGACGTTGCCGAGAACGGCGGTCGTGTTGCCGACCGCGCCCGTGTAGCTGTCGGCGACGGTGGTCGGCGGATCGTTGACGTCAATGACCGTGATCGTCAGCTGTTTCTCGAAGGTTTTGCCGCCGCTGTCGGTGGTGCGGACGCGGACGGAGTAGCTCGAGTCGGCCTCGAAGTTGAAGCTGGCTTTGGCTTTCAGTTTGTTGCCGGAGATTTCGAAGCTGCCGTTGTCGGCGTCGCCTTCGCCGGTGACCAGGCTGTAGGTGAAGGTGTCGGCGACGTCCTCGTCGGTGGTCGAGAGGGCACCGACCTCGGTGCCGGCCGGTTCGTTCTCGTTGATTTCGTTATTCGAGAGCGCCAGGTTGGTCGGCGGGTCGTTGGCGTCGGTGACGGTGATCGTCACCTGTTTCTCGAAGGTTTCGCCGCCGCTGTCGGTGGTGCGGACGCGGACGGAATAGCTCGAGTCGGCCTCGAAGTTGAGGCTGGCTTTGGCTTTCAGTTTGTCGCCGGAGATTTCGAAGCTGCCGTTGTCGGCGTCGCCTTCGCCGGTGACCAGGCTGTAGGTGAACGTGTCGCCCGGATCAGGATCGGTCGTCGTGAAGCTGCCGACCTCGGTGCCGGCCGGTTCGTTCTCTTTCAGCGAGGAGGGAGAGAGGGCGAGATCGGTCGGCGGGTCGTTGACGCATTCGACTTTGACCGAGACCGTGGCTTCGGAGCCACCGGTGATTTCGTAGGTGAAGGTGTCCGGGGTCGTCCCAGGCGGTTCGTTGCAGTAGTTGGCGTCCGGCTCGTAGGTGAGGCCGGTGCCGCCGCCGGTGATGACGACGGTGCCGTTCGCGGGCTGGGTCACCGATTCGATCGTCTTGGTGCCGTTGTCGGGATTGGTGTCGTTGGCGAGGACGTCGATCGCCGTGGCGCCGGAGTCCTCTTCGACCGTGTCGCTGTCGTTGACCGCGGTCGGAGGATCGATCACGCATTCGACTTCGATCGAGACGGTCGCGGTGGAGCCGCCGTTGAGGGTGTATTCGAAGCTGTCGTCTTCGGCTTCGTCGCAGTAGTCGGCGTCGGGCTCGTAGGTGAGCCCGGTGCCGCCGCCGGTGATGACGACGGTGCCGTTGGTGGGCTGGGTCACCGATTCGATCGATTTCGAACCGCCGTCGATGTCGGTGTCGTTGGCGAGGACGTCGATCGCGCTGGCGCCGGAGTCCTCTTCAACCGAGTCTTCGTCGTCGACCGCGACCGGTGAGTCGTCAAGGCATTCGACTTTGACCGAGACGGTCGCGGTGGAGCCGCCGTTGAGGGTGTATTCGAAGGTGTCGGGGGTGGTCCCAGGCGGTTCGTTGCAGTAGTCGGCGTCGGGCTCGTAGGTGAGGCCGGTGCCGCCGCCGGTGATGACGACGGTGCCGTTGGTGGGCTGGGTCACCGATTCGATCGATTTGGTGCCGCCGTCCACGTCGGTGTCGTTGGCGAGGACGTCGATCGCGCTGGCGCCGGAGTCCTCTTCAACCGTTTTCGTGTCGTTGACCGCGACCGGGTCGTCCTCGACGCATTCGACTTCGACCGAGACCGTGGCGGTGGAGCCGCCGTTCAGCGTGTAGGTGAAGGTGTCGTCGTTGGCTTCGTCGCAGTAGTCGGCGTCGGGCGTGTAGGTGAGACCCGTGCCGCCGCCGGTGATGGCGACGGTGCCGTTGGCCGGCTGGGTCACCGATTCGATTTCTTTGCTGCCGCCGTCAGGGTCGGTGTCGTTGGCGAGCACGTCGATCGCGTTGGCGCCGGAGTCCTCTTCGACGCTGGTCGAGTCGTTCACGGCCCCGGGGACGTCCTCGACGCATTCGACTTCGACCGAGACGGTGGCGGTGGAGCCGCCGTTCAGCGTGTAGGTGAAGGTGTCGTCGTTGGCTTCGTCGCAGTAGTCGGCGTCGGGTGCGTAGGTGAGACCCGTGCCGCCGCCGGTGATCGCGACGGTGCCGTTCGCGGGCTGGGTCACCGATTCGATCGATTTGGTGCCGCCGTCGATGTCGGTGTCGTTGGCGAGGACGTCGATCGCCGTGGCGCCCGAGTCCTCTTCGACCGAGTCGCTGTCGTTGACCGCCGTCGGCGCGTCGTCTGCGCAGGTGACTTTGACCGAGACGGTGGCCGTCGAGCCGCTGTTCAGGGTGTAGGTGAAGGTGTCCGGGGTCGTCCCCGGGGGGTCGTTGCAGTAGTCGGCGTCCGGTTCGTAGGTGAGGTCAGCGCCACTGTTGGTGATCGTCACCGTGCCGTTGGCCGGCTGCGTCACCGATTCGATCGTCTTGGTGCCGCCGTCGATGTCGGTGTCGTTGGCGAGGACGTCGATCGCGCTGGCGCTGGCGTCCTCAGCCACGGTTTTCGTGTCGTTGACCGCGACCGGCGCGTCGTCGGCGCAGGTGACTTTGACCGCGACAGTCCCTTTCGCGCCGCCGTTGAGGGTGTATTCGAAGGTGTCGGGGGCCGTCCCCGGGGGGTCGTTGCAGTAGTCGGCGTCCGGTTCGTAGGTGAGCCCGGTGCCGCCGCCGGTGATGACGACGGTGCCGTTCGCGGGCTGGGTCACCGATTCGATCGTTTTCGACCCGCCATCGATGTCGGTGTCGTTGGCGAGCACGTCGATCGCGCTGGCGCTCGAGTCCTCAGCCACGGTTTTCGTGTCGTTGACCGCGACCGGCGCGTCGTCGACGCAGTTGACTTTGACCGTCACGCTCGCCGTCGTGGCCGAGGTGTGGGAGCCGGCGTTGAGCGTGTAGGTGAAGGTGTCGAGCGTGGTCCCCGGCGGTTCGTTGCAGTAGTTGGCGTCGGGTGCGTAGCTGACCCCGCTGCCGCCGCCGGTGATCGTCGCCGTGCCGTTGGCCGGCTGCGTCACCGATTTGACTTCCTTCGGTCCGCCGTCGGTGTCGGTGTCGTTGGTGAGGACGTCGATCGCCGATCCGGCATCGTCCTCCTGGACCGTCGCCGAGTCGTCGACGGCCAGGGGCGCGTCGTCCATGCATTCGATCTCGACCGAGACGGTGGCTTTCGAGCCGCCGTTCAGCGTGTAGGTGAAGCTGTCGGGGCCGCAGTAGTTGGCCTCGGGCGCGTAGTCGACGCCTTTTCCTTCGGCGCTGACGGTGACCGTGCCGTGGGCGCCGTCGCTTGCCGACTGCACCGCCTTCGGCCCGCCGTCGACGTCGGTGTCGTTGGCGAGGACGTCGACGTGCACGGAGGAGTCGTTTTCTTTCGCTTCGGCGCTGTCGGCGACGGCTTTGGGAGCGTCGTCGACGCCGGTGATGGTGACCGCGACGGTCGCGGTGGAGGTCCCGTCCTGCCCGTCGCTGATCGTGTAGGCGAACGAGTCGCTGGCGGTCTGGCCCACCTGCAGCGCGTCGAATTTGCCGCTCGGGTCGAAGCTGACCCCGCTGCCGCCGCCGGTGATCGTCACCGTGCCTTTGGTGCCGGTCGTGTCGACGGAGGTGACGGTGAGGGGGTCGCCGTCGGCGTCGGTGTCGTTGGCGAGGACGGCGATCGCTTTCGCGGTGTCCTCGTCGGTGGTGGCGACGTCACCCACCGCGCCCGGAGCGCGGTTCTGGCATTTGCCTTTGTCGGCGCCTTTGCCGACGCATTTGCCTTCTTTGCCTTTCTCCAGCGCCGGCGCCACCTGCTCGCACCGTCGTTCGAGGTCATCGCCGCTGCCGCCGAGGCAGGCGTCGAAGCCGGGGCCGCCGTTGAGAAGGTCGTTCCCCTGCAGCCCGTAGTCCATGTCGGGGCCTTTCCTCGAGACGACTTTGTCGTCTCCCGGGCCGCCGTGGATCTTGTCCGGGCCTCTGCCGGTGGTGATGAAGTCGTCCCCGTCGCCACCGCAGATGACGTCGATGCCGCCGCCGCCGATGATTCGGTCGTCGCCGCCGAGACCGGCGATGGCGTCGGTGTCGGGCGTGCCGCGCAGACGGTCGTCGCCGCTGGTGCCGCGAATCGTGATCTCGAGGCCGAGGCAGCTGGTGGCCGAGCTCGATCCGCTCTCCTTGGGAGCCGAAGACTTGTCCTTGAGGGCTGCCAACGCGAGTGCGGGAACCGCCAGCGCCAGCAGGACCACGACCAGAGTGCCGAGCGCCCGCCGATTCAGCTTCGGGCCCCACAACGAATTTGAAGAGCCCAAAGGAATCCTCCTACCCACCGGTTGACATTGGAAAACGCAAGAGCTGCAGGAGGATAGGCAAAACAGCGGCGACCATTCAACGTCCCCCGCGTGGAGTTACCTCATTTGCAGGGGGACTTTCAGCGAATTTGGACGTTGATCCGACATCCAAAGCCACAAACAGAGGAGTACATAAAGGCGGGCTGCGAAGTTAGCCGAGCTGTTCGGCCAGCCCGATGACGATGCCCTCGGGACCGCGCACGAAGCAGAGCCGGTAGGAGTCCTCGTACTGCGCGATCTCGTCGACGAGCTCGGCACCGTGCTCGCGCAGGCGGGCGACGTCGTCGTCGAGGTCGTCGACGGCGAACATGATCCGGCGCATCCCCAGCGCGTTCGCCGGCACATCTTCCGGCCCAACCCTGACCGCCGCCGGCGTGTGGAATTTCGACAGCTCCACCCGCCCGTGCCCGTCCGGAGTCCGCATCATCGCGATGTCGGCCCGAACCCCCTCGAGCCCAACAACCTTGTCCGCCCAAGCCCCCTCGACCTGCGTCTCCCCCTCCAACTCCATCCCCAGCTCGGCAAAGAACCCCTTAGCCACCTCGAGGTCCTCGACGACGATGAGAACGTTGTCCATCCGCTGAAGCGCCATGTCCGCAGCATAGGCCCCGTCGAACCCGGCTACTGGCAGACGATCCCGCCCTGCCGACCTTCGGCTTGAAAGGAGGAGGGTCCTCCGCGCTGACAGTGGGTTCGAGGTGGCAATGCGACCAAGATGCGACTCCAAACTGAGCGAAGCTCAGTCACTCGGCCTCAGCGCAATTGGATGCCGATAGCCGTTCGCGACGTCTCGCTCATTTGCCGACCGATGAATCTGTCGAGGCGCTCCGGATCGGGCTCGACCCGATCGGCGACCTCGCGTTCTTCCCACGTCTCGTAGTCAGCTGGGTCTTCGGCGGTAATGACACCGATGCCGTGCGCCCTCGCCACCTCAGAAAGCTCCGTCACGGCCGATTCGAGATCCTGACGCTGGTCAGCCGGGACGTGGAGCAGTACATACGAACGGGTAGCGGCACGCCTATGGGCGAGAGCCTCATAGACCGCCTGCACCGTTATTGCATCACTCGGCTTTACCTCGAACGTGACAACCTCGAGGTGCTTGCCCGGAACATGAGCAAACACTCGGACCTCGACGCTCGTGATGTCGGGACGAGCCCAAATACCAGTCGGCCGGCTCCCTCCGTGGGCCGTTACCTCCACCGCAATCGGGGTAGCGCGGCGGTCCCTCGCCCACTTGGACTCGATCACCTCTCGCATCGGGTCGTACAAATCGTGCTCGCGCCGGAAGGAATCCGCGAGCGCGTCGGCAGCCTCATCCACCGTTGCGGCCTCAACCTCAGCGTCTCCTGGCTCTGCCGGTGCCTTTTCCGGGATGCGCCGCACGGTGCCTCCCCGGCCACGGCCGCGGAGGATAAATCCGGCGTCTTCAAGCCGGTCGCGGACCGAGAAGTACGGCTCGCTCTCCCAGCCGAGAGCCTCACGCGCCGCTTTGTTGCTGATCGCCGAACCATCGGCTGGGATCACCTCATACAGAGCGACACACTCGCTTCCAAGCCCTCCCAGCGGATCATTCGTGTCTTGAAGGTGCTCCCCCGCCTCCATTGAACTCGACGGTACCCTATTCATGGGAAGTAGCGAGGTGGGCTCGTCTCCCTGGACCGGATCTCCTCCAGTTCGGCGAGAACCGCCTCGCGCCGGTTCTCTGGCATACCGCTCTCGACCAGCACATCCTCATAGCCGCTAGTGCGTTGCACACCGTCTGGGTTAACCAGCCCTGGCTTCCAGATGGGCGGCACCGCGACCGCGCGGAACTCCGAACCCTCGCGATGAACGCAGGCGAAGCGCGAGGCCCAGGTCGAGGCAAGGCCGAGCAGACGATCGAAGGACATGGCTTCGAAGTCGGCCCCGCGAATGCTGGACGCCCTCTGCCTCTCCCGCTCCACGTCGCTGGCGTACTCGGAGCGCGAGCCATGAACCAAGATGTACCGCTGGGAGAATTGTCGGCTGGTGAGAAGGTCGGGAACCAGGTAGTCGTCTAGAAAAACACTCTGGTTTTGAGGCCTATTGAACCAAGCTCTCCAGGCGTTGATCTGCTCAAGGGCCTGGGTCAGCTCGGCGCTCTGAACCGCCTTCTCCCGCTGCTGCCATCGCTTTGCTGGCGTCTCAATCTCGACGAAGACGGCAGTCAACTCAGCGCTGTCGGTAGCAAGCCAACAGAAGTCAGGAACCTTGCCAATGATCCCGGTCAGTCTGGGCTGCGTGATGAGGGCTCCCGGCCAGGGATCGTGGCCTGAATTGCCACCCGCGCCGCGGGCACCCGGAACGAAGGCAGGGTGCTGCTCGAGCCAACGTTGGAAGACTGCCTCGTCATCGCGCTGCTCTCCTAACAGGAGCTCTGCCAGTTCGCTGCGACTCTCGCGGAGCCAGCGTTCTGCCTCGCTCTCGACCTCGCCGCCATTGCTACCGTCAACCCCATTACTCAATTCGACCATGTGCAGTAACAAGCTACTGGGGATAGGGAAGGACAGATGACTGAGGCGCGTGCGGGCTGGGGGGTTGCGGCACTTGCCTTAGGAGGCATTTTCAGCTCAGAGAGGGATGCCGATGGCGCGGCGGCGGCGCTGACCCTCGGCGAGCACGCGATCACCGGACATCTCGATCCCTCCATCGACGATGCGGCCGCCGACCTTGCCCGCCGTCACGGCTTGGCGGGGTTCCGCTTCAGCGGAGATTCCTGGTGGACCGAGCATTACCTGGATGGGAAGGAAGACCCCGGAGTCGGCCAAGAGCGCCTCGATGCCTTGGCCGAGGCGGAATCATGGCCCTGGCTGTCACTCGTCGTAGCCGCGCCGGCCGGTGGGGCCGCAAGCGAGATGGCGGCGATTGAAACCGGCCAGGCGCTGCTCGGGGCTCTGGTCCTGCTGGACCAGGCGCCGGGAACCGGGTGGGGGGAAGCGGTGCCGTGGATAGCCGGCGCCGTGGGGCCGGCTGGAGATCCGCGCTGGCCGGGCGATCGCCGCTGCGACTGGACGATGCCGATCCAGCCGCAGCACGTCGACGCAGGAACGCGCGTCCTGGACAACGCCGAGAGTCAGCTAGGCGAGGCCCCGGACCGGGTGATCGATCTCGCCGGCCACGCCCGCGGCCCGGCCGCAGAGTTGCTGGCGGCGGTAGTGGATTCCTCCCTGCTCGACGGCGGGCCGGAGGCGGTAGAGAGCCCACGCCTGGCCGCCGCCTGTCGCCTGGCCTGGCTCGCAGCAGCCGCTGGAACCGCTACCAACCGCTGGTCACTTGCGCGAGCAGCGGTCGAGATGCTCGTCGACGGCGAAGACCGCGACCTTCTCCTTCTCGCCCAGGATGGGACCGGTTGGCGCCTCGCACGGGCGGCGGAGTGGCCCGAACAAGAGGGCTTTGGCGCCGACGCCGATTTCGATTCCTGGCTCGAGGGGCTCTCGGGCGCCGCCACCGGAATGACGGAGAGTCTCGCTTCCCCCTCCTGGGGCACCGAGGCCGCTCGGCAGTCGGCGCAAGCGCTGGGGCTCGTCCAGGCCCTTCTCTTTTGCCGTGCCGCACAGATCGCGAAGACCGGAATCCAGGGAGCTTGATGTGAGTCCCCGAACGATCGAGCTGCAGGGCCCGTCGCAGACGCTCTACCTGGTGGAGGAAGGGGTTGTTGACGAACGCTCGTCGGCCGCCTTCCGTCTGGGGCAGTGCCATGGACTCGCTCTTGCGATCGTTGCTCGCACCGGCTGGGAACTGGTCGCGATCAATGCGGACGATGGCACCTGCAATCACATTTGCGCGCGGCGGCCGGATGGCCGACTCGTCGACATCACTGGCGCCCGCAGGGCCGAGGAAGTCAAAGCTTCCTCGCCGCGATGCACGATCGTTGCTGTCGACGAGGAGGAGATCGACCGCCTCGTCAGGGAGGAGGGTTGGGCTCCTCCCAACCTCGTAGCAGCCAGGCCCTTCGTCACTCCAGTTCTAGCTATGGCCAAAGGGGAGCCCCGGCGAGCGCCCAGGATGCGCGCGGTTTGCAAGATCGGCCCTACCGAACTCAAGTTCGTATGGCAGGGATTCGCCTGGATCGCTATCTACATCCGGCGCCAGCCTGCAAACGGCGTCCATTGGAATCTCTACGGGGAATTGCGTCTGCCCATGGACCCCATCCGCAACGCTTACGTCATCGACTACACCCACGCCGAGTTCGGACGTCTCGTTGACGACTGGGCAGCCCACCACGGGCACGAGTTCTTACATCAGACCGAACACTAGGTCGAGCAACGGCGAGCCGCCCTCCCGGTCGAGGATGCGCTGAGCCCCGAAAACGGTCAGGCTCACGATTCGCTGGCTGCCCGACATAGCGCAGGACGTGCCCCTCCGAGTCCCATCGCCCTCCGCCTCTTGAGGCTTTACACCATGCGGCTAAGCATTCAGCGGCGTTTAGGATGCTGGCTAGTGATACTTGGCTCCGACATGATCGCTCGCGGACTGGCCGCCATCTGCGTAGGAATCGGTTTCGTTTCTATCTGTTCGGCAGCGGCCGGGAGTAGCGCGGTCTCTCAATCACTCGGAGGGACGCCCGTCGACAACCCCAGCGACGCCCCATGGTCAGTACAGATCACCATGAGTTCGGAGGGCTCGGCAGCAGCCGGGAGTTGCAGCGGCTCGATCCTCGACCCCATCCATGTGCTGACTGCCGCGCATTGCACGTTCCGCGGTACTGCTCCTTGGGATACCTATGTAATCCGCGCAGGGGTAACCAACCTCGTCCCAAATGGCCAGCAGCAGGAACAGGTCCGCGAAGCTATTGGCGTGCGGCGGCATCCCGACTACGTCGCGAATACCTTCAATCATGATCTTGCAGTCCTCGAAGTAGATCCACCGTTCGACTTCAGCAACTCGGCGGTAGGGTCGATCCCAGTAGGAGGCGTAGGCTCCACCCCTGCCGTGAGTGCCCTCGTCACGCTGATTGGCTGGGGACGGACTGCACCAGATACGCCGAGCCTTCAAGAGCATTCGCTGTCTTTAATTACCTTGTCTCAGTGGCGTTGTGTCCTGGGGCAAGGACTACCATCGTTCGCCTGCCAAGAGTCTCCATCAGGGTCCCCTTGTGGTGGGGATAGCGGGGCAGGTTTAGTTTTCAACAGTCCCGCGATCCTCGTAGCTACGCATAGCGTCGTGAAGGGAGAATGTCGAGTGGGAGCGCCAAGCGGCGGGCCGGACCTAACGACTCCAGAAATCAATGCTTGGTTGAGTGGCAACCAGAACCCGCCACGAGCCCCCGAAGCTGAAAACTTCCCGCTTTTATCGGGTAGATCCAACGTTAACGAGTCAATCGATTGTGTCGGCGCAAGGTGGACCGGCAATCCCACGCTGCAGACCGCTTTCGTCGACCTACAGAGCAACGAAGTCGTATTGAGCGGTAGTTCTCCGAGGATGCAGATCCCGCCGACCACGCTGGGCCATCAAATTGCCTGCGTGTCGATCGCCAGCAATAGCGGCGGTACTACCGAAGCGCGCTCCTCGAATTCCATTCTCGTGAGTCCAGCACGCTCACTCCAAAGCACCCGCACCCTGGTGACGCTTCTCAAGCGAACCGTTCGCAAAGGACGCTGGCACCTAGTTCTCAGGATTGGACCCCCACTGGTCGGCCTCAACGCCCGCATAGCTTGGAGAACCAGACGATGTACTCCCTGTGTTCGTAAGCAATGGAGGCCTCTGAAAGCACGCCTTTCCTTGACCTCTCCTCGAGTCCTGGGCCGGGGCCCCACTGTCCTCCGGCTCCGGCTGCCCAGCACCGAAACCGATGCATCCCTCTATCGAGCAGCTCAGCTAGTCATCCACTTACCCAGGCTCCGCCAGCATTCTGCAACTCGCTAGACCCTCAGCGGCATCACTCTTCTCGCCTACCTGAGGACGTGGAAGCGACTTGGGGCTTGAAAGGAAAGGGGGCCTCCGCACGAGAAGCCGGATTGTGGTGGCGATGTGACCGGGATGAGACTAGGAGCCTGAATGAAGCTGGTTTTCGGCCCATTCGATGGCGAGCGCAGCCCATTTCAGAGCGTCGGTGGTAGCGACTGCCCCTGGGTCGCCAAGGCCGTACCGAACAGCCGCCGCGTAAGGGGTGAGGCGATCAGCGTCGACGAGATCAACGGGCAACTCTAGCCCGGCGTCCTGGCAGAGCTGCATGAGAAGGCCGAGATCGTGAGTGAAGGGGAAGTCCTGATCCCGATTCGCAATCACCGCCTTCAGTGCCTTCTCGACGGCCTGTTGGGCATGGAACCCAACCGGCGCATCTGACACTCGCTCCGCTCTATCCAGTGCCTCCGCAGCCACAAGATCCTCACGCGCGAGCGCGAGGAGATCGCCAGGCAAATCCGGCGCGGAACTCATCCCGCCAGCACCCGGCCCTGCGACATAGCCGCGTGAACAACGCCGCCCTTTACCTCTCGCCACCGGTCCGCGTATTCGCGACTGACGACGATGACATCCGCCGGCAGCCGCAAATCGCGCAAGGTGCGATGAAGGCGAATCGACTCCTCAGCCTCGTTAGCGACCTCCGGCTCCACCACCAGGAAATCGACATCGCTTCGCGGAGTGGCCTCTCCACGCGCGTGGGAGCCGAACAAAATCACCTGGGAGTCAGGGGCAGCCGCAGCCAGGCGACGCCCGGCCTCGGCAATGAGAGCCTCGTCAACTATCGGCATAGCCCGAAATCGTAGTCGCCTAGCCAGATCAAACCCCCCGATAGACTTAACCGCTCTTGAACCCGGCGCGTACCTTGACCTGCCCACACTCTTTTCTGCTTCTACCCTTCGCCAGCACCAGCATCCCCATTGAGCCAGCCGCTCTCCTCGGTATTGGGGAAGGCGACGCAAAGCTTGATGCGGCGATAGTTGCCGGCGTCGTTTCGATCGCCGCCCTTCTATTGCGGGCCTTCGGCCTGCTCCTCACCGGTCAACTAGAGCGGCAGCGCAGCCTATTCAGTGAGGCGTATCGCGCTGCCATGGGCTGGCGGGAGCAGCTTTATCGCGTTAGGCGGCGCCCGAACACTCAAGAGGCCGAATATCAGCTCATCAACGAGTTTCACGACCTACAAGAAAAAATCGACTTCTACGAAGGCTGGGCTGCCAGTGAGGGAAAGTCAATCGGTAGGTCCTATTGCCGGCTAGTCCGTGAAACGAAGGCAGAGACGGCGGCACTCCTGCAACAGGCTTGGGCTCAACCCGGGCGAGATCCAGGTCTGCCTGCACCAGACGGGGAGATCCATCCAGATCTTTCCTCTGTGCGAGAGCGATTTCTCTTCGACGTGCGATGCCAACTCTCGCTGTTCTTGCTACCCCGCGTCCTCGTCTACTTTCGGAATTGCAAATCATGACTGCTCCACAGCGAGAGGAGATGCGTGAAGCTCCCTGAAGATTTTGAGACCTTCTACGAGAAGCTCGTCCTTGGAAAGACCCAAACGGATCGTATTCAGAGCGCAGCAAACACTCTGGGTGGATTCCTCGCAGAGCACTTCGGCTTGAAGGTTGGCGACGACATCTTCTTGCAAGGTTCTTTCCCCAATGGCACTGCTGTAAGACCTGATCCGGAGCGCCAAGGTGGAGAATATGACGTCGATCTTGTCGCTCTGAGTGCACTTCCACACGATTCGCCTGAGAACGCAATTCAGACGATGGAGCAGGCACTCAAAGAACATGGCACCTACAAAGGGATGATCGACCGAGACGGATCGCGCCCATGTGTTCGCATTCGATATGCCGAGGAGAACGGTGGTGGCTTCCACGTAGATATCGTCCCCGGTCGAAGGTGCGATGGACCTGCGCCCATCGAGATTCCCCTTCCTGGAAAAGGGTGGCGTGAGTCCGCACCCGCCGAGTACACCGAGTGGTGCCAAAGCCTTGGGCCGGAGTTTGCCCGGACGGTCCAGATGCTTAAGCGCTGGAGAGACCATAATCAGACCGCTCGGCAGGCGATCAAGTCGATCGTCTTGCAAGTGCTAATCAGCGAATGCCTCGCGTACTTCGATAATGATGCCGAGCGAGTTACGGATACCTTCTTGGGGCTAGCGAGCAAGCTCGCCGAGCATCCCGACCAGCCGCCCCCAGTTTTGAATCCAGTCCTTCCATCAGAGAACTTGGCTGATCGATGGGACGCTTCTGCCTATCAGGACTTTCGCAAAGTTGTTGACGAGGCGGCGTATACCGCTCAGGCTGCGCTCAGCTCGGGCGACCTTAATGAGAGCCGCAGACTATGGCGAGAGCTTTTCGGGCGTGACTTTCCAGGTCCACAGCGCAATGAAGGACCTTTCACCCCACCGCCGCCGATACCAGGAACTCAAAAGCAACCCCAGCGGGCGCCTCGCGTTGAGTGGGGATGATCAGACTTGGTGGGAGCTCGACCCGGAGCGATTTGAATTAGAGCTTACCTACCTAGCCGAGATAGGTCCGGTGGAGCGTCTTCCCGATGAGGAAGAAAGGCTGGTTCTGAAATTAGAGGTAGAGCCCGACGGCTCGCTTCCCCTTACGGTGCGGTTTCCCCGGGCCTATCCGTTCCTGCCACCAGACGTGAGCGGCCCAATTGGAACGACCGAGAGACATCAGAATCCATTCTCCGGACGATTTTGCATCACGGATGATCAGCCGCATTGGTGGACGCCAGATAAAAGAGCAGCCTTGGTGGTTCAAGAGGTTTTAAGTCTGATCGCGGCCTCTGAGGCCGGCAACGTCGCCGACCGTGAGGCAGCAATGCCGGAGCCAATCACTGGGTACCTTTTGGCCGGGGACAAAACCGCTGTCGTCTTCGACGCAATGCTGGAACAGTCCCTAGCCTCGACCGAGGGCACGTTTGACGTCCTCCCGCTCAGTCCTAATGCATTCACCGTCGATGGGATAGATGGGATTTGCGCAGAGCCATTACGTACTCCTAACCGAGTCTGCACGGCGTTCGGTGTTGCACGCTCTAACCGCCAGAGAGGACGCCACACTTGGCGTGCACTTGATGAGCCACCACGGCCAAGGGATCTTGTTGAACTGTGTGCTAATGCTTTTGAGGAGCTGAAGCTCCGGTCGCAGCCGCATCAACAGCGGTCGGGGCGCGGACGCCGTAACAAAACTGGACTCCAGTTATGGACCGCTAGAACGTTTCTAGAGGAAGGTCCACGCCGCGGCGAACAACGTAGGGCATGGGTTTTCTTTCTTGCCATTTTGAAGAAGGATGGATCGATTGATGAAGAGCACATCGTTTCGAGTCAGGCCTTTAGTAAATCCGCACGCGATTTGCGTGTACCTGAGCTGACGGCACTTAGTGACTGCTGGGCGTTGGTTGTCGGAGCTGGCGCGCTAGGCGCGCCAGCGGTTGGGGAGCTCGCTAAAGCGGGAGTTGGTCATATCGATGTCGTCGATCCAGATCGCTTCGATTTAAATAACTCCGTCCGCCACGTCCTATCGGTTAGCGCCGCTGGCGAATTCAAGGCGTCAGCTGTTGCCGCATGGGCTAAAAGCCGAAATCCATATTCGGAGGTTAGAGGTCACTGCCTGGCAGTTGGTGATGATGACAACGAAATTCGAGACCTAGTTGATGCGGCCGATGTTGTCATTGACGCGACCGGCCTCCATCACGTCACGAGACTCCTCCATCGCCAGTGCGCAAACAGTGATGTTCCACTGGTTAGTGCCGGTTTAAGCCTTGGGGGTTATGGAGGTCGTGTGGTTATCTTAAGAGATCCGAAGCCCTGCATCGACTGCTTCCTAGCCGACGAGTCCATTCCACGTCCCGAGGAAGAAAATCCTAAAGAGGGAGTGACGCCATATGGGTGCTCCCATCCAGCGGCTTCCTGTGCGGGCTTTGACGCTATGGAGCTAGCCTCAAATGTGGCAAGAGCCGCGGTGCGCGCGACTTCAATTACTCGCTATCCCTCGTTGGACTTTGATTGGGCGGTCGTCAACTTTCGACCCTCAGGAAAGAGATGGGAGCAAGGGCTCCTTGAGCCCTTCGATCAATGCCCTTGGTGCGCAAAATGAGTCGGATCTGGATCGACGCAGCGGCGAGAGAGTTGATCGCTGTAGAGGCTGTCCGGCGGCGCTTTCGAGAGACGGGCGGAACGTTGTTCGGGTATAGGGCTGATGACGATTTTGTAGTTGTCCTGGCGAAGCCCCCGGGGACGCGGGCCAAGCATCGGCGGACGAGGTACCTACCGCACGTCGATGATGTTCAAGAAGAGATTGACGAGGTGTTCTCAGCCTCAAAAGGGGCACTTAGGTATTTGGGTGAATGGCATACCCATCCTGGGGGACGCGCGGTTCCAAGCGCTACTGACAAAAGGAGCGCGAAGCGAATTGCAACAGACTCAGAAACTGATTTGTCTGAGCCAGTAGTTTTGATCCAGGCCACGGCACCCATGAGAATTCACGTATCAATTTCCAAGCTCGGGGCGTATCGCTGGTCCTTGAAACAAGGGTGTCTTTTACCGGCGGATCTCACCACGGCAACGGTTATTTAAGGTAGGCATAAATCATCTGATTTGACTCCGTACCTGATCGAAACTGCTACTGGTCGGATGGGTATACCTAGCCAACATGGTTGCTACCTGATGGCCTGCGATCTCGGCTAGGTCGGCATCGTTAACGCCAGCAGCTCGTAGATGAGTTACGTAGCTGTGGCGGCACTCATGGGGACGGATGTCTAGGCCAGAGGCTTCCTGGGTCGGCTTCCAGAGGTCGCGGTAGAAGGTGCGCTCGCGCCAGAGGCGGCCGCGAGGGGTCGGGAAGAGGAGCTGGCAGTCGGGGCCGTTGAGGTTGATCTGGGCTTCGAGCATCCAGGCGAGGGTTGCGGGGACGACGCGGCCGGCGTCGGGCTCGCCGTGGTCGGTCTTCGTTCCCTCGAGGATCTGGCCCTCGTGAGCGGTGCGGCGGACTTGGAGGGTTTCGCCGTCGAAGTCTTCGCGGCGCAGGGGCAGGACCTCCCCCAGCCTCAGGCCGCAGTCGGGTGAAGACGCGGATCGGCCTTGGCTCCTTCGCCCTGGGGTCATTGCGCGGATACCGACGGCGCCCCGCGATCGCTCGACCTTCGTCCTCCACAAGGTCGACCAGGGCGAACGTTGAGGCCGGCGCGCCCACGGAGCGGCCAGTCCTTCAGGTGAATGCCTCGATCGCCAGCCATAGAGTTCAGACTCGATGAGCCCGATCCCTTACGTCCGCGGGCAGTTGGTCGTGCTCTCAGTGCTGATCGTCCTCGCGGCGATCGTCGGGGCTGCGTTGGTGGCGCTTTGCTGCGCCGCCGTTTCGCTCGGGCTCTTTTGCTGCTTCGAGGCGCGCTACCGGCACGATGTCTCCGTGATGGAGGGGGAGATCCCTTCCCACCGTGCCCGCTTGGACACTGTGATGAGCAACAACGCTTGGGGTGGCCTGGGGCCTGCGCTGTTGATCGCTCTCGTCGCCCTCCTGGTCGACTCCCACCCGGAGGGATCGACGTTCGACACCGCGCGCGCAGCCCTGGCGAGCCTGACCATCGCTGCCACGGGGGTCTACTCGTCGAGCCTCGTGGACTGGTACGTGATCCTGCCGCGGATAAGCGGCCAGCTCGGCTACCGGCCCTGCCGCGACGCGCACCCGGCCTTCCCCTTCCCCCACAGCTGGAAGGAGGTCACGCGTTGGTGGTACATCCACCGCATCGTCGGCGCCCTCGTCTTTCGCGTCTTCGTCGCCCTCGCCGCCGCGGCGATCGTCGGCGACCTGATCGGAGCGGGCATACAGACCAAAGTCGCCGCCGGCCTGATCGTCGGCCTCTTCGGCCCCTACATGGCCTCGATCCCCGACGCGGTCATGCAGGCCTCCCAGCCAAAGGTGCTGGTGGGCCAAACCGTCCTGGTCAAAGCGCGGGCGCGGCGGCAGTTGCTGCCCCCGTTCCGGAAGCTCTACCCACCGGATCTGCCCGGACGCCAGTACGTCGTCGACGTCTCCCTCGAGGGCGTCCACATGACGGCCGCCGCCCCTCGCGAAACCGCGGAGCTACCGCCCGAGGAGCCATTCGTCCGCAACCCCGACCGGATCGCCCTGGCCAACCTCGAGTCCGCACGCCTGGCTCCACGTCAATTCCGAGGCTGTCAGGGAGGTTGCGCCGGGATCAACTGGTACTGCATCGAGAATCCAAGCTGCTTCGAGGCGAAGTAGACGCCGGCACCCGGTAGGAAGCCCAGAGCACGACGGCCTGCCAAAGGCAGCCGGCGCCGAGAAGAAACCGCTGTCTGACCCCGGGCAGAGGGTCGCCGATCAGGAGGAAGACGACGGTAGAGGAACACGCGACCCCCACGATCCCTAACGTAAGGGCTCGAAGCGAGCCGTGGAACCGCACCGCGCTCACGATCGCCGCCAGAAGAATGCCGGCGGTGGTCATCGCGGACGCCAAGTCATGGACCTTCCCGGTGGCGGTGTCGCGAACTATCGCTCCCGGAATCTCGGCGCCGCGATCGGTCGGGAAGCAGCCGAGGAGAACTGCCCCGACGCCGGCGCAAGCGAGGGCGCCGGCCTGCAGGTACGCGAGCCGGCTCACCGTCTCGCCCCTGGCGAGTGCGATCGTCACGCCGGCCAAAGCCAGGAGCGAACACGCCCAGGCGAAAAAGCCGAAGGTCATTGCCGTGCCAGCCGAAGTGTGTACGTACTCGGAGACCTGCTGGCTCGCGGGATCGAAGCCGGTGCCCCCGATCCCCTGCGTTGCGACGACCGCGACGAAGATCGAGAGACCGGCGGCGGAAGTCCAGATCAACGCCCGCAGGCCCATGGCCGCAGGGTAGTGAGGGTGCCCCGGATCCCCCGCCTGGAATCGCTTTCCGGGGGTAGGAACCCCCTGTGAAAGCAAAGGATGAGGGCGCGATCGGGGTGGACGGGGTGATCGAGTGGCGCGACTCAGAAGGTGAGTTGCACCGCGACGACGGTCCGGCCCGAGTTTTCCCGGGCGGGCGGCAGGAGTGGTTTCGCCACGGCCGCCTGCACCGCGACGACGGTCCCGCCGTCGAACATGCCAACGGCTCGGTCAAGTACTACGTCAACGGAGTTCGTCACCGCGAGGGTGCGCCGGCCTGCGTCTACGTCAACGGCACCGAGAAGTGGTATCGCGAAGGTCTGCGTCACCGCAACGGCGGACCAGCCGCAACCTACCCCGACGGGCGCAAGGTCTGGTTCGTCGAGGGGGTCAAGGTGCGAGAAGAGCGCTAGGGCGCGATGAAAGACCGGCGACTTCCTGCCCCAAAACTGCTTCCCATGCGCCCGACCGGATTCGAACCGGCGACCTTCGGCTTGAAAGACCGACGCTCTTTGGGCCCCCGAAAGGACCCGTTGACCACTGAGCTACGGGCGCTCGACAGGAACGATACCCGCGCAAGGGGTTCTGAGCGTCCTGGGCGGGGCCGATCCCTTCTAGGGTTGGGGGCATGGATCTAGGTCTGGAGGGCAAGGTCGCTCTGGTGATGGGCGCCAGCAGGGGAATCGGGCGCGGGATCGCTGCGGCGCTCGCTCGGGAAGGCGCCAAGGTCGCGATCTCGAGCCGCTCGGCCGTCGCCCTCGCGGAGGCCGCTGGCGAGATCGGCGGCGAGGTCGAGCCCTTCGTCGCCGACACCACCGACCTGGACCGGCTGGCCCGCCTGCCGCTCGAGGTCGCCGAGGCCTTTGGCTCGGTCGACATCCTCGTCACCAACACCGGCGGCCCGCCCCCGGGCGGGGCCCTCGACCACGGCTTCGAGGAATGGGAGGAGGCCTACCGCTCGCTCGTCCTCGCCCCGCGGATCCTCGCCGGTGCCGTCGTCCCCGGCATGCAGGGCGAGGGCTGGGGTCGGATCGTCAACGTCGGCTCCACCACGACGATCGAGCTGAACCCCGCGCTCGGCCTCTCCAACGCCCACCGGATGGCCACGGTCGGCTTCCTCAAGACCCTCGCCCGCGAGGTCGCCGCCGACGGGATCACCGTCAACACCGTCGCCACCGGCCGCTTCGCCACCGACCGCATGGCCGAGCTCGGCGGCTCCCTGGAGCAGGTCGAAGCCGCCGCCCGCGAGGAAGTGCCCGCCGGCCGCCTCGGCACGGTCAAGGAGTACGGCGACCTCGTCGCCTTCCTCTGCTCCGAGCGCGCCGCCTACGTCACCGGGGCCGTGATCCCGATCGACGGCGGCCTGATGCGCTCGACGGTCTAGCGCTCTACCCCGGGTTCGTCGCCGCGACGAGCCAGACCGACCCGCGGCCGACGATCGACCCGTCGGGCTGCTGCCAATCCGAGTAGTGGGCGGCGAGCGCCTCGGCGATCTCCGCCCGGCGGCTCTCGCCGCGCTCGCCGTTGAGGCGGATCAGCTCGGCGCCCGGCCCGATCGCCAGCAGCGAGTCGACCGCCTCCTCCATGTCCTCGCCCATGAAGTAGTCGAAGTCGCGCCGGTGCAGCTCGATCTCCTCGAAGCCGGCCGCCGCGAGGATCCCCTCGAGGGTTTCGGGGTTGCCGAGCGAGAACGGCCCGGGGCCGCAGGTGTCGGCGTCGTACTCCTCAGGGCGGGAGAGGAAGCGCGCGACGACCGCCTCGGTCTCCGCCCAGAACGGGCTCTCGTCCTTGCGCCGCCAGCAGATCTTGGAGAGGCGGCCACCGGGCTTCAGCGCCCCGCGGATCGTCCGCATCGCCGGCACCGGCGCGGCGAAGAACTGCGTCCCCATCCGCGAGAAGGCGTAGTCGTACTCCGGCCCCCACGCCGCCGTCTGCGCGTCGGCCACTTCGAACTCGACGTTGCCGACCCCGGCCTCGGCGGCCTCCCGCCGCGCGTCCTCGATGAAGCGGGGCGAGGAGTCGGTGCCAAGGGCGAAGCCGTCCGCGCCGACCAGCTCCGCCATCCGCTGCGTCGTCTCACCGAAGCCGCAGCCGACGTCGATGCAGCGACCGCCCCGCGGCGGCGGGAAGAGCTCGAAGAGGTCCTCGGTCACCTCGTCGAGGGCGCCGACGAAGACTTTGCGGTTCTGCTTCCAGCGTTCGTAGAGGACCGTGTCCCAAGCCCGCACGGCCTCCTCGTTGGCCGGCGCCACGGCTCCCGCTTGTGGCCCATCAGTCACCCGGCAAAGGCTACTGCCCGACGTTCGCTATTGTTAACCATATGGTTAACGATTCGTTCAAGGCGCTCGCGCACCCCATACGCCGTGGGATCGTCGAACGCCTCGCCACCGGCCCGGCGACCGTCGGCGAAGTCACCCGCGACTTCGGCGTCTCCAAGCCCGCCATCTCCAAGCACCTCAAGGTCCTGGAGGAGACGGGCGTCGTCACCCGCGTCGTCGAAGGCCGCACCCACCGGCTCTCGCTCGAGCCCGGCGTGCTGGACGAGGCCGCCGAGTGGATGGAGCAGCAACGCGCCGTCTGGACCCGCCTGTTCGACGTCGTCGACGAATACCTGAAAGAGAAGGAGACGAGATGAACCTGCCGCCCGTTGTTTCAGCCGAGGAGTGGAGGGGAGCCCGCGAGGAGCTGCTGGTCAAGGAGAAGGAGATGACCCGCGCCCGCGACGCGCTCGCCGCCGAACGGCGCCGGATGCCGCGGCTGGCCGTGGACAAGGAGTACCGCTTCGAGGGCCCGGACGGGCCGGCGGGCCTGCTCGACCTGTTCGAGGGGCGCCGCCAGCTGATCGTCTACCGCTTCTTCTACGACCCGGACGTGAAGGGCTGGCCGGAGAAGGGATGCCCTGGCTGCTCGATGGTCGCCGACCAGGTCGCCCACGTCGCCCACCTCAACGCCCGCGACACCACCCTCGCCTTCGCCTCGCGCGCCCCGCAGGAGAACATCGCGCGCCTGAAGGAGCGGATGGGCTGGGAAATTCCCTGGTACACGATCACCGACTCCTTCGACACCGACCACGACGTCCGCGAATGGCACGGCACCAACGCCTTCCATCGCGACGACGATGGGCAGGTCTTCCGCACCTACTTCGTCGACGGCCGCGGCGATGAGGTGATGGGTGGCACCTGGGCCTACCTCGACATCACCGCGCTCGGTCGCCAGGAGGAGTGGGAGGACTCGCCGGAGGGCTACCCCCAGACCCCGCCCTACACCTGGTGGAACCGCCACGACGAATACGACGCGGCGGCCACCGCGTGATCCCGCTCGCCCACATCGGCGGGGTGCCGCTGGAGGAGCTGCTGCCGGCATTGGCCGGCCCCGCCGGCGGCCTCCTAGCCACCCGCGCCTGGCTCGCCCTGCACCTGCGGCGCCGGGAGCCGAGGCGATGATCAGCGGCAGGACGCTGACCATCGAACGCACCTACCAGGCCCCCGCCCAGGCGGTCTTCGACGCCTGGACCAGCGAGGAGGTGATGCGCCGCTGGTTCCACGGCGAACGCGCCTGGGAGACGCCCGAAGCGAAGGTCGACCTGCGCCTCGGCGGCACCGTCCGCGTCGTCATGCGCGACCCCGACAAGGACGTCGAGTACGGCGGAGGCGGCCACTACACCGAGATCGACCCGCCCCACCGCCTCGCCTTCACCTGGACCTGGGACGAGGAAGGCCGGGAGACCCTGATCGAGCTCGACTTCGAGGAGGCCGAAGGCGCCACCACGGTGCGCCTAACCCACAGCGGCCTCCGCGACGAGGAATCCGTGCTCTCCCACAAAGGCGGCTGGACCACCTGCCTCGCGAACCTCGAAGAGGTTCTCGAGACGGCGTAGCCCCAACAGCGGTGCGACTTTTCCACCCTATGAGGTGGATAAAGCGCACCGCTGTGCCCTCTTAGGCCACTATCACCGTCGCCGCCAACCCGAGCAGCACCGCCACGATCGCGATCAGGACGCCCGCGCGGATCACGGGCGTCGCCACGAGCGGCGAGGCCTCCGGCGGCGCCGTGGCGAGCCAGCGCACGACCACGAGCAGCAGGATCGCGATCCCCGAGAGGAGGCCGTAGAAAACGCCGAAGAAGGCGACGAGCGGCGCATCGCTGCCGAGCCACTTCTCGGCCGTCCCGAACGGAACCGAGAGCGGGATCGCCAGCGCCGCCAGCGCGGCGAAGTAGGCGCTGCGCGCGAACCATCCGCAGACCACCGTCGCCGTCCCCCAGATCCCGACCGCCAGCCGCCAGTTCTCGGCGTTCGCGTTGATGATGGCGAAGGCGGCGAGCATCGCCGCCACGTAGACGAGCGCGAGGGGAAGGAGGCGGGCTCTAGCTGCCGGGCTGCTCACGCATCGCCGGGTAGATGATCACGTCCCGCAGCGTCTTCGCCCCGGTCATGATCATCAGCAGGCGGTCGATCCCGAGGCCGCAGCCGCTCGCCGGCGGCATCCCGTATTCGAGCGCGCGCACGAACTCTTCGTCGTGCGGGTGGGGGTCGGCCTCGGCCCCGGTCTCCTGGCGTTCGCGCTGCTGGATGAAGCGCACCCGCTGCTCGACCGGGTCGTTCAGGTCCGTCCCGCCGCCGACGATCTCCATCCCGGCGACGATCCCGTCGAAGGCCTCGCAGACGCGCGGGCTCTCCGGGTGCACCTTGACCAGCGGCCAGATGTCGATCGGCAGATCGATGATGTAGGTCGGCTGGATCAGCTTCGGCTCGACGAACTTGCCCTGCAGGGTGTCGACCACCCCGGCCCAGTCGTCGTCGGGGCCGACCGCGTCGCCGGCCGCCTCGGCGAGTTCGTCCCGGCTCGCCTCGTAGATGTCGAGCCCGATCTCCCGCTGCAGCTCGTCCCGCAGTCGCACCCGCGGCCAGGGCGCCGCGAAGTCGATCTCGACCCCGTCGCGCTCGACCTTCGTCGTCCCCATCACCTGCTCGACGACGCTCGCCACCAGCACCTCGATGAACTCCATGACGCCGTTGTAGTCGGCGCCCCCCACGAACATCTCCAGCATCGTGAACTCGGGGTTGTGCTGGGGCGACATCCCCTCGTTGCGGAAGAACTTGCCGAACTCGTAGACGTCCTCATAGCCGCCGACGATCGCCCGCTTCAGGTAGAGCTCGGTCGCGGTCCGCAGGAAGAGGTCGCGGTCGAGCGCATTGTGGTGGGTGACGAACGGCCGCGCCGCGGCGCCGCCGGTCAGCCGCTGCAGGACCGGCGTTTCCAGCTCGATCCAGCCGCGCTCGGCCATGTGGTTGCGGATCGCCAGGGTCAGCTGGCTGCGCTTCTTGAAGATCTCCCGCGACTCCGCGTTGGCCATCAGGTCGAGTTCGCGCTGGCGGTAGCGCGTGTCCGGGTCGGAGATGCCGTGGAAGAGGTCGGGCGGGTCCTTCAGCGCCTTCGCCAGCAGGAAGCACTCGCGCACGCCGATCGCCAGCTGCCCTCGCTTGGTCACGTGCAGCGGCCCGACCACCCCGACCAGGTCGCCGATGTCGAGTTCCTCGACCCGCTCGAACGCCTCCTCCCCCAGCACGTCGCGCCGCGCGTAGGCCTGGATCGTGCCGGTGACGTCGCGGACGTCGAGGAAGGCGGTCTTGCCGTGGCCGCGCTTGCCGGTGACCCGGCCCATCACCCGGTAGGTGAACTGGTCGTGCTCGCCCTCGCCCAGCTCGGCGGGGTCGTGCTTCGCCTCGATCTCCTCGACGTGGTCGCGGTTCTCGAACGAGTGCGGGTAGGGATCGATCCCGGCCGCGCGCAGCCGCTCGACCTTCGCCCGGCGCTGCTCCTCGGTGGAGACGGCGACCGAGCGGTCGCCCCCCTTGTTCTCGCCCGCCGCCTCGGCGGAGGGGCTATCGCTCATCGCCCGCGCTTACCTCAGGGTGCGTAGCCGACGGTGACCCGGTCGTCGCCTTCATAGTCCTGCAGCGTAGTCGCGTCGCGCAGCAGCTCGCGCATCGTCGGGCCGTGGTGGGTGTCGTGCTCCATCGCCAGTTTCCAGCCGGAGGGGGTTTCGTCGATCACGCTGCGGATCACGCCGAGACCGTCCTCGCCGCAGTCGCCGGTGACCGCGACCTTCGGCTCCTTCTGGATCTCCGGCGAGCGCTCGAAAATCGTCTCGTCGGTGACGTAGGGCATGTTGGCGATCACCAGGTCGACCTCTTCGGCTTCGACCGATTCGGGCAGGCCCTTGCCGACGGTGATCTCGAGGTCGAGGCCGAGCCGCTCGGCATTCTCGCGCGCCGCTTCGACCGCCTCCGGCGAGAGGTCCGAGGCGGTGATCTTCAGGTCGGGCCGCTCGGAGAGCAGCGCCAGCGAGATCGCCCCGGAGCCGGTGCCGACCTCGTGCACGCGCGCGCCCTGCGGCAACGTCGTTCCCACCTCGACCAGCAGCTCGGTCTCCCGGCGCGGCCAGAGCACGCGCTCGTCGACGTAGATCTCGAGGTCGCGAAACGGGGCGCGGCCGAGGATGTAGGCCATCGGCTCGCGCTCGACCCGGCGCTGGACGCCGGCCTCGATCTTCTCGGCGACGTCGGCGCCGACCTCGCCGGCGCTCTCGACCGAGAGCTGGTCGGGCTTCACCCCGAGGGCGTCGGCGACGAGGACTTCGGCGTCGGTGCGCGCGTCCTCCACCCCGGCGGCGGCGATGCGCTCGGCCGCGTCGTCGAGGATCGCCCCCACCGTACGGGCCGAAGGCCCCTCGTTCTGCACGTCAATTGCCGCCATTACCGCCCCATCCTCCCAAGTTAGACCGCTCCAAAGTTCCTGCGCAAGATACCACCGTGTCGGCGGTGGACGACAGCGACCCAGATCGCCCCGGCGGCCATCATCGCCAGGCTCTCGAGCTGGGCCGCGGTCAAACCCAGCGCCACCTCTTCGTTGCGGCGCAGGAACTCGACCAGGAAGCGCTCGGCTCCCGCATAGAGGAGGTAGAGGGCGAAGAGCACGCCGGCGCGCACGCGGTCGCGTAGCCGCCAGAGGATCCAAGCGCCTAGGCCCATCGCCAACGCCTCGTAGACCGGGGTCGGGTGGACCTCTTCGGTGGTCGGCACGGTCCCGTCGGGATAGGCCATCGCCCACGGTCCGTCCCAGGCCTTGCCGTAGTCGCCGTCGCCGGAGAGCTGGCAGCCGACCCGGCCGATCGCGTAGCCAAGCGCCAGCGCCGGCGCCGCCACGTCGAGCAGCGTCAGGTTGAGGAAGCGGCGCCATCTGGCCCAGAGCAGGACGGCGATGGCGCCGCCGACCAACCCGCCGTACCAGGTCAGCCCCGAGCCGGAGAAGAGGTTGCCGAGCAGGTCGTCCTCGACCTCGCTCCAGTTGTCGAAGATGAAGTAGAGGCGGGAGCCGACGATGCCGCCGACAAGCGCCGAGAAGCCCATCTCGTAGGCCCAGTCCCCCGGCTTGCCGAGCTCTTCGAAGCGCTTCCAGATCAGCGCCCCCGCGGCGAGGAAGGCGAGAGCGAACATCAACCCGAAGGTCTGCAGCGTCAGCGGCCCGATCTCGATCTCTGGATACACGGCCGGCGGCCCCTCAGGCGTCCATCGGGATCACGCCGGGCTGAGCGGCGACCCGCTCGAGCCAGGCTCGGATCGCTGGATAGGGCTCCAGCTCGAAGCCGCCCTCGGGCGCCACATGGGTGTAGGCGTAGAGGCAGACGTCGGCGATCGTGAAGCGGCCGCCGACGAGGTACTCGTGGTCGCGCAGGCGCCGCTCCATCACCTTCAGGGCGAAGTGGCCGTCGCCCCGCATCCAATCGACGTTCATCTCCGGCGGCGGGCCGCCGCCCTTCACGACCCAGAAGCGGAGCACCGCGATCGACGGCTCGTGTTTGTACTGCTCGAAGAACATCCACTGCAGGACCTGGGCGCGCTCGTAGAAGTCGTCGGGCAGGTACTCGCTGCCCTCGGCGAAGTAGCAGAGGATCGCGTTGGACTCGGTCAGCGGCCGTCCGTCCTCGAGGACCACCGTCGGCAGGGTCAGCGCCGGGCTGAGCCCGCCGAGCGTCTCGACCCGGTCGGAGCGGTCGACGACCGAGACCTCGCGCCGCTCGTGCTCGACCCCGAGCAGGTTGAAGATCAGCCGGACCTTGTAGCAGTTGCCCGAGAACTCGTTGTCGTAGAGAAGGATCAAGACGAGCCTCGCTACTCGGTGAGCAGCGCCTCCAGCAGCGCCTTCTGCGCGTGCAGCCGGTTCTCGGCCTGGTCCCAAACGGCGGAGCGATCGCCGTAGAGGACCTCGGCGGTGATCTCTTCGCCGGGGTGGGCGGGCAGGCAGTGGAGGACGATCGCGCTGTCCTTGGCGGCGGCGAGCAGGTCGCCGTCGAGCTGGAACGGGGCGAGGTCGGCGCGCCGCCGCTGCGCCTCCTCCTCGTCCCCCATGCTGATCCAGACGTCGGTGTAGAGGGCGTCGGCGCCGGCCGCCGCGGCGCGCGGGTCGTCGGTCAGCTTCACCTCGTGCCCCTCCTCCAGCCGGTAGCCGGGAGGGGATGCGACGACCACCTCGACCCCGGCCAGCTCGCCGAGGATCGCCAGCGAGCGGGCGACGTTGTTGCCGTCGCCGACGTAGGCAAGCCGCTGCCCCTGCAGATCGCCGAAGCGCTCCCGCATCGTCTGCAGGTCGGCGAGCGCCTGGCAGGGGTGGTGCAGCGGGGTCAGCCCGTTGATCACCGGCACCTCCGCCGCCGCGGCCAGCTCGGCGACGGTCTCGTGGGAGCCGGAGCGGATCACGATCGCGTCGACGAAGCGGGAGAGGACGCGGGCGGTGTCCTCGACCGACTCGCCGCGGCTGAGCTGCATCTCGTTCTCGCGCAGGACGACCGGGTGCGCGCCCAGCTCGGCGACGCCGACCTCGAAGGAGATCCGCGTCCGCGTCGAGGGCTTTTCGAAGAGGAGGGCGACGCTGCGCCCGGCGAGCGAGTCGGCGCCAACCCGGTCGCGGCGGCCGGCTTTCAACTCCGCCGCCCGGTCGAGCAGCTTGCCGAGCTCGAAGGCCCCGAGCTCTTCGCCGGTGAGGAAATTCGTCAAAAGTGCGCTCCGCTTCGCTTCGCGATCAACAAGCTTGCGGATACTACGGCGGATGGAGCTGACGGCACTGAGCTGGAACCTCTTCCACGGGCGCGACTACCCGCCCGACCCGGCGCTGCGCACCTGGCGCTCGCGACTGCTGCGCTTCGACGAGCGCAACGAGACCCACGTCCAGGTCAACCGCGACCTCACCGGGGAGTTCGCGACCACGCTCGCCGGCTGGGAGTGGGACGTGGCGCTGCTGCAGGAGTGCCCGCCGCGCTTCGCCGAGCCGTTGGCGCGGGCCTGCGGGGCGGAGTGGCACCGCGCCCTCACCTCGCGCAACTCCTTCGCCGCGCTGCGGACGCTGCTGGCGCGGCAGAACCCGGACCTGATCGCCTCCGGCGAGGGCGGCTCGAACCTGACCCTGGTCCGGGTCCCGGGCAAGCTCGGCGGGATCGCCGAGCGGCGGGAGATCGCGATCCACGAGGGAGAGCCGGAGCGCCGCTCGATGGGCTTCGTCCGCACCGCCTCCGGCGTCTGCGTCACCAACCTGCACGCGTCCGCACACTGGCCGAAGCTGGCGGCCGAGGACGTGGCGAAAGGGGCGCGGGCGGCGCTCGAGTGGGCCGGCGGGTCGCCGCTGATCTTCGGCGGCGACTTCAACCTCCGCCCCGGCAAGCAGCCGCGGATCTTCGAGCGCCTGCGGGAGGAGTTCGGATTGGCGCCGCCGACCGCTCCCGACGCGATCGACCACGTCCTCTGCCGCGGGCTCGAGGTGGTGGAGCCGCCGGAGCGCTGGCCGGCCGAGCGGCGCGAGCTGACCGTCGAGGGACGGGCGCTGCGGCTCTCCGACCACGCCCCCGTGCAGGCACGTTTTCGCGTCGATGAGCCACACCTCCTGCGGAACTGAGATAGTCGAAGTCCACCAGCGGGAAAACCGACAACGGAGGCACACCTAGATGGCGGAGAAAAAAGCGGGCGGCAAAGCGAAAGCCGGCGCGAAATCGAAAACGTCGAAAGCGGCCAAATCGACGAAATCGAAAACGAAAGCCAAAGCGACCAAAGCTAAAAAAGCAGCGTCGAAAGCTTCGAAAAAAGCCAGCGGCAAAAAAGCGGCTTCGAAAAAAAGCTCCGCCAAAAAATCGAGCTCCCGTTCTAAATCGAGCTCGAAAGGCAAAGCCTCCAGCAGCAAAGCGACGAGTGGTCTCGACAAGAGCGTCGCCCAGTTCCGCGAGAGCCTCGAGCAGAGCGTGACGCTCAGCCGCGACCGCATCCAGGACGTCGTCGACGACGCCGTCAAACGCGGCCGGATGACCCGCAGCGACGCCGAGAAACTGCTCAGCGAACTCGTCAAAAAAGGCAAAAAACAGACCGACACGCTGCTCAAAGAGCTCGAGCGTCTGGCCAAACAGGCGCGCAACGCGCTGCCATAGGTGGACGCGGCCGCCGGCACCTCTGCGCCAGCGGCCCGCGGCCCGCGCCGCGGCGACCTGCTCGAGCTGGAGATCGACTCGCTCGCCTTCGGCGGGCGAGGGGTCGCCCGCGCCGACGGGTTCGTCGTCTTCGTCGCCGGGGCCCTGCCGGGCGACCGGGTCAAGGCCGAGGTCACGAAAGGCAAGAAGCGCTTCGCCGAGGCGCGGACCGTCGAGCTGGTCCGCGCCTCGGCCGACCGCCTGCCCGACCGCTGCGTCCACGGCGGCGAGCCGTGCCCCGGCGCGCCCTGGCAGGGCCTGCCCTACGAGCAGCAGCTCCGCTACAAGCAGGAGCAGGTCGGGGATGCGCTGGGCCGGATCGGCGGCCTCGAGGGCTTCGAGCTGGAGGAGATCGTGCCGGCGGTGGAGCAGTGGCGCTACCGCAACAAGCTCGAGTACTCCTTCGGTGAGAACGACGAGGGCGAGGTCACCCTCGGCTTCCACGCCCGCGGCCGCTGGGACCTGACCGTCGACGTCGACGACTGCCACCTCGCCTCCGAGGCGGGGAACGAGGCGCGCAACGCGGTGCGGGAGTGGGCGTGGGAAGAATCGCTGCCGGCCTTCGACGCCCGCACCAGCCGCGGCGTGCTCCGCAACCTCGCCGTGCGCGAGGGGCGGCGGACGGACCAGATCCAGACGCGCCTGGTGACGGCGAAAGCGCGGTTCCCTCGCCCACCGGTCGACCTCCACACGATGGTCGAGGACGAGCACGGCGGCACCGACGGCCCGACCGGCGTGCTCGGCTCTGAGCGGCTGAGCGAGGAGCTCTGCGGCCTGCGGCTGCAGATGTCCCACGGCGCCTTCTTCCAGACCAACACCGAGATGGCCGAGCGGCTCTACGCGGTCGCGGCGGAGTTCGCCGGGCTCAGCGGCAGCGAGCGCGTCTTCGACCTCTTCTGCGGGATCGGCACGATCGGGCTGACGATGGCCTCGCAGGCGGGCGAGGTCTGGGGGCTGGAGATCGTCCCCGAGGCGATCGCCGATGCCGAGCGCAACGCCCGCCGCAACAAGATCGAGAACGCCCACTTCATGGCCGCCAACGCGCGCACCGGGGTGCGGCCGCTGGTCGAGAAGGCCGGCAAGCCCGACGTGGTGATCGTCGACCCGCCGCGCGCCGGCCTCTCGCAGAAGATCGTGCGGCGAGTGCTCGAGTGCGAGGCGCAGAAGATCGTCTACGTCTCCTGCAACCCGACCACGCTCGCCCCCAACGCCACCCAGCTCGCGGAGGCCGGCTATAAGTTGGCGCGCGTGAGGCCGGTTGACATGTTTCCCCAGACCCCGCACATCGAGTGCGTCGCGCTTTTCGAGAAAGCGGCGACGGGTAGTCCCTCCTGACGATGGGACGCGCGTTCGGAGTCGCGGCGGGGCTGGACCCGGAGGTGGCGCGGCCGCTGGCAGCCCGCTGCGCCGAGCTCGGCTACGAGTCGGTCTGGTCCAACGACCACCCGGGCGCGAAAGGGCTGGCGACGCTGGCGGAGTTCGCCGCCGCGGCCCCGGAGATCGAGCTAGGCGTCGCCGTGATCGCGCTCGACCGCACCCCGCCCGAGCAGATCGCCGCCGACGTGAAGGAGTTCGGCATCGACCCCGCCAAGCTCTGGCTCGGGGTCGGCGCCGGCTTCAACAAGAAGCCGCTGACGGCGATGCGCGAGGCGCTGCCGCAGCTGCGCGAGCTGCTGCCCGGGGTGAAACTGGTCCTCGCGGCGATGGGCCCGAAGATGTGCGCGCTCGCCGGCAGCTCCTACGACGGCGTCTTCTTCAACTGGATGACCCCCGAGTTCGCCGCCGGCGCCCGCGAGAAGGTCGAGGCCGGCGCCGCCGATGCCGGCCGCGAGACGCCGCGCGTCTTCGGCTACGTCCGCACCGCCGTCGGCCCCGACGCCGCCGAGCGCCTCGCCAAGGAGGAGTCCTTCTACCGCGACCTCCACAAGGGCTACCGCGACCACTTCGACCGCCTCGGCGAGCCCGAGGGCACGGTCGGCGCCGCCGCCGCCGACAGCGACGACGCCCAGCGCCAGCTAGCCGCCTACGAGGGCCCCCTCGACACGATCGTCGTCCGCGGCCTCGCCTCCGCCAAGGTCGAGCCGATGACCGCCCTCGCCGAGGCCGCAGCGCCCCAGGGCTGAGTTTCTCCCCAGCGGGTAGACGGTCGGTAGACCGCTAGCCACCCTGGAGGAGCATCCGTGAACCTGAAAAAACTCGCTGACAAAGCGAAGAAGACGATCGACGACCGCGGCGGCATCGAGAGCCTCAAAGCCGACGCCGAGGAGCTGAAAAAAGTCGCCAAAGGCAAAGGCAGCCTCAAAGACAAAGCGAAACAGGCCGCCCAGGCGATCAAAGACCCGGGCGCCAAAGCCGGCGACGGCGAAATGAAACCCGCCCAAGGCGCCGGCCACCCCAGCGACACCCCCCGCAAAGGCGGCCCACCGCACGAGTGAGTAGAGCAGGGCTAGGATTGCCGTAGATGTTGCTGAGCGGCAGGGGAGCAAAAGGGTGGTCAGTTCGCACAGCGTTCCTCGCCACCCTCTGCCTCTTCATCTCTCTCCTCTTCTCTGAGCGCGCCCGGGCGGTTACCTACGAACCAGTGCCCGCCTTCTGCGAGCCCCAGCAGGTGCGCGATTTCCTGGCACCTCTAGAGCGGATGCCGAAGCTCCACCAGCCGTCAGCGAACGGGCAGATCGGATTCGGCCCGGAGAGCCTGCGCCTGCGCTCGGCTTCCTCGTTGTTAGTCGGCGAAGGCGAGGTGGGAGTCACCCTTTCCCTCGCTCAGCGCAGTCGGCTCCGGCTGCCCTGGACGGTCACCGCAACCCTCGTCGAGGTCAACGGCAACGGCCGCCCGATCGGCAAGCCGCGCCGGCTCATCAGGCGGGTGGGCTGGCTGAAGCCCTTCAACGGCGACAGCCTCCGCTTCGAGGTGTCCGATGACCCGGCGTTCTACCGCGAGATGGTTGCCCTCCACGGAGCATCGGGGCAGAAGCTCGGGAGGTTTGGCTTCTACTACCGGGCCATGCCGGCGATCGGGCGCGCCCGGCTCCGCCTCAATGCCTCCTCCTACCGCCCCGAAAGCACCGTCTTCGGACGAGTGGAGAACTTCGGAACCCTCTCCGCCTATTACGGCGTTCCCTACTCGATCGAGCGCCTGGAAGGTCAAGGATGGGTAGAGGCTCCCGAGAGCCCGGACGGGCCCTGGATCTTGCCCCTCCTGGTCAGCGGACCTGGCCTCAGCGGGAAGTGCAACGGCTTCTGGATTCCACCCACGATGCCTCCGGGTCGCTACCGGATGGTGAAGCGAGTCGGGATCGGAGAATGGCTTCCGCGCAAACGAGGAACGGCGAGGGTCCTCACCGCCGAATTCGACGTCGTCCCGTAGAAGTGTCGGACGGCGTGCTTAGGATGCGCCGCCATCGCCGCTGAAGCTCACATCGACCGGCCGCTGGCCCGCACCGTCGGCAGCACGATCTTCATCAGCCGCTGGCTGTAGGCGCCTCTCTACCTCGGCCTGATCGCCGCCCAGGGCGTCTACGTCTGGCGCTTCATGCAGGAGCTCTGGCACCTGGTCACCGACGTCGGCCACCTCAGCGAGAACGACGTGATGCTGCTCGTCCTCGGCCTGGTCGACGTGGTGATGATCGCCAACCTCCTGATCATGGTGATCATCGGCGGCTACGAGACCTTCGTTTCCCGCATCAACCTCCGCAATCACCCCGATCAGCCCGAGTGGCTATCCCACGTCAACGCCAACGTCCTCAAGGTGAAGCTGGCGATGGCGATCGTCGGCATCTCCTCGATCCACCTCCTGCAGACCTTCATCAACGCCTCCAACCACTCCTCCGAGACGATGCTCTGGCAGACGGTGATCCACCTAACCTTCGTCGCCTCCGCCGTCTCCCTCGCCCTGATCGACCGCTACCTCTCGCCGAAGAGCGCCGAGCAGAAGGCCTTCGAAGGCAACGGCCGCGATCCCGACGGCAAGCCGGATCCGGTCAAAGCGGCTGCCTAGCCACCGATTCTGAAGCTGGTCCCCGTCGCTGTCAGTGTCACGCCTGATTCTGACCCGGTGATTTCGCCATCGGTTTTTTCGCCGGTCCCTTCGAGCGGGCAGACGAACCCGTCTTTTAGGACCGTGTATTTGACTTTGGTGACTTCGGGGTCGTATGTGAGGTCTTCCGTTCCTGTGTCGTCGACCAGCCGCACCGTTGTCATCCCGGTCTGTTCTTTGTATTGGACTTCACAGTTCCCGGCGACGATTTTGAGCGATTTGCCAGCAGGACAGATGAAGTCCATGTGGGCTTTGTATTCGTCCGTTTTGACGAATTCTGTTCCATGCATGAGGAATTCGCAGCCTTCGTTGGTGACGGTCGCGCTGACGAAGCCGAAGGCTTTGCATTCGGTGCTGGTAAAGGCGAGTTTCAATGTGGTCGACGGTTCGTTGAGACTCCCGTGGAAGGTGTTTTTGCATTCCGTGTTGCCGCCGAAGACTTTCCATGCGAACACGCCCACGTTGCCGGTGCCGTGGATTGTGGCGGGGTATTTGCCGGCTTTGAAGATCGGTTCTTTGTGCAGTGCTTCTGTATCTGTTAGTTCTTTGTGTGTTTTTGCCGCGTGCCACGTTGTATATTCGGCGTGCTCACCGATCCTGTAGGCGTACTTTTCAGCGGGATTGCCGGGGTTTTGCGCCCCCAGCGTGATGTTAGCGGTGCTGGTCAGTTCGCCAGTCGTTTTGTTCCCGATCCCACTGAACGGACAGCCGACGCCGTCTTGGGTCACGGTGTATTTGAGGCTTTTCACTTCCGGTTTCATTGTGATGTTTTCAACCGGCGCCGCCGCTGTGTCGTCGATCAATTTCACCGAAGAGAGAACGCCCTGTTCTTTCACTTCCACTTTGCAGGTCCCAGCCGTGATCTTGATGGATTCTCCGGCTGCGCTGCACTTGACGGTCAAGCGGCCGTTGTATTCGTCTTTGGCGGTGATTTCCTGCCCGTGGAGGCGGAAGCCGCACCCTTCGGGGTTGACCGTCGCCGATTCGAACCCGAAGGCCGAGCAGCCTTCGTAGAAGACGAGGATGTCTTGTATTGAGGAGGCCGCAAACTTTTCCCCGAAGTAGGTATTTGCGCACTGGACGCTGCCAGCTTCGGTATTCAGTTTGAGGACGCCTGCCGCGTTGCTCCCGTAGATCAGCGCTGGATATTTGCCGGCTGTGAACTGCGGTGCCGACGGGAACGATGTGCTGAAGGCGTGTTCGGCGTTTTCAACTTCTTTTTGAAGGTTTGTCGCAGCTTCGTGCGCTGTTGTCGCATGCTCATGCGCTGTTGTCGCAGCTTCGTGCGCTGTTTTTTCTTCATGTTTTGTTTTAGCGGCATGACTTTTTTCCCCTACCCAAAGGGTGGTTCCTTCCGCTGTCATTGTGACGCCTGATTCAGAGCCGGTGATTTCGCCATCATTTCTTTCACCCGTCCCGTTGAACGGGCAGACGAAGCCATCTTTGGTCACCGTGTATTTGGCTCCGGTGACTTCGGGGTCATATGTGATGTCTTCAGTCGAGGAGGCATCGTTGACCAGACGCAGCGTTGTCATCCCGAGCTGTTCTTTGTATTCGACTTCGCAAGTACCGGCGGTGACTTTCGTTGATTTGCCGGCTGGGCAGACGAAGTCAAGGTGCGCTTTGTATTCGTCCGTTTTGACTTTTTCTGTCGAGTGCGCGAGGAATTCGCAGCCTTCGGGTTTGACGATCGCTTCCAAGAAGCCGAAGGCTTTGCATTCAGTGCTGGTGAAGGCGAGTTTCAGTGTGGTCGAGGCTTCGGTGAGAGTGCCGTCGAAGGTGTTTTTGCATTCCACGGAGCCGCCGAAAGCCTGCCATTTGAAAACCCCGACGTTGCCGGTGCCATGGATTGTGGCGGGGTATTTGCCGGCTATGAATTCGTTCGCGCCCCGCGCGCTTGAGGCGAAGGCGGCCGTCATTGCGAGTGCCGCGGCAGCCAAGGCGAGGAAAACTGTGAGGTTGCGAATGGGTACGGCGCGAGTCATAGCCCGCATCTATACCGCAGACTCGACCTTAAGTCAAACTTTCTTCACTAATTAGTTAGTACGGCGGCAAATCCTCGTACCAGTCCCCCAGCCTCCGGAACGCCCTCCAGAAGCGCTGCTTGGCGCCCTCTTCGTCGAGCGAGGCGTCGATGTCGGGGACGTAGAGGGCGTCGATCGTCGGGGTGAAGGGCTGGATCTCGCCCTCGCGGCCCTCGATCTCGCGGGCTAGGGGGACGCTGAGGCCGTTGAGGACGCGGAGGGCTGGTTCGCCCATGACGACGACGATCTTCGGCTGCACGATCGCCATCTCCTCGACCAGGCGGCCTACGCACTCGCCGGCGGCGAGGTCGGGCTCCGGCGTCGGGCATTTGACGCAGAGGGTGCCGTAGACGACGAGCGGGTCGATCCCGAGCCGTTTGAAGCTTTTCATCAGGGCGTTGCCGGAGCGGCCGTAGAAGGCGACCCCCTCCTCGATCTCCGAGGCCATCGCCGCGTGCTTGAGCATGAAGATGTCCGCCTGAGGGTGACCGGAGCCGAGCACCGGCATCAGCTTGCCGCGCGGGCAGTGGGAGCACTCCTGGACCTCGCGGCTCATCTGGTTGAGCTCGCGGATCGCCCGCTCCAAATACTTCTCGCGGATCTCGTCGTCAATGCTTCGCATCGGGGCACTCTTTGACGGAGCGGGCGCGGCTCCTTTGCGACGATCCGTCTGCATCAGGACTTGCTTGCGCGCCGACCTTCGCCGCGTCGCCGCGGCCGTCCGCCGCGAACCGGCTTCGCATCGGGGACCCGCCGTTTCGGCGCCTTCGGCCGACCCGTCGTCTGCAGGAACTTCAGCGTCTGCACGTAGACCAGGTTCTTGTGCTTGCGGGTGATGTCGGCGTCACGCATCGCCTCGAGGAACTCCGCCGGGCCGTCGAAGTCGTGGATCCGCTGCCGCACGCTGCCAAGGCCCTGGGCGACGTGGCTGTCGGAGCCGGCCGCCGGCACGATCCGGTACTTGCGGGCGAACCGCACCGCCTCTTCGTTGAACGAGGTCAGGGCCACCCGCGGGTTGAAAACCTCGAGCAGGTCGATCTCCTCGACCATGTCGAGGAGGTGCTCGTAGTCGGGCACCGAGTGGAAGCGGTCGAACGGGTGCGGCACGTAGACGAGCCCGCCCTGGCGGCGAATCTCGGCGATCGTCTCCGCCATCGTCATCCCCTTCGGGATCTTCTCCTCGAGGAAGAGGCCGATCACCTCGCCCTGCTCGGCGGTCTTCACCTCCTCGGCGACGATCACCTTGATGTCGCCCATCTCCGCGGCGATCTTGCGCGCCTCCAACGCCCCGGAGACCTCATTGTGGTCGGTGATCGCGATCGCCCCGAGGCCGCGGTCCCGCGCCGTCTGCAGCAGCACGTCGACCGGGGTCGCGCAGTCGCCGGAGTGATCGGTGTGCATGTGCAGGTCGACCTCGATCAGCGGCCGCGAGGAGATCCGCTCGCGGATCTCCGGGTTCCCGGTCGGGTCGTGGCGACGGGCGAGCAGGCGCCGGTAGATCGCTTCCAGCTCGTCGACGACGCGGGCCCAGTCCGCCTCGCCGTCGCTCCCGATCCCGTCGAGCTGCTCATAGCTCGCCGGGAAGAAGCGCTGCAGCAGCTCAGAGGTCTCCGGCCGGGTCACCGTGCGGGCGTCGATGCGGCCGAAGAAGACCTCGACCAGCGGCCGCGCCACCTGGGTCGAGAGCACCCGCTCCTGCGGCGCGTGGAAGGTGGCGACGTTGAGTGAGAACGAGTGGCGCAGCGCCGCCGATGGCGCGCTCGGCGCGAACGGGTCGTGGACGTGGACGATGTCCAGCGGCCGGGATTTCAGCATTCGTTTGACCGGATCGCCGGTCGAGACGCGCAGCACCTCGTGCCCGCGCCGCTCCAACTCCTCGGAGACGGCCTGGGCGAACTGCGCCGCCGGATTCGCCCCTGCCCGGCGGACCGGGAAGACCTGGGCGATCGAAAGTGGTTCTGAAGCCACGAGAGCAGAATAAGAGCCCGCCGGGGCGGGCTCTTATAAGACTGCGCTAGCTGCGGACGTTGGCCTAAGCCGAAGCCGTGCTCGGCGACTCGGCCGGCGCACCCGGCAGCGAGCTGCCGCGCGTGTTCTCGGCGATGAACTCCTCGGTCTGCTCGCGAGCCTCGTCGTCGGGCCGCTGGGTATGCGGGCTCTTCATCAGGTAGCTGGAGGGCCCGTCGAGCTGGCCGGCGATGCCGTTGTTGAGCGCCAGCTTGATCAGCCGCACCGCGTCGATGACGACTCCGGCCGAGTTCGGCGAGTCCCAGACCTCGAGCTTCAGCTCGGCGGTCAGCGGCACGTCGCCGAAGGCCTTCCCCTCGAGGCGAATATGAGCCCACTTGCGGTCGGTCAGCCAGGCGACGTAGTCAGACGGGCCGACGTGGACGTCCTCAGCGGGCAGCTCGTGCCCCATGATCGAGGTGACGGCGTTGGTCTTCGAGACCTTCTTCGAGTCCAGCCGCTCGCGCTCGAGCATGTTGTAGAAGTCCATGTTGCCGCCGACGTTGAGCTGGCTGGTCCGCTCCAGCCGCACACCGCGGTCGTGGAACAGACGGGCCAGCGCCCGGTGGACGATGGTCGCCCCGACCTGGCTCTTGATGTCGTCGCCGATGATCGGCAGCCCGGCCTCCTGGAACCGCTTGTCCCAGTAGTCCTCGCGGGCGATGAAGACCGGCAGGCAGTTGACGAAGCCGACACCGGCGGCCAGCGCCTGCTCGACGTACCACTTGGTCGCCTCCTCGGAGCCGACCGGCAGGTAACAGACCAGGACGTCGGCCTTGGTCTCTTTGAGGATGCCGACGACGTCCGCGGTTTCGCCCGGGGCTTTGGTGATCTTCTCTTTCAGGTACTTGCCGAGGCCGTCGTGGGTCATGCCGCGATGGACCTCGACCCCGAGGTTCGGCACGTCGGCGAACTTGATCGTGTCGTTCTGCCCCGACCAGATCGCCTCCGAGAGGTCTTTGCCGACCTTCTCGGAATCGATGTCGAAGGCGGCGACGAACTCGACGTCGCGGACGTGGTAGCCGCCAAGGTCTACGTGCATAAGACCCGGCACTTCGTCGGCCGGATCGGCGTCCTTGTAGTACTGGACGCCCTGGATGAAGCTGTTGGCGCAGTTACCGACGCCGACGATGGCGACGCGGACTTTCTCGTCCGTGCGACCGACGCCGTTGCCGTGGCCGTTAGCTCCGTTGCTCTCGCTCATTTGAATCGAAGTCCTCCTGGGATTGCGCTAGGTGGCTGAACACACCCGGCGGCTTCGCTGGTTACACATCCCCCGCGCCGCCGCCGTCGTCGTCCTTGACGCCGGAGACCTCGCCGGAAAGCTCGTTTCTCACATGCCATACCCGCTGGAACGTGGTGAAAATCGTCAAGGCAGCGATCACATAGACCGCCGGCGCCAGCAGTTCGAAGTCTCCGATGCCGGCACCCTTGGCGAAGATCAAGCCGATCGAAAGTATCACCACGCGCACCGGTCGAGTCGCTATGCCGACCTTGCATTCGACTCCAAGCGCCTCGGCGCGGGCCCGGGTGTAGGAGACCATCAGCGAGAAGAGGACCGCGACCACGCACATCGCCGCCGCGAAGTCCTCGCCCTCGGCGGCGAAGTAGCCGGCGACGGCGGCAAGCACGACCCCCTCCTCGATTCGGTCGAGGGTCGAGTCGAGGAAGGCGCCGAAGAGCGTCCCCTTGCCCGACATCCGCGAGTAGCGGCCGTCGAGCGTGTCCATGACCGAGCCGAGGATGAAGGCGATGCCGGCGAGGAAGAAGAGCTCCTGGGTGACGAGGGCGGCCGCGATCAGGTTGCCGAGCAACCCCATCAGCGAGATCGCGTTCGGCGTCAGGCGGGACTCGATCAGCCGATCGCGGGCGTAGGCCCGCAACTCCTGGCCGTTACGAGCGCTGGCGCGGTTGCTGCGCCGGGGCGGCGCCGAGGGTCCCATTGGTGGGTGAGGCTATTACGCCTCGGCCTCGCGCGGGGCCGCCGAACCGCGGAAAGACCAGGCTTCGGGGCGGGCCAGGGCGAGCCGGTAGGCGATCCCGGCAGCGGTCAGCGCGACCAGCCAGCCGAGCGCGGCATCCACCCAGTAGTGGTTGGCGGTGACGATCGTGACCCAGGAGACCAGCAGCGGCCAGAAGGCCCACCAGGCTTTCGACCACCAGTGGCGGCAGGTCATGAAACCGGCGCCGCCGATCATCATCGCGAAGGCGCAGTGCATGCTCGGGACGGCCGCGTAGGGGTTGATGAAGATCTTCGCGATCGTCGAGTCGTGGCCGACGTTGGAGAAGTCGTTGAGCGTGTCGACGAAGCCGTACTCGGGGAACATCCGCGGCGGCGCGGTGGGGTAGAGCGTGTAGCCGATCAGCGCCAGGCCCATCGAGGCGACGAACATGTTCCGCACGAAGTAATAGGACTCGTTGCGGAAGAGGTACATCCAGACCAGGAAGCCGAGCGCGACCGAGAACTGGGCGTTGAGGTAGAGCTGGTTGGCGACGTCGATGATCCCCTGCGCCGGCAGGAAGAAGGCCTGCAGGCCGGGCTCGAAGAAGGTGCCGGTCGCCTTCTCGAAGTCGATGATCTGCTGGCCGTTGGTGAACGCCACCGCTTTCTGCCCGTCGGCGATCCCCCGCACGAAGGTGTAGGCGAGGTCGACCCCGACGAGGATCGCGGCTTGGCGACCGAAGTCGCCCCAGCCCTTGGGGAGCCGGCTGGAGATGGCGGCAAAAGCAGCGGACACGAACCAACGATTGTAAACCGCGATGGAGCGCCGGCCCGCGGGGGCGGTTTCGTAGGGTCCAGCTCAAGTGGACTGGAAGCGGCCAGATAGGCGAAGGGTCAGGGCGATTCGGGATCGGCTGCGGGAGATGTACGGGATCCCGGCGGAGGAACCGCATGGGGACCCGGTCGGCGAGCTGGTCAAGACCGTCCTCTCCCAGCACACGAACGACCGCAACCGGGACGTCGCCTACGCGGCGCTGCGCGAGCGCTTCCCCACCTGGGAGGAAGTGCGGGACGCGCCGGTGGACCAGCTCGAGGAGGCGATCCGCCCCGGCGGCCTGGCGCGGCAGAAGGCGCCGCGGATCCAGGCGATCCTCGAACAGCTGGGCGAGCCACCGGACCTCGACTGGACCGAGACCGCCCCCCGCGAGGAGTCGCTGGAATTCCTCCTCGCGCTCCCCGGCGTCGGGCGCAAAACCGCCGCCTGCGTGCTGATCTTCACCTGGGGGATCCCGGAGATCCCGGTCGACGTCCACGTCCACCGGGTCGGCGGCCGGCTCCGCCTCTTCCCTCCCAAAGCCTCCTTCGAGAAGGCCCACGACGAGATGCTCGCGATCGTGCCGCCAGAGGATGCGCACGAGTTCCACGTCAACCTGATCAGGCACGGCCGCGCCGTCTGCCGGCCCAAACCCCGCTGCGGCGAGTGCGCCCTGCGACGGATGTGCCCCTGGTACCGCGAAAACCGCGCCGGGGCGGCCGCCAGTAGTATGCGCGCCGCTAAATGAGCAAGCGCACCTTCATCTGGTTCGGGGTCCTGGTCCTCGTGCTCGCGGTTCTCATCCCCTGGGCGGTCTTCGGCGCCAAGGGGGACGGCGACAGCGGCGAAAAGCAGGTCCCCGCGGACCTGAAGAACGCCAAGGAGCTGTTCGTCGTCAACTGCGGCACCTGCCACGCGCTCTACAGCGCCGGCACCGACGGCAACTACGGCCCCGACCTCGACGAACTGCTCGCCCCCACCGGCCCGCCGGAAGAAGGGGACACCCCCGAGGAAAAGAAAACCGCAGAAGAAACGATCGAGCAGACCAAGGGTCGCGTTCTCCTCGCGGTCGAACAGGGCCTCGACACCGAAACGACGCCGGGCCGGATGCCCGGCGGCATCCTCAACGAAGAACAGGCCGAAGAGGTCTCCGAGTTCGTCGCTCGGACCGCGGGCGAAGGCTGAACCAGAGGGGACGGCTTGCGCCGCCCCCTCCAGCTCGCAGGGCTATCGGTGGATCCGCAGGGCGCTGAAGACTCCGGCGTGGTCGGAGTTCCAGAACCCGTTGACCGGCTGGATCCCGCTCACCTCTGAATCAACCAGTGTCACCGTCTCGGGATCGCGGGTGAGGATGTGGTCGACCTGGTGGTCGAAGTCCGCTTCGCTGCCGCCGGCTCCAACTGCGAGCAGGCTCGAGTTGAGGCAGCAGCTGAGCGGATCGTCGGTGCTGCGGTTGACCATCCCGGCCGCCATCAGCGTTTCGTAGGCGAGCCGGTCCGCGCCTTCGACCGTGTCGTCGTCGGAGTTGAGATCGCCGACGAGGATGACCGGCAGATCGCTGGTCGCGGGTCCGGTCGGGGCCACCAGCTCAGCTGCCTGAGCCTGGCGGATCAGCGGCTGGAACGCCTCCAGGTGGGTGTTGACGAAGCGGAACCAGCCGCTGCCGCGCACCTTGGCGTCGGTCGCGGTCCAACCGCGTTTGACCGTGATCGGCACCCCGGCCACCGGCACCACCAGGTTGGTGGCGAAGTTGGCCGACTGCGGGTTTTTGGTGTGGACGCCGCCGCTGGTCCGGGCGAGGATCACGTCGCGCATGGTCAGCCGGCCGTTGATCTCGGCGTCGGCGATCGCCGGGTTGGGCCCGTCGCCGGCGACGCCGTTCTCGTCACCCGGAGCCTCGAGGTCGAACTCGTTCTGGACGACGACCACTTCGTAGCGGTCAGGCCCGCGGTTTAGCTCGGCCAGCAGTTCGGCCAGGTAGTCGTAGCGAACGGTGGTTGCCGTCGGGATCCCGGTCACGACCGGGGTCAGGCTCGGCGGCGCGGTCCGCCAGAGGGCGACCTCCTGCAGACCGACCAGGTCCGGCTTGGCCCTGAGGATCTCTTTCGCGAGGCCTTTGGCCCGGACCGGGAAGTTGTTGGCGGTCACTTCGCGCAGGATCTGGCCGTTGGCTTTGACGAACTGCGGCAGCGTCGGCGCCAGGATCGCCGGCGTCAAATCGGCCCCCAGGTAGAGGTTGCGGGTCATCACGTTGGCGACGTGGCCTTTGCCGTGGTTGTCGTCCTTCTTCGCGGCGGCCAGACCAGGCAATAACAGGGCCAAGATCATCGCTGCGGCCGCCAAAGGCACCAGCAGCCTGCGGATCGGTACAGAGCTCAAAGTCTTCCTCCTCTTCCGCGATCCCGTTCCCCGGGATCGGATTGGCAGAGGCGCCTCCCCCCTGAGGCGCCACTATAGGGATACCCCGAAAGACTTTTGAGGAAAAGGCTTTGACTCCTAATCGGGATCTGCCATACTGCCACTTAGATTTTTAGAGCTTCATCAACGAAACCACCCTGGAGGTATGCGGAAGTGGCAAAGACGATCGGAATCGACCTCGGCACGACCAACTCATGTGTCGCGGTGATGGAGGGCGGCGAGCCCACCGTTCTGGAGAACGCGGAGGGCGGGCGCACCACCCCGTCGGTCGTCGCGTTCACCGAGAGCGGCGAGCGCCTCGTCAGCACCGTCGCCAAACGGCAGGCGGTGATGAACCCGGAGAACACGATCTTCTCGATCAAGCGGTTCATGGGCCGCAAGGAGTCGGAAGTCAAAGAGGAGGAGACGATCGTCCCGTACAAGGTCGAGGCCGGCCCCAACGGCGACGTCCGCGTCGACGCCCGCGGCAAGCAGTACAGCCCGCCGGAGATCAGCGCGATGATCCTGCAGAAGCTGAAAGCGGACGCCGAAGCGAAGCTGGGCGACACCGTCGACAGCGCCGTGATCACCGTCCCCGCCTACTTCAACGACGACCAGCGCCAGGCGACCAAGGACGCCGGCAAGATCGCCGGCCTCGAGGTGAAGCGGATCATCAACGAGCCGACCGCCGCCTCGCTCGCCTACGGGCTCGACAAAGAGGAGGCCGATCACTCGATCCTCGTCTTCGACCTCGGCGGCGGCACCTTCGACGTCTCGGTGCTGGAAATCGGCGACGGCGTCTTCGAGGTGAAGGCGACCGCCGGCGACAACCACCTCGGCGGCGACAACTGGGACAAAGCGATCGTCGAGTGGCTGGTCGCCGAGTTCAAACGCGACCAGGGCGTCGACCTCTCCCAGGACAAAAACTCGCTGCAGCGCCTCTACGAGGCCGCGGAGAAGGCGAAGATCGAGCTCTCCTCGACGCAGGAGACGCAGATCAACCTGCCCTTCATCACCGCGGTCGAGGGGCAGCCGAAGCACCTCGACCTGAAGCTGAGCCGGTCGAAGCTGAACGAGCTGACGGGCGACCTGCTCGACCGCGTGGTCGGGCCGGTGAAACAGGCGCTGAAAGACGCCGACACCGAGGTCGACCACGTCGTCCTCGTCGGCGGCATGACCCGGATGCCGGCCGTCCGCGAGAAGGTCAAAGAGCTGACCGGCAAGGATCCGCACCAGGGCGTCAACCCGGACGAGGTCGTCGCCGTCGGCGCCGCGATCCAGGCCGGCGTGCTGGCCGGCGACGTCAAGGACGTGCTGCTGCTCGACGTAACCCCGCTGACCCTGGGGATCGAGACCAAAGGCGGCGTGATGACGCGGCTGATCGAGCGCAACACGACGATCCCGACGAAGAAGTCGGAGGTCTTCTCGACCGCCGAGGACAACCAGCCGTCGGTCGAGATCCACGTGCTCCAGGGCGAGCGCGAGATGGCCAGCGGCAACAAGAGCCTGGGCAAATTCCAGCTCACCGGGATCCCCCCGGCGCCGCGGGGCATGCCGCAGATCGAGGTCGCCTTCGACATCGACGCCAACGGGATCATCAACGTCACCGCGACCGACAAAGGCACCGGCAAAGAGCAGAAGATCGAGATCAAATCCGGCTCCGGCCTCTCCGACGAGGAAATCCAGAGCATGGTCTCCGACGCCGAGGCACACGCCGATGAGGACCGCAAGCAGCGCGAGCTGGCGGAGACGCGGAACCTCGCCGAGAACGCGGCCTACCAGGCCGAGAAAGCGATCGATGAGGCCGGCGACAAAGTCGACGATTCCGTCAAGGAGGACGTGCGGGCGGCGGTCAAGGGCGTGCGCGAGTCGCTCGAGTCAGGCTCGAAAGAGGAGCTTGACTCCAAGGTCGAGGCGCTGAACACGGCGATGACCAAAGCGTCGGAGCAGATCTACGCGGCGGCTTCGGCCGAGGCG
This sequence comes from Solirubrobacterales bacterium, assembly GCA_035474955.1. Classification (GTDB taxonomy): domain Bacteria; phylum Actinomycetota; class Thermoleophilia; order Solirubrobacterales; family 70-9; genus VAYN01. Next base: position 66,524 of record DATIMV010000003.1, read on the forward strand.
GCCTCGGAGGGGGCGACCGATAACGGCGCTGCCTCTGACGAGGAGGAGGTCGTTGATGCCGAGGTCGTCGATGAGGACGGGAAATGACGGACGAGCTCCGGCCCGCGGGTCCTGTCTCCGATTCCGGGCTCTCCCTACCGGGAGAGTCCTCGGAATCGTCGCCACCCGCGGGAGGGGCGGAGCAGGTCGAGCGGGATTTCGAGGCGCTGCTGGCTGACGCCCAGAAGGAGAGAGACGAGTACCTCGAACTCGCGCAGAGGACCAAAGCCGATTTCGAGAACTTCCGGAAGCGGATGAGCTCGGAGGTTCAGGCCGCCCAAGCTCGCGGGAAAGCTGAGATCGCGCGGGGAGTAATTGATGCGGTCGACAACCTCGAGCGTGGGTTGGAAGCAGCTGGAGGCGATGAGGGCCTCACCTCCGGAGTCGAGATGGTTCTCGGTGGGCTTCGCGAGACGCTGTCGCGAAACGGAATCGAGGCAGTCGATCCCAAGGGGGAGAAGTTCGACCCGACCAAGCACGAGGCGCTCTCGACGCAGCCGGTCGAGGGGACCGAGTCGGGGACGGTGGTCGAGGTGATGCAGAAGGGCTATGCGCTTGGCGATCAGTTGATTCGACCGGCGCGGGTCGTGGTGAGCAGCTAAGGAGACGAGTGGCTGACGAGCTCTACAAGACGCTCGGCGTCTCGAAGAAGGCGACCGACGAGGAGATCAAGAAGGCGTACCGGAAGCTGGCCCGGAAATACCACCCTGACCGCAACCCGGGCGACAAGGAGGCGGAGGAAAAGTTCAAGGAGATCTCCGCCGCCCACGACGTCCTCGCCGATCCTGAGAAGCGCAAGGAGTACGACGCGGGCGCTTCATTTGGTGGCTTCGGTGGCTTCGGCGGAGGCGGCCAGGGACCGTTCGGCCCGGGCGCGGGTCAGGCCGGCGGCGGTTTCGGCGGGATCGACTTCGGCGACATCTTCGGCTCCGTCTTCAACCGCGGCGGCGGCCGCGCGCAGCCGCAGCAGGTACGCGGCCGCGATCTCGAGACCGAGGTGCAACTGACCTTCGACCAGGCGATCAACGGCGCCCAGATCAGCGTCACCGTGCCGAAGTCGAGCCGTTGCGGCACCTGCCATGGCAGCGGCGCCAAACCCGGCACCTCCCCCACCACCTGTCCGCGCTGCGAAGGCCGCGGAGTCGAGTCGCAGGGCCAGGGCCTGTTCTCGATCAGCCAGCCCTGCCCCCAGTGCGGCGGCGCCGGCCAGATCATCGAGGACCCCTGCCCCACCTGCGGCGGCTCCGGCCTCACCCAGCAGACCAAGCGCTACAAGGTCAACATCCCGGCCGGGGTTAAAGAGGGGACCCGGATCCGGCTCGCCGGCAAGGGCGAGGACGGCCCCCGCGGCGGGCCGCCCGGCGACCTCTATGTGACCACGCGGGTCGCTTCCTCCCCGGTCTTCAAACGGCTCGACGACGGCAACCTCGAGGTGGCGGTGCCGATCTCGATTCCCGAGGCGCTGCGCGGCGGCACGATCGAGGTGCCGACCCTGGAGGGGACGAAGAAGATCAAGGTCGCCCCCGGCACCAAGCACGGGGCGATCCAGCGGCTGCGCGGCGAGGGGCCACCGAAGAAGGGTGGCGGTCGCGGCGACATCCGCTACCGGCTCGAGATCGCGGTCCCGAAAGACCTCAGCGAGGAGCAGTTGAAGGCGGTCGATGAGCTGGCCGAGCAACTCAATGGCGGCGACCCGCGAGCGGAGCTGCTGCGAAAGGCGGGGCGGTGATGGCCACCTACCGGCGCCGGGTGAAGGCGACCTTCGACCAGGACCAGGGCGTGTTCATGATCTCGGTCGCGGCCGAACTGGCCGAGATGCACCCGCAGACGCTGCGTATGTACGAGCAGCGCGGGCTGATCGCGCCGAAACGCTCGCCGAAGAACACCCGCCTCTACTCGCAGCGGGACGTCGAGCGGCTGCGGCGGATTCAGCAGATGACCGCCGAAGGGCTGAACCTGGCCGGGGTGGAAATGGTGCTGTCACTGGAAGCCCAGGTGGGGAGGCTGCGGGCCGAGAACGAGCGGCTGCGCAAGCGGATCGAGGAGTTGGAGACGAAAAGGAACGGAGAAACGGGCTGATGCAGGCGGATCGATTCACGGTCAAATCTCAAGAAGCGGTGGCAGCGGCGCAGGAGCTGGCGCGCACCCGGCGTAACCCGGAGATCGCCTCCGCCCACCTTCTGCTCGCTCTGCTCGACCAGGCCGAATCGATGGCGGTCCCCGTCCTGCAGAAGGTCGGCGCCGATCCGGCGACCGTGCGGGCGGGGGCCAACGACGCGATCGGCTCGCTGCCGACGCTGGGCGATGGCGACGAACCGCGGATGTCCTCGAACCTTGCGCGGGTCATCCGGGGTGCCGAGCAGGAGATGGCGAAGTTCGGCGACAGCTACATCACCGTCGGCCACCTGCTGCTGGCGCTGGCGGAGGACGGCTCCGGCGTCTCCGACCTGCTGCCGGACCGCGACGAGCTGGAGCGCGCGGTCAAGGCCGTGCAGGGCCCGGCGAAAGTCACCTCCCCCAACGCCGAGGACAACGCCCAGGCGCTGGAGAAATTCGGCCGCGATCTCACCGCCGAGGCGGAGGCGGGGAAGCTCGACCCGGTGATCGGCCGCGACGAGGAGATCCGTCGCGTGATCCAGGTCCTCTCCCGCCGGACCAAGAACAACCCGGTGCTGATCGGCGACCCCGGCGTCGGCAAGACGGCGATCGTCGAGGGGCTGGCGCAACGGATCGTCAAGGGGGACGTGCCCGAGAGCCTGCGCGACCGACGGGTGATCGCGCTCGACATCGGCTCGCTGCTGGCCGGCTCCAAATACAGGGGCGAGTTCGAGGAGCGGCTGAAAGCGGTGCTGAACGAGGTGCAGCAGGCCGAGGGCCAGATCGTCCTCTTCCTCGACGAGCTCCACACGATCGTCGGCGCCGGCGCGGCCGAAGGCGCGGTCGACGCCGCCAACCTGCTGAAGCCGATGCTGGCCCGCGGCGAGCTGCGCGCGGTCGGGGCGACCACGCTCGACGAGTACCGCAAGCACATCGAGAAAGACGCGGCGCTGGAGCGGCGCTTCCAGCCGGTGCTGGTCGGCGAGCCGGACATGAACGACACGATCGCGATCCTGCGCGGGCTGAAGGAGCGCTACGAAAACCACCACGGCGTCCGCATCTCCGACTCGGCGATCGTCGCCGCCGCGACCCTCTCGGAGCGCTACATCGCCGACCGCTTCCTCCCCGACAAGGCGATCGACCTGATCGACGAGGCCGCCTCGCGGCTGAAGATCGAGATCGACTCGGTGCCGACCGAGATCGACGAGGTCGAGCGGCGGATCCAGCAACTGGAGATCGAGCGCGAGGCGCTGAAGAAAGAGACGGACGAGGCCTCGAAGCAGCGGCTGGAGACGCTCGAGGGCGACCTCGCCAACTTGAAAGAGGAGGCGGCGGAGCTGCGCACCCGCTGGCAGAACGAGAAAGAGCCGATCGAGGCGTTGAAGGGGGCGCGGGAACGGCTCGAGGAGGTCAACCGCGAAGTCGAGCGGGCCGAACGCGAGACCGACCTCGAACGAGCCGCCGAACTCAAATTCGGCGAGCTCCCCGAGCTCGAGAAGCAGATCGCCGATCAGGAAGCGCGGCTCGACGAGCTGCACGCCGGGGGCGGAGCAATGCTTGCGGAGGAAGTCACCGAAGAGGACGTCGCCGAGGTCGTCGCCAAATGGACCGGGATCCCGGTCAGCCGGCTGATGGAGGGCGAGGTCCAGAAGCTGATCCAGATGGAGGAGCGGCTGCACGACCGGGTGATCGGCCAGGACGAGGCGATCGCCGCCGTCTCCAACGCCCTGCGACGCTCGCGGGCCGGGCTCTCGGACCCGAACCGGCCGATCGGCAGCTTCCTCTTCCTCGGCCCGACCGGGGTCGGCAAGACCGAGCTGGCGAAGGCGCTGGCCGAGTTCATGTTCGACTCCGAGCAAGCGATCGTCCGCCTCGACATGTCCGAGTACATGGAGAAGCACACGGTCGCGCGGCTGATCGGCGCGCCCCCCGGCTACGTCGGCTACGAGGAGGGCGGGCAGCTGACCGAGGCGGTGCGGCGCCGGCCCTACGCGGTGGTGCTGCTGGACGAGATCGAGAAGGCCCACCCCGACGTCTTCAACACGCTGCTGCAGCTGATGGACGACGGGCGCCTGACCGACGGCCAGGGTCGCACGGTCAGCTTCACCAACACGGTCCTGATCATGACCTCGAACGTCGGCTCGGACCGGATCGTCGGCGACCAGGTCGACGAGGGGATCCGCGAGGCGATCGAAGAGGTGCTGGCGGCGACCTTCAAGCCGGAGTTCCTCAACCGGATCGACGACACGGTGATCTTCCACCGGCTCTCCAAGGCGGACATCGCACGCATCGTCGAGCTGCAGGTCGATCAGCTGGTTGGCCGGGTGCGCGAACGCGGGATCGAGATCGAGCTCTCAGACGACGCCCGCACCCTGCTTGGCAACCTTGGCTACGACCCGACCTACGGGGCGCGGCCGCTGAAGCGGGTGATCCAGAAGCAGCTGGTCGACAAGCTGGCGCTGAAGATCCTCGAGGGCGAGTTCGGCGAAGGCGACGTGGTCCGGGTCGACGCCCGCGACGGCGAGATCGTCTTCGAGCGGGCGGAGGCTCCGGCAACCGCGGCCGCAGCCTGAGCCGGGCCCGTTTCAGGGCTCATTTTCCCGCTGCCTCCTGCCGAAACAACTGGAAGCTAAAGGTGCTCTTTAATTGCCTGGTTCAAGCTAGGTTGTGGGAGAGACCCGGCCAGACTCGATGAACGACGACCTGACCCCGATCAACGCGCGCCCGAAGCGGCGGCAACCGGAGGCCCTCGAGGACCTCTCGCTGGCGCTGCGCGACCGCCTGATCTGGCCGCTCGAGGACCGCTTCGTCACCCTGAGCCGGCAGGGGCGGGCCGCGGTCACCGGCGGTGCCGTCGTGCTGGCTCTGGGGATCGGGATCGGCAGCTACGCCCTCGTCTCCTCCGATGGCTCCGAGCCGCAGACCGTCGCTCCGGTCGCCGCCGCCGTCGAGCCGGCGCCGCAGCCGGTGACGCCGCAGCCGGCGCCCGAGCCCGACCCGACCCTGCAGGGCGCCACTCCCGTCTTCAAAGCCCCCGATACCGGCGGCAAGCCGTCACAGGTGGCGGGCTCGAAAGCGGTGGCAGACAAAGCCCCTGCCGGGTCGACCGCTTCCAACACCGGCAACGCCGCCACCGACACGATCTCCTCGGACCCCGCCGCTTCCGCAAATGGGGCCGGGGCCACCGCCTCCACCTCCGCCCCCACCGTTGACGGCCCGCCGGCCGGCCCCGCCGCGGTCGCCGTCGCCCGCAAGTTCGCCACCGCCTTCGTCGTCTACGAGACCGGCGGGGAGAAGGCCGAGGTGCGCAAAGCGTTTGCCGCGACCGCGACCCCGGAGCTGACCGAGGCGCTGATGGAGCGGCCGCCGCGCCAGCCCGCAGGGGTCGAGGTGCCGAAAGCGAAAGTCCTCAACGTCGTGCCCGCCCCCTCCCATGACCGCATCTACCCGATCAGCGTCTCGCTGCTGCGGGTCGGCTCGACCAGCGAGCTGCGGCTGGAGATGGAACGCTGGGAGAGCAAACAGTGGCGCGTGACCAACGTCCTCGGCTGATGGCGCAGGCGGAGAAGATCAAGGCGGTGCTGGCGACCGCGGCGGCCACCGCGGCCCTGGCGGTGCCGGTGGCGGTGGCGCAGGCCGAGACCGCGACCACGGCGGCCGAACCGACGCCGGGGGCGGCGATCGAAGCTCCCTGGGTCCCTGACGAAGCGGATCCGGTGAAGGAAGGGGACGCGCTCGTCCCGCCGCCGGTCCCGGCGACCGAGACGCCGCCGCCGAGCGGCGGGGTCGACGCCGGGGACGAAGACGCGACGACCGTCGAGCCGGAAGGCACCGAAGCCGTGCCCGAGGCGGTAACCACTCCCGCCCCGAACCCGGGCGCTGCCTTCACGATCCCCTCGCTGCCGTCCTCGAGCTGCGCGATCACCGGCGTGCCGCCGGTCCTGATCCCGATCTACCACGCCGCCTCCGACAAATACGCGCTCGGCTCGCAGGGCCCGGCGATCCTCGCCGCGATCAACGCGATCGAGACCGGCTTCGGCCAGAACCTCGGCCCCTCCTACGCGGGCGCCGAAGGCTGGATGCAGTTCATGCCGGAAACCTGGGCGATGTACGGGGTAGACGCCAACGGCGACGGGGTCGCGGACCCGAACAATCCCGAAGACGCGATCCACGCCGCCGCCCGCTACCTCAGCGCGGCTGGGTTCCCCGGCGATGTCTGGGGAGCGATCTGGGCCTACAACCACGCCGACTGGTACGTCGAAGACGTGCTCGAGCACGCCGGTTGCTACGCCGGCGAAGTCGGCACCGACTACGCCACCCTCGCCCTCACCCCCCAGATCCAGGTCTTCAAGTGCGTCCCCGCCGAGGACTGGCGCAAACAGATTCCGGAGGAGTACCTGAACGCCTTCGAGGCCGCCGCCGGCCGCTACGAGCTCGGCAAGCGCGGCGTCTGGACGCTGGCCGCGATCGCCCGCCTCGAGTCCGACTTCGGCCGCGGCATGAGCAAAGCCCAACTGGAAACCGAAGGGCCGCTCGGGCTCGACCCGGCGGAGTGGAGTCGCTACGCCGTCGACGGCGACAAGGACGGCCGCCTCCGCCACGCTGACGTCGACGACTCGGCGGCAACGCTGGCGCGGCTGATGTGGTCGCGCGGCAGCATCGACGCCGGCGTCTTCACCCACAACCAGGCCTCTTGGTACGTCGACGCGATCGCCGTCGAGGCCGACCGACTGTCGGGCAAATGCAAAGCCCTGACCGACGAATGGTCGATCGTCCTCCCCGGCGACGTCGCCGCGCAGATCAACTGGGACAACCTCGTCCTCTCCAACGACCTCGAGCTGCGGGACATCCAGGCCGGCATGCTCGACGAACGGATCACCGGCCTGCTGGCGCTGATGACCAAGGACCACGAGATCACGATCAGCTCGCTGCGCTCCGACCACTCGCAGATGACCGCCTCCGGCAACGTCTCCAACCACTTCTACGGGCGGGCGATGGACATCGCCGCCGTCGACGGCGTCTCCTGCACCGACGTCTCCACCACCGCCCCCTGCGCCCAGCTCGGCTTCGCCCTCGCGCAGCTGCCCGAGCCACTGCACCCGACCGAGCTGATCTACTGCTTCGACCTCGACGGCGCCGGTCCGGCCTTTGCGATGGCCGACCACTGCGACCACATCCACGCCGGGTACCACGAGTACTAAGGGCTTGCGGTAGAGGGGGTGCCGGTGGGGGTCTCCAGACACCACTCGCTATGGCTCGTGGTTGTGTGTCTGGAGACCCCCACCGGCACCCCCTGCAATCGAGCTCCGGCTACACAGCGGGAACCAGGCGCGTCTTTCGCAGGAGCTGAGCTGATGTACGGTTGAGGCGGAGGCCCGATTTCGACCTGAAGGGGACCGCGATGCCTACTTATTTGATGCTGACGAACTTGACCGCTGAGGGTGTTCGGACGTTGAAGAACAACCCGGGGCGGGTGGCCGAGGTGAACCGGGAGGTTGAACAGATCGGGGCAAAGGTGGTGGCCCAGTACGCGACCCTGGGGCAGTACGACTTTGTCACGGTCGTCGAGGCTCCCGACGAGAAGACGATGGCGAAGATCTCCGTCGAGCTCGGCTCGCGGGGGACGATGACGAGCCAGACCTTGGCGGCGATGCCCGCCGAAGACCTCTCCAGCTCGCTCTAGGCCGGGCGTTGAAGGCACTCGTAGTCGGAGGAGGCGGTCGCGAGCACGCGATCGTGAAGGCGCTGCGGCGCTCGCCGCAGGTCACCGAGGTGCTCTGCGCGCCCGGCAACGCCGGGATCGCGGCCGATGCCGAGTGCCTGCCCAACGTCGGCGTCGAAGACGCGGCGGCGATCGTCGCAGCGGCCAAGGAGCACGGTGTCGACCTGGCTGTGATCGGCCCCGAGGCGGGCTTGGTCGCGGGCGCCGTCGACGCGCTGGAGGGAGCGGGCATCCCGGCCTTCGGCCCGACCAAGGCCGCAGCCGAGCTGGAGGGCTCCAAGGCCTTCGCCAAGGAGCTGATGGAGGAGGCCGGGGTGCCGACCGCCTCGCACGTGCTGCTGCGCAGCCGCACCGAAGCACTGGAGCACCTCGCCGACGCCACCTACCCGACCGTGCTCAAGGCCGACGGCCTCGCCGCGGGCAAGGGCGTGATCATCTGCCAGAGCGAGGACGAGGCCCGCGACGCCGTCGAGCTCTTCTTCACCGAGCAGCGCTTCGGCTCGACCACCGTCGTCGCCGAGGAGTTCCTCGAGGGCGAGGAGCTCTCGCTGCTGGCGATCTGCGACGGCGAGAACGTCGTCCCGCTCGCCCCCGCCCAGGACTACAAGCGGATCTTCGACGGCGACCAGGGGCCGAACACCGGCGGCATGGGCAGCTACTCCCCGGTCCCCGGCTTCGGCGCCGCCGAGGTCGAGGAGATCGTCGACCGCGTTCACCGCCCGATCGTCGCCGCGATGGCGGCCCGCGGGATTCCCTTCCACGGCGTCCTCTACGCCGGCCTGATGATCGGGCCGGACGGTCCCAAGGTGCTCGAGTTCAACTGCCGCTTCGGCGACCCGGAGACGCAGGCGGTGCTGCCGCGGATGCGCTCCGACCTCGCCGAGCTCTTCCTCGCCGCGCGCGAGCCGGGCGGACTGGCCGGCGCTTCCGCCGAGTTCGGCGACGACTGGGCCGTGACCGTCGTCCTCGCCTCCGCCGGCTACCCGGAGTCCTCCTCCAAGGGCGACGTGATCCGCGGCCTCGAGGCGGCGGCCGAGGTCGCCGAGGTGACCCACGCCGGCACCGCCGCGCGCGACGGCGAGATCGTCACCGCCGGCGGTCGGGTGTTGAACGTGACCGGATTGGGAACCAGTCCTGCCGAGGCGCGCGATCGTGCATACGATGCCGCCGGCCGGATCTCCTTCGAGGGAAGCCAGATCCGCACCGACATCGCCGCCCGCGCCGTCGAGCGCGTCCCCAGCTAATTCAGTTCATCAACAGAATCATCACCAACAGAATCCGAGGAGTGAGATGAGCGAGATCTCAGAGGAGCCCCAGCCCACCGGGACGACGGAGACCGGGAGCACCGGTCCGGCCGACCCCACCCAGACGGCGACGATGGCGACCGTCGAGGAAGCGTTCCAGGAAATCGACGTCGACGAGCCCCGGGTCGGGATCATCATGGGCTCGAAGAACGACAAGCCGAAGATGGAACCGGCGGGCAAAGCCCTCGAGGAAGCGGGCATCCGCTACGAGGTGCGGGTGATGAGCGCCCATCGCGACCCCGAGAAGGTGCGCGAGTACTGCCTCAACGCCCAGATGCGGGGCCTGAAAGTGATCATCGCCGGCGCCGGGATGTCGGCCGCGCTGCCGGGCGTGGCGGCCGCTCATACCGAGCTGCCGGTGATCGGCGTGCCGATCCTCGGCAAGAGCCTCGGCGGCCTTGACGCGCTGCTCTCGGCGGTGCAGATGCCGCCCGGGATCCCGGTCGCCTGCGTCGCGATCGACGGAGCGAAAAACGCCGGCGTCCTCGCCGCGCGGATAATCAACACGTGATCCCCCGCTACACCCGCCCCGAGATCGGGGCGGTCTGGACCCCGCAGGCGAAGTTCGAGAGCTGGCTCGAGGTCGAGCTGGCGGCGACCGAGGCCTGGGCCGAGGAGGGCGCGGTGCCGCGCGAGGTGGCCGAGCAGGCGCGGGCCAACGCCGCCTTCACGGTCGAGGCCGTCGACGAGCGCGAGAAGGTCACCGACCATGACGTCGCCGCCTTCGTCGACGTCGTCGCCGCCTCGGTCGGCGACGAGGGTCGCTGGATCCACTTCGGGCTCACCTCCTCGGACGTGCTCGACACGGCGCTCGCGCTGCAACTCACCCGCGCCGCGAAGCCGATTGTCGCCGGCGCGCGTGAGCTGGTCGAGGTGCTGGCCGATCGGGCCCGCGAGTTCGCGGGGCTCGTGTGCGTGGGCCGCACGCACGGCGTCCACGCCGAGCCGACGTCCTTCGGTCTCAAGCTCGCCGGCTACGCGATGGAGACGCACCGCAACGCGGAGCGCCTGGAGCGCGCGTTCGCGCAGATCACGGGCGCGATCTCCGGCGCGGTCGGCACGTACGCGACGCTCGGGCCGGACTACGAGGAGCGGGTGATGGCCAAGCTCGGCCTCCGCCACGAGGACGTCTCGACCCAGGTCGTCCCGCGCGATCGGCATGCGGAGCTTCTGAGTGCGATCGCCCTGGCGGGCGCGGGGCTGGAGCGCTTCGCGACCGAGATCCGGCACCTGCAGCGCACCGAGGTGCGCGAGGTCGAGGAGCCGTTCCGCGCCGGGCAGAAGGGTTCGAGCGCGATGCCGCACAAGCGCAACCCGGTCGTCTGCGAGCGGGTCTGCGGCCTGGCGCGGGTCCTGCGCGGCAACGCCCAGGTGGGGGTCGAGAACGTCGCGCTCTGGCATGAGCGCGACATCACCCACTCCTCCGCGGAGCGGATCATCCTGCCCGACTCGACGATCCTGCTCGACCAGGTTCTCGCGCTGACGCTGCGGGTCGTGCGCGGGATGACGGTCCACGCCGACCGGATGCTCGCGAACCTCGAGATCACGTCGGGCGCGCTGTTCTCCCAGCGCGTCCTGCTGGCGCTCGTGTCCACCGGGATGCAGCGCGACGACGCGTACCGGATCGTCCAGCGGCTCGGCCAGCAGGCGTGGGACACGCAGACGCCGCTGCGCACGCTGCTCGAGCGCGAGGAGGTCGAGATCGA
>DATIMV010000004.1:0-40741 GCA_035474955.1 Solirubrobacterales bacterium
CTCCCTCACCAGACACCTCTCGCTATGGCTCGAGGTTGAGTGTCTGGGGGCCCTCCCCCGACCCCTCCGGTGACCGTTTCTGCAATTAGGCTGATGCGATGGAGTCATGGCTCAAGCCGCTTTTTGATGCCGAGGGGATGCAAGGTGTCGATCGCTGGGCGATCGAGGAGCGGGGGGTTCCTTCGCTGGAGTTGATGGAGGCGGCGGGTCGGGCTGTGGCTGAGGCCGTGGCCGGGTTGGCGCCGCGGGGGCCTGTGCGGGTCGTCTGTGGCAAGGGCAACAACGGCGGCGACGGGTTCGTCGCAGCGCGGTTGCTGCGGGAGATGGGGTTCGAGGTCGAGGCGCTGATGCTCTGGCCGGCGGAGGAGTTGCGCGGCGACGCCAAGGAGAACTACGAGCGCTTTGGTGGTGATCTTTTGGCGGGCGATCCGGTCGAACGGCTTGCCGGTTCGGGGGCGATCGTCGATGCGATCTTCGGCACCGGCTTCGAGGGGGCTCCGCGCGAGCCCGTCGCCGGAGTGATTCAGGCGATCAACGGCTGCGGCGCTCCTGTCGTCGCCTGCGACATCGCCTCCGGACTCGACGCCTCCAGTGGCGAGGTGGCGGGGGAGGCGGTCCTCGCCGACCTCACCGTCAGCTTCCACGCCGCCAAGGTCGGGCACCGAATCGCCCCCGGCAAGTGGCGGACGGGCGAGCTGCGGATCGCGGCTATCGGTATTCCCGCTGGAGAACCGGGGGAGCCGGCGGCTGGGGAGATCGACCCTGCCGTCCTCTCTCTGGCGCCCCGCCGCGGCCCCCAGTCGACCAAGTTCAGCTCTGGCCAGGTGGCGATCGCGGGCGGTTCGCGCGGGCTGACCGGGGCGGTGCGGATGACCTCGCTGGCCGCAATCCGGGCCGGGGCCGGCTACGCCACGGTCGCCGTCCCGGCGGACCTCGAGGTCGTCTACGAGCTGGCCCAGCCGGAGGTGATGTCGGTTGGCTGTCCAGGCGGTGATGGCTGCTTGGTGCCGGCATCGAAAAAGGCGGTGCTGCGGACTTTCGAGCGCGCTGCCGCCGGCGTCTTGGGGCCGGGTCTAGGCAGGGACCCCGGCTCGTTCGAGCTCGCGCGTGAAGTCGTCTCCGAGATCGGCGCCTCGCTGGTAATCGACGCCGACGGCCTCAACGCCTTCGCGGGCCATCTCGACGAGCTCGCCTCCCGCGAGGCTCCCACGATCCTCACCCCGCACGCCGGCGAGCTCGGGCGACTGCTCGAGCGTGATTCCGCGGAGGTGGACTCCCACCGGCTCGCCTGTGCCCGGGAGGCGGCGAAGAAGGCCGCGGCCGTCGTCGTCCTCAAGGGCGACGACACGATCGTCACCGACGGCACTCGCACCGCCGTCAACACCGTCTCCGCCCCTGCCCTTGCCACCGCCGGTAGCGGCGACGTCCTCTCTGGGGTGATTGCCGCTTTGCTGGCCCGCGGCATGGATCCCTTTGCCGCCGCCTGCGCGGCGGTCATCGCCCACGCTCGCGCCGGCCTGGACGCGGCGGCTCGGGTTGGTGCGGCGGAGTCGGTGATCGCCACCGACGTGATCGAGTCGGTGCCGCTGGGGATACGTCCCGACGGCCCGGTCGAATAACCTCGCGCTTGTGAAAACCGCTGGAGAGATCATGGACCGCACCGTCCCCACCGTCGGTCCCGACGACGACGCCCGCACCGCGATCGACCTGCTGGCGAAAACCGACCTCGGCGCGATTCCGGTGGTCGATGACGATCGCAACGTGGTCGGCATCGTCAGCGAGTCCGACCTCGTCCTCAGCGAGGAGGAATCGGACCTCCACCTGCCGCACTACCTCAACATCATGGGCGGCATCGTCTTCGTCGGCTCGATGAAGGGGTTCGAGGAGCGCCTCGAGAAAGCCTTCGCCACCCGGGTCGAGGAGCTGATGACCGCCGACCCGATCGTCTGCCACGACTACGAGTCGGTCGACCGGGTGGCGAGGAAAATCGCCGAGAAGCACCACAACCACCTTCCTGTGGTCGACGCCGAAGAGCACCTCGTCGGCATGGTCACGAGGGCCGACGCCCTCTCCGCCCTGGTCGGCGACGCGGAGTAGCCATGGAGCGGGCGGTCGCCCGAATCGACCATGACGCGATTCGCGCCAACTGCGCCCGGCTGAAGTCCGAGCTGGGGGAGGCGGAGCTGTGCGCGGTGGTCAAGGCCGACGGTTACGGGCACGGCGCCGACGGCTGCGCAAATGCGGCGCTCGAGGGCGGGGCGACGCGGCTCGCGGTGGCGACGGCGGGCGAGGCCGAGCAGATCGGCCGCCGCTTCCAGCACGTGCCGCTGCTGACGATGGGCGCCTTGACGGCCGAGGAGGTGGACGCCGCCCTCTCCGCGGGCTCGGAGCTGGCGGTTTGGCGCGAGGACTTCCGAGGTCTCGTCGCCGACCGCGCCCGCGCCCACGGCCACCGCGCTCGCCTCCACGTCAAGTACGACAGCGGCATGGGCCGGCTCGGCAATCGCGACCCCGAGGAGGTGCTGGCGCTGGCCAAGGCTTGCGCCGACGACCCCGACTTGGAGCTGGCCGGGGTCTGGACGCACTTCGCCACCGCCGACGAACTCGATTCGACCTACTTCGACGAGCAGCTCGACCGCTTCGAGGAGGTCGCGGCAGCGGTCAAGGCCGAGCACCCGGAGGCCACCATCCACGCCGCCAACAGCGCTGCCGTCCTCCGCGACCAGCGCTCCCACTACGACATGGCCCGCTGCGGAGTCGCGATCTACGGCCTCGATCCGTTTCAGCGCGACCCGGCCGACCACGGCCTGCGGCCGGCGCTGGCGCTGCGCTCCTACGTTGCCGAGGTCAAGCGCTTTCCCGCCGGGGCCAGCGCCGGTTATGGGCGCAGGTGGAAGGCGCCGGTCGACACCTGGGTCGGGGTAATCCCGCTTGGCTACGGCGACGGCGTCCGCCGCGCCCTCACCAACAACGCCGACGTTCTCGTCGGCGGCAGGCGACACCCCCTGGTGGGGACTGTCTCGATGGACAACATCACGATCGACCTCGGCCCCGATACCGAGGTTGAGCGGGGGGACGAGGCGGTGCTGATCGGCCGCCAGGGCGACGAGGAGATCCTCGCCGAGGAGATCGCCCGCCGGCTGGACACGATCAACTACGAGGTCACCTGCGCGATCTCCCCGCGGGTGCCGCGCCGCGCCGCATGAGCGCGATCGAGAAGCTCGCTTCGGCGCCGGTGGTGGCGGCGACCCGCCGGGCGCTGCAGGGGAACCGCGGGGTTTGGATCGTCGGCGGCGCCGTCCGCGATGCCGCGATCGGCCGCGAGGTCTCTGACCTCGACCTGGCTGTGGATGGCGACCCCGGCGCGACGGCAAAGGCAATCGCAAAGGAGCTCGGGGAGCACGCCTTCGAGCTCTCGGCGGAGTTCGGGACCTGGCGAGTGGTCTCGGGCCCTCAGGGCTGGCAGATCGACGTCACCGTCCTGCGCGGCAACAGCATCGAGGCAGACCTCGGCGAGCGCGACTTCACGATCGGCGCGGTTGCGATACCCCTTCACGGAGAGGAGCCGATCGACCCCTTCTCCGGTCTCGACGACCTCGCCGCCAAGCGCCTGCGGGCGGTGTCCGAGGCGAGCTTCACCGCCGATCCCCTGCGTCTGCTGCGGGCTCCTCGCTTGGCCGCGGAGCTGGACCTGGAGATCGAGGAGCGAACGGTTTCCCTCGCCCGCGCCGCCGCCCGGCGCGCCGGTGAGCCGGCCGGTGAGCGGCAGCTGGCGGAGCTGCGGCGGCTGGTCGGCGGGCCCGACCCGCTGCGCGGGCTGCGCTTGCTCGACGAGCTGGGCGTCACGCCCGTCGTCCTACCGGAGCTGGAGACCCTGCGCGGCGTCGAGCAGGGCCCCAATCACCACCTCGACGTCTACGACCACACGATCGCCGTGCTCGAGCACACGCTCGAAGTCGAGGCCGACCTCGAGCGCTTCGCCGCCGAGCGCGCCGCCGAGGTCGCGGAGCTCCTCGACGAGCCCCTGGCCGACGAGATGACCCGCCGCACCGCCTTGCGCTTCGGCGCCCTCTTGCACGACATCGCCAAGCCGGCGACGAAGGCCGAGCGCGACGGCTTCGTCGGCTTCCGCGGCCACGACGAGGTCGGGGCCGAGGTCATCGCTGAGATCTGTCAGCGCCTGCGCGCCAGCCGGCGGCTCACCCAGCACCTGCAGGGGCTGGCCCGGCACCACCTCCGCCTTGGGTTCCTGATCGCGGAGATGCCGCTCTCACCGCGCCGGGTCCACGCCTACCTGAAAGCCACCGATCCGGTCACCGTCGACGTCACCCTGCTCACCGTCGCCGACCGCCTCTCGGCCCGGGGGAAAGGCCTGATCGCCAGCCCCGAGATGGTCGCCGCCCACCTGCGGTTGGCGCGCGAGATGATCGCCGCCGGCCTCGATTGGCGCCGGCAGGGCCCGCCAACGCCGCTGTTGCGGGGAGGAGAGGTTGCCGCCGCGCTGGGGATCGAGCCCGGCCCGGAGCTGGGCTCGGCGATGGCCGAGCTCGAGGCCGCGCAGTACGCGGGCGAAGTGACCGACCGCGAGGGAGCCCTCCAGCACCTGCGCCGTTAGATACGCTCCCGCCCGCATGGCCAAAGAGGAAAAGATCGAAATGGAGGGGGAGATCACCGAGGCTCTCCCCAACACGATGTTCCGGGTCAAACTGGACAACGGCCACGAGGTCCTCGGCCACATCTCCGGCAAGATGCGCCGCCACTACATCCGCATCCTTCCGGGCGACCGCGTGAAGATCGAGCTCTCGCCCTACGACCTCGACAGGGGTCGCATCACCTACAGGTACAAATAGTCCGGCGGCGGCGGGTCCGCCAGCTCTGCGATTAGCGCCGACCAGGCGAAGTCCTTCGCCCCCAGCCCCTTGCCGCTCCGCGGGTCGTAGTACTCGCGCAGGCCTTCGCGGGCAACGGCGCCGATCACTCCCGCTGCCAGTCGCTCCGCCTCCGCCTCGTAGCCGAAGCGGCGCAATCCGAGCCAGACGAGCCAGGCCGAGTTGATCCAGGTCGGGCCGCGCCAGTAGCGGCGGATCGGGCCGTGTCCGCCGTCGGGTTCGTAACCCCGCTCGCCGACCGCGACCGAGGGCGGTGCCACCGGCGTCAGGAACTCGCTCTCGTTCAGCAGGTGCTCCTCGATCAGGCGGCGGCCGATCTCCTCCGGCAGGTCCGCCAGCGCCAGCGGCGCCAGTGAGGCCCAGGTCAGGGTCTGCAGCCGGGCGCCGCCGGGTTGCGCCTCGTCGAGGAAGAGCCCGCGCCGCTCGTCCCAAAGCCGGTCGACCAGCGCCGGCGTCGCCGAGGGCCGACCCAGCGCCTGCAGCGAGAGCGACCACAGCGTGTTGACGAGCGGTTCGCAGAGGACGGGGCCGCCGGCATCGCGGACGCGCCGCGCGTCCCAGCCGAGCCGGCGGTTGCGGTGGACCAGCAGCGGGAACCCGATCCGCCCGACCGCGCGCCGTCCCCACGCCTCTTCGAACTTCGGCGAGGCGTCGAGGCCGGACTCGTCGGGCTGGACGATCCAGATCAGCCCGTCGCCCTCGAGGTCGCGGTTGCGGCTCAGCCAGTCGATCTGGCGGCCGATCCGCGGCTCCTCGTTCGGGTCGCCGACGGCGATCCGCCAGGCCCAGGCGAGCAGCGGCGGCTGGATCGTCTCGGTTTGGTCGGTGCTGCGGCGGGCGACGTTGTAGAAGAGCAGCCGCAGCAGCGAGACGCGGCTGCGCCAGAAGATCGTGTGGCCGACGAAGCCGTCCGGGCGCTGCGCGGCCAGCAGGCTCTCGAGCTCCATCCGGGCCCGCGCCGGCTCGAAGCGGCGCCAGACGATCGCCGCGAAGCAGGAGTCCCAGTACCACTGCCAGGGGTAGCGGCCGGGGCTCGGCTCGGTGTAGCTGAAGCGGGTCTCGCCGCGCTCGCCGGCGACCCAGTTCTGCCGCAGGACGCGCTCGGCCTCGGCCAGCGCCGCCTCGCGCTCAGACATTCGTGCGCCGCATCTCCCGCAGCGCCAGGGCGCCGAGAACCAGCAGCAGTCCGGCAAGCGCCACCAGCCCAGGCCAGGTCTCCGACCAGCTGACCGAGCCGACGAAGCCCTGTCGCGCCGCTTCCACGACCTCGGTCAGCGGGTTGACGCTGGCGACCTCCTCCAGCCACGGCTGCAGCAGAGCCAGCGGCGCGTAGGCGGGGGTGAGCAGGACCAGGCCCATCATCCCCGCCTGCATCAATGGCGCCGCCGACTGGCTCTTGAAGTGCAGCGCCAGCATCGAGCCCCAGCAGGCGGCCACCGCGGCCGTCGCGGCGACCATCGTGAAGCAAATCAGTAGACCGTCGAGGCCGGGCCATCGGGCGCCGAGCGCGAAGGCGATCGCCAGCACGAAGACGGCCGGTACGAAGGCCCGGGCGCTCGCCGCCAGCACGTTTCCGGCGAGCAGGACCCAGCGCGGGGCGGGGGAGACGAGCAGCCGGTCGACCCACCCTTTTTCGTAGTCCCGGGCCAGGTTCACCCCCGCCGCGGCGCCGGTGAAGCCGGCTCCCTGCAGCATGCTGACCGGGACGATGAAGCTCACGTAGGAGGCCGTGTCGAAACCGCGCAGCTGCGTCAGGGCGCCGAAGACTCCGTTGAGGCCGAGGAAGAAGATCGTCGGCGCCAGCACCCCCGGAATCGCCGCGCCGGGGACCCGCACGAGCTCGTTCTTCGAGCGCGCCATCAGGGCGGAGATCGTCGCCAGGTTCGCTCGCCAGCCGGGGATCGCCGTGGCTTCCATCAGCCCACCCGCAGCCGGTGCCGGAGAGCGCTGGCGCTGAGCCAGAGGCCGAGGACGATGATGCCGGCGATCGCCGCCACCGCCTCCAGAGTGTGGGTGGCATCGATGCCGGAGATGATCGGCTCCCGCACCCCCTCGACGATGAAGCTGAGCGGGTTGTACTCGGCGATCGTCTTCGCCGGCTCGATCATCAGGCTCTGCGGGAAGAAGGCGGAGGAGAGGAAGAGGACGACGAGGACGAGGGGGAAGAGGCCCTGGACGACGCTGGCGCTGCCGCTGCGCAGGGCGATCGCGGCGCCGATGCCGCCGACCGCGAGGGCAGAGGCCGTGATCAGCGCCGTCGCCAGCAGCGCCCCGGCGACGCCGCCCTCGATCTCCGCCCCGAAGATCAGGCCGATCGCGAGGAACCAGACGGCGGCGAAGAGGCCTAGCGCCGCCGTCCCCGCCAGCCGCCCGAGCACGATCGCGAAGCGGGGGATCGGTGCCGCGAAGAGACGGTCGGTGAAGCCCATCTCGATGTCGACCGCGAAGGCGATGCCGCCGCTGTTGCCGGCGAGCATCATCGCCTGCATCATCGAGCCGGCCAGCATGAACTGGAGGAAGCTCTGGACCGGTGGGAATCCGGGCAGTTCTACCCCCGCCCCGGCGCCGCCGGTCTGGATCGCCAGCAGCAGGGTGGGGAAGACGACGATCGGCGAGATCAGCTGGGGCCGGCGGAAGGTCTGGCGAATCGATCGCGCCCCCAGCGCCCATACGACCCGCGCCGTCGTCGCCAGGTCGCTCACGCCGGCGCTACCGCCTCACTGTCGCCCTCGCCGTCCTCCTTTTCGAGGTGGTACCCGGTCTTGGCGACGAAGACGTCGTCGAGGGTGGGGCGGACCAGCTCCAGCGATTCCACCGTGACCCCGGCCTCGTCGAGGGCGCGGACGACGCGGGGGATGTCGGCGGCCCCGTTCTCGACCTCGAGCAGGACGCGCTTGCCGTCCTTGCGCGGCAGCAGCTTGCCGAGCGCCGCAGCGGCTTGCTCCGCCGCGGAGAGCGCGTCCTCGCCGACCAGCAGCTCGACGTGGGGGTTGCCGACTTCGCCCTTCAGCGCCTC
The DNA here is from genome assembly GCA_035474955.1 of Solirubrobacterales bacterium. Lineage (GTDB taxonomy): Bacteria > Actinomycetota > Thermoleophilia > Solirubrobacterales > 70-9 > VAYN01. Next base: position 7,906 of record DATIMV010000004.1, read on the forward strand.
CGGGGTGCCTTCGGCGACGATCCGGCCGCTGTCGATGATCCCGACGTCGTCGGCGAGCTGGTCGGCCTCCTCCAGGTACTGGGTGGTGAGGAAAACGGTGGTGCCGGCTTCGTTCAGCTCCCGCACCTCCTCCCAGATCGTCTTGCGGCTGACCGGATCGAGGCCGGTGGTCGGCTCGTCGAGGAACAGCACCCGCGGTTCGTGGACCAGCGCCGCGGCGAGGTCGAGCCGTCGCTGCATCCCGCCGGAGTAGGCGCCGACGCGGCGCTCGGCAGCGTAGGTGAGGCCGACCCGCTCCAGCAGCTCGTCGCCGCGCTTGCGCCCGGCGGCGGGGGGCAGCCCCTGCAGCGTCGCCTGCAGGCGGATCAGCTCCCTGCCGGTCATCAGCGGGTCCAGCGCCGCTTCCTGCAGGGCGACGCCGATCGAGGAGCGCACCTGGCGGGCCTCGGCGACGACGTCGTGGCCGGAGACGCTGGCCCGCCCGCCGGTCGGCAGCAGCAACGTCGTCAGCATTCGCACCGTAGTCGTCTTGCCGGCGCCGTTGGGGCCGAGGAAGCCGTAGATCTTGCCCTCGGCGACCTCGAGGTCGATCCCCTGCACGGCGCGGACCTCGCCGAAGGCGCGCTCCAGTCCCTCGACCTCGATCGCCGCCATTCCTACGCCTCCAGCGGCTCGGCGCCACGCGCAGAGGGCGGGGCTGCCTCGACCCAGCGGCGCCCGTTCGCCCGCTCGATCGCCCCGGCGGCATCGAGGAGCAGCTCGTCCCGTCCCCAGGCGGCTTGCAGCTGCAGTGCGATCGGCAGCCCCTCCGCGGAGCCGACGGGAACGCTGATCGCGGGGATGCCGGTCAGGTTCGCGAGGGCCCCTCCGCGGACGTTTGCTTCGTCGGCGGTGAGGGTGCCGGAGGGGAGCTCGACGATCGGCGCCTCCAGCGGCGGCGCCACCGCCGGCACCGTCGGCCAGGCGATCACGTCGACGTCGTCGAAGACGCGGGCGAGGGTGTGGCGGGCCAGAGTCCGCACCTGCTGGGACCTGATCGTCGCGACAGCGGGGAGCAGCACCCGGTACTTGAGCAGGCCGCGGCCGATCGGGCTCAGTTCCGGGTCGAGGTCGTTGAGGTGCTCGGGGGTGATGCCGCCGAGGCTCTCGCTGTTGGCGATCAGCACCGTCGCCAGCGTCGCCGCCGCCAGTTCCGGCAGCTCGATCTCGCGCACCTCGCCGCCGGTCTCCCGGCGCAGCTCCTCGATCGCCGCCTCGCAGGCATCGCGGACCGGCGGCGCTACGTCCTCAGCGACGTCGCCGCGGATGACGCCGATGCGCAGTCCGCCCGGATCGCCCGACGCGAGCTCCTCCCCGAACAGCACCGAGCCGAGCAGGCGGCAGTCGCCCGCGTCGAGGCAGAGGGGGCCGGAGACGATCGTGCTCGAGACGCCGGCCATGTGGTGGCCCTCCATCGCCGAGCGACCGAAGGTCGGCTTCAGCCCGGTGAGGCCGCAGTAGGCGGCGGGGTAGCGGATCGAGCCGATCCCGTCGGCTCCCACCGCCCCGGCCACGAGGCGAGCGGCGACGGCGGCCGCGGGGCCGCTCGAGGACCCGCCCGGGCAGCGCTCGGGGTCCCACGGGTTTCGCGCCGGCCCGTAGACGGAGATGCTGCCGGTGCTGCTGGCGCCAAGCTCGTGCATGTTGCCGACGCCGACGATCACCGCCCCGGCATCGCGCAAGGCGCGGTAGGGGCCGGACTCGCCGGGGGCCGTCCGGGCAAGCATCTCGGCGGCGCCGAAGCGCTGGGCCCGCCAGGGCAGGGGCCACTCGTCCTTGATCACGACCGGGACGCCGTGCAGCGGACCTTGGGGGGCCGCCGCCAGCATCTCCCGCGAGCGCTCCGGGAAGGTCTCGACGACCGCGTTCAGCGCCGGATTGCGCCCATCGATCCGCTCCAGCGTCGCTTCCAGCAGCTCGCCAGGGTCGACCTCGCCGGCGGCGATTGCCGCCGCCTGCTGCCGCAGTGAGAGGTCGAGCGCCTCGCTCATCGGCTCGGCGGCGCCTGCGAGAGGTCGGGATCCCGTTCGGCCGGGATCTCGCTGGTGTCGAGATCGAGCAGCTCGAGGATCGGCGGCCAGAAGGTCTGGTGGGCGGCGCGGATCACCGCCAGCTCGATCTCGTCGGCCTCGATTCCGTAGGCGGCGAGGCCGGCGGGAATGAAGTCGTCTGCGTTGCTCTGGGCCTCCATCTGACGCCGAGAACCCTATCTGGACCCTCCTTGGCGCTTGGCCGGGATCGTGCACAGCGCTTCGCAGTGCCGCATCCAGCCGTCGCGAGCGGCAGGATTAACGCCGCAACTGGGGAAGGCTCCCAGTGTTTGCCTGTATCGATGCCCTTCGCTGAGACGAAAACCACCTTCCAGCGCGGCTGGACCCTGATTGGCGCCATCTGCCTGTTGGCGGCGCTGGTTGCGATCGCCATGCCCCAGGGAGCCGATTCGGCGCCCCTGCGGGTCGTCGTTCTCGGCCAGACCGCGGAGATGCCACCGGCTTCCTGCCCGGGCAAAATCGTCAACAACGTCGAGATCACCCCCTGTCGCGTCGAGGGACACGTCACCGGCTTCCAGTCGATCGCCGACGGGGTTCCGCGGCCCTACGAGGCGCCCTTCGAGGGAAAGATCGTCGCCTGGTCGATCACCCTCGCCAACCCCTCGACGGAGGAAACCAAAACCACCACCGACGAGGTGGGCTTCTTCAACGACTTCCTCGGCACCCCCTCGCAGGCCAGGATCGGCGTTCTGCGCCCGATCGAGGACACCAAACCGCCGAAATACAAACTCGTGCGCCAGAGCCCGCTGGAGGTCCTCAACCCCTACTTCGGCAGCACCCCCGTCTTCGCCCTCGACCATCCGCTCACGGTCCTCAAAGGCCAGATCGTCGCCCTGACGATCCCCACCTGGGCGCCGATGTTCGCCTTCAACGTCTCCTCTGACAACACCTGGCGCGGCAGCCGCCTCCCCGAAAAATGCTCTTCCAAGGAAGACATCCAGAGCGGCAACCCCCAGCAGGGCGTGGGCAAAATCAAGACCTACGGCTGCTACTACTCCAACGCGCGGCTGCTCTACACGGCGACGTTGGTGAAAAAACCGTAGTTCGAGGCGGTTGCCGGTAGGGGCGCCGGGTACCCCTCTTCACTCGCCTACCTGGCTGGATCGTCACCAGCCGTCCGAGATGGGGGGTTGGGCCAGCGGCGCAAAACGTTCAGAGGGGCACCCGGCGCCCTTACGATCCGCGGAAAGGCTCAGGTCACGGCATCTACGGAGGCTGAAGACGCGAGTGACTGCCCCGCTTCGAGGTCTTGGCCTTGAAGTTTGGAAGCTGTTGTGGAGGGGGTCGGTAGACCCTCCGAACGTTTTGCGCCGCTGGCCCGCAAAGATCCTCGGACGGCTGACCAACGACCCAGCCAGGTAGGCGAGTGAGGAGGGTCTGCCGACCCCCTGTACCGGCAGACCTAAAGCGCTTCTTGGCGCAGACCGCAGTACGGGCAGTCGCTGACGTCGAGGCCGATCAGCTGGTCGCAGCGGCGGCAGCTACGGAGGTTCTCCGGGCTGCGGGGGAGAGAGGAGATCGAGGGGGCCAGCGGCAGCACCATCGCGACGGGCTCCATCTCCTCGCCGGTCTCCCGGTCGACGTAGACCGAGCCCGGTTCGGCGTGGGCAATCGCCTCTCGGCCGGAGGCTGCGGCGCGCATGCGGTAGAGCTGCTTCTCGTTCATCGCCGGGAAGACTATTAGCTTAGGCGGCTCCGATGCGCGTCCTCGTCTTCCACGGCTACATGCTCCGGGGCACCGGCAGCAACATCTACAACGCCAACCTCGCTCCTGCCCTGGCGCGGCTGGGCCACGAGGTGCACCTGCTCTGCCAGGACCGGGAGGTCCAGCTGGAGGGGGTGCAGATCCACAACCCCGATATCGGCGGCCTGCTCCCCGTCTACGTCAGGGACCCTTATGAGGGGTTCGAGGTCAAGACCTTCCCGGAGATGAGCGAGCCCGAGCTCGATCGCTACATCGAGGCAAACGTCGCCGCGGTGCGGACGGCGGCAGAGCAGGCAGGGGGTATCGACGCCGCCCTCGCCAACCACCTGGTGATGGGCCCCCCGATCCTCGCCCGCGCCGGCGTCGCCCCGTTCGCGGCGAAGATCCACGGCTCCGCGCTCGAGTACACCGTCAAACCGCACCCGCGCTTCCTTCCCTTTGCCAAAGAGGGCATGGAGGCCGCCGACGGCGTCCTGATCGGATCCGCCCATACGGCGGAATCCCTCTGGGCGACCCTCTCTGACCTGCCGGACCTGCGCGAGAAGACGCGCCTCGGCCCCCCGGGCGTCGATGTCGGCGAGTTCCGTCCCCGCGGCGCGCGCGAGCAGCTGGTCGCCTTCGTCGGCAAGCTGATCGTCTCCAAGGGGGTCGACCTCCTGCTCGCCGCCTGGCCGCTGGTGCGGGCGGCTCACCCCGGCGTTCGGCTGGAGGTTGCCGGCTACGGCGCCTACGAGGAGGGGTTGCGACGGTTGCTGGCGGCGCTGGAGCGGGGCGATCTCGAAGACGCTCGCGAAGTCGCCCGCCTTGGCTGGGCTCTCGAGGGTGGGGAGGAGAAGCCGCTGCCGATCCTTTCCGCCTTCCTCGCCGATCCTCCCCCCGGCTACGCGGAGATGGCCCGAGCCGCGGCGGGCTCTGTCGAGTTCGTCGGCCGGCTCGAGCACCACGAGGTCGCCTCCTTCTTCCCGCGGGCTGAGGCGATGGTGATGCCAAGCACCTTCCCCGAGGCCTTCGGCATGGTCGCCGTCGAGGCCGCCGCCTGCGGCACGCTGCCGGTCTCGGCCGGCCACTCCGGGATGCTGGAGGTCTCGCGGCAACTGCAGCCGGATCTCCCCGACGACATCGCCCCCCTGACCTCGTTCCCCGTCGAGGAGGGCGCCATCGAGGCGATCGCGCAACGGTTGAGCGCCTGGCTGTCGCTGCCCGAGGGGGAGCGGGAGCGGGCGCGGGAGGCGCTGGTGGAGACCGTCGCTCGGCTTTGGAGCTGGGAGGGGGTCGCCCGGGGGGTGCTCGCCGCCGCCGCCGGAAAGCTCGATGATCTGCCGCCTCCGGGCAGCTAGTGCCAAGCGTCACCTGAGACCGCAAAGCCTCCCGCCGCCGCTTCAATAGAATGCCCGCCGCCCCAATGTACGGCCGCCTGCCCATAGTGAAGATGCTGCTGGTGACGATCGCCCTGACGGCGGTCCAGTCGGCGGTGATGGTCCCGATCAACTGGAACGGTCAGGGCGCCTCCACGGCTGCGCCGAAGATCGATCACCTGCTGAACGTGATGATCGTTCTCTCGGCCTTCGTCTTCTCGCTGGTGATGGTGATGCTCTTCTACGCGCTGTGGAAATTCAAAGCCAAGCCGGGGGACGAGTCCGACGGCGAGCCGATCCACGGCAACACCCGCCTGGAGATCGCCTGGACCTTGATCCCGACGATCATCGTCCTCTTCGCCGGCGGCTACAGCTGGAAGGTGCTCGACGACATCGAAGACCCGGCACCCAAAGCAGAGCGGGTGACGGTCTCGGTCTTCTCGCAGCAGTTCGCCTGGAGCTTCGCCTACCCCGGCAAAGACTACGCCTGGACCGAAGAGGCGCTGCACGTCCCGGTCGACCGTCAGATCCACTTCAAGATGCACGCGCTGGACGTGATCCACTCCTTCTGGGTGCCCGAGTGGCGGATCAAGAAAGACAACGTCCCGGGCATCACCACGACCGCGATCGTGACCCCGGACAAGGTCGGGACCTACCAGCTTGTCTGCACCGAGCTCTGCGGCTTCGGCCACGCGACGATGCGGGCCGAGGTCGTCGTCGAGCCCTATGGCAAGTGGAAAAAATGGGTCGAGGGGCTCGATCAGAAACTTCCGGAAGAGATGATGGAAACCCTGAAACTGGAGTCGGTGTCCAATCCGCCCGCCGTCGGGGCCGGGGGAGCCTGAACGGCATAATGGAGAGAGTTGATGGTTGACGCGATCAAGAGACCCGGCTGGTGGCGTGGCCTAATCGGCGCCATCGCCTTCGGCGCGTTCGGTTTCGGCCTCGTCCTGCTCCTGCGGGACATCTCCGGCCTGCCGCTGTACCAGACCGAACAGACCGGCTACCCGCACGTAATCGTGCCGGCGATCCTCGCCCCGCTCGGCTTCCTGGCCGGCTTCGGCTGCTTCGACTACTGGCTGCGCTGGGCTGCCGGCATGCCGACGATCCCCGAGGATCACTCCCAGCACGGCGCCAAGAGCTGGAAGGACTACTTCCGCTTCAACACCGACCACAAGGTGATCGGCGTCCAGTACGTCGTCACCACCTTCATCTTCTTCTTCCTCGGCGGCCTGATGGCGATGCTGATCCGGGCCGAGCTCGCCCAGCCGGGCACCCAGATCCTCGAAGCGTCGACCTACAACAGCCTCTTCTCGACGCACGCGGTGCTGATGATCTTCGTCTTCGTCATCCCGGTCTTCGCCGGCTTGGCGAACTACGTGCTGCCGCTGATGATCGGCGCGCCCGACATGGCCTTCCCGCGCCTCAACGCGCTCAGCTTCTGGATGCTGCCGCTGGCCGGGATCCTCTTCATCGCCAGTTTCCTCGCCCCCGGTGGCGCCTTCGACGCCGGCTGGACCGGCTACGCGCCGCTCTCGACCGGCGCGCCGTTAGGGCAGTCGTTCTTCAACATCGGCGTCCAGTTCGCAGGTGCGTCGTCGATCGCGACCGCGCTCAACTTCCTGGTCACGATCATCACCATGCGTGCGCCCGGAATGACTTTCTGGCGGATGCCGCTCCTGGTCTGGGCGAACCTCTCCACCTCGCTCCTGGTCGTCGCCGCGACCCCGTTCATCGCCGGCGTCCAGTTCATGGTCCTCTTCGACCGCGCCCTGCACACCAACTTCTTCGACTTCGCGGCCGGTGGCGACGTGATCAGCTACCAGCACATCTTCTGGTTCTACTCCCACCCGGCGGTCTACATCATGATGCTGCCCGGGTTCGGGATCATCTCCGAGGTCATCTCGACCCACGCGCGCAAGCCGATCTTCGGCTACCGCCTGATGGCCCTGGCGCTGATCGGGATCGTCGTCCTCAGCTACTCGGTCTGGGCCCACCACATGTTCGTCGCCGGCATGTTCTCGTGGCTGCGGGTGCCGATGATGATCACCACCCTGCTGATCGCGGTGCCGACCGGGATCAAGATCTTCTCCTGGCTGGGGACGCTCTATTTCGGCAAGATCCACACCTACTCGACCGCGATGCTGTTCGCGCTCGCCTTCATCGTCACCTTCACGATCGGCGGGATCTCGGGCGTGATGCTCGGGATGGTGCCGATCGACATCCACGTCTCCGACACCTACTTCATCGTTGCCCACATCCACTTCGTCCTCTTCGGCGGCTCCGTCTTCACGATCTTCGCCGGCGTCTACCACTGGTTCCCGAAGATGACGGGCCGGATGTACGACGAGAAACTCGGTCGCGTCCACTTCTGGGGCACCCTGCTCGGCACCTGGGGCACCTTCGTCCCGATGCACTGGGTCGGGATGGACGGGATGCCGCGTCGCGTCGCCGACTACGCCGCCCAGTTCGGCGAGTGGAACCTGCTGATCAGCGTCTTCGCCTTCATCCTTGGCGCCGCCCAGATGGTCTTCCTCTACAACATGATCGTCAGCTGGCGCTACGGGCCGAAGGCCGAGGCCAATCCCTGGCGCGCCAACTCGATCGAGTGGCAGGTCTCTTCGCCGCCGCCGATCTTCAACTTCGACGAGATCCCGCGCGTCGTCGGTGGCCCCTACGAGTTCGGGATCCCCGGTGCGAAACACGCGATCATGGCCGGCGAAAAAGGCGCGGACGTGCCCGAGAGCGAGAAGAGCGTGGTGGGCAGCACCTCATGAGCCCGGAGCAGACCGACGAGCGCAGGCCCCTGCTGGTCTTCCTCAACGAGGTGGCCGGCGGTCGCAAGCTGCTGCAGGCGGTTCGCGAGCGCCAGGACCAGATCTCCGGCGTGGTCGTCGCCGCGCCGCAGAACCAGCCCTCGGTAGGGCAGCTGATCGACTCGCAAGAGGTGCGGGCGGCCGCTCGCGCCCGGGTCGAGGTGACGATGGCGGTGCTCAGCGAGTTCGGAATCCCCTCGATCGGCGAGGTAATGGATCCGGAGCCGTCGCTGGCAGTGGACGACGCCGTCCGCGCCCACCGTCCTTCGGAGGTCCTCCTTTCCTGCCTTTCCGATACGCGCTTCGGCTTCATGCGTCGCGACCTCGTGGAGTGGGTGCGCGACCGAGTCGAGCCCGAGGTGAAGCTGACCCACATTCCCGTGCGGATCGAAGATGACGCGATTCGCTGGGACCTCAACCACACTCTGGTGGTGGCGACGAAGACCGTCGCGGCTCCGGACCTGGTCACCCGGCTGAAGGAGCGCGCCAACATCCGCCCGCACCGGTTCACGATCATCTGCCCCCGCGCCGAGGATGTAGGCGAGGACCAAGTTGTCCGCGACCTCGCCTCGACGCTGGCTGAGCTCTACCGCTCCGACATCGATGCCACCGGGCAGCCGATGAGTCCTGATCCCTTCCTCGCGGTCAAGAACGCGATCGAGCACTACCGGATCGACGACATCCTCATCTCCACTTTTGCCGGCGAGAGCTCGCAGTGGCTCGAGGACGACCTGATCGGGCGGGTTCGGGAGATCACCGAGAAGTCCGTCGAGCACATCGAGGTCGGCCGGCCCGCGACCGCCGTCGCCGCCGCCGTCGCCGAGGGGGAGGCAGCAAGCTGATGGAGAGCGCGACCGTAGCTGCCGGCACCGCTCACGCCGACCACCACCATCACGGCCCACCCGAGGCGCACGAGAGCTCCCGCATCGACCGTCAGACGCTGGGAATCCTCCTCTTCATCGTCTCCGAGGTGATGCTGTTCGGGGCGTTCTTCGCCGCCTACTTCTTCCTTCGCGTCGTCGTCGATCCGCCGAGTTGGCCGCCCGAGGGCCTCGAGCTGCCGGTAGCGGTGGCGGGTATGAACACGGCGATCCTCGTCTCCTCCAGCTTCACGATCCACTACGCGCTGGAGTCGATCCGCCACGGCAACCGCACCGGCCTCAAGCTCGGCCTGGTCGCCACCTGGCTGCTGGGCGCGACCTTCCTCTTCATCCAGATGAACGAGTACGTCCACATCGGCTTCAGCGCCCGTGACTTCTCGTTCGGCTCGATCTTCTACAGCCTCACCGGCCTCCACGGAGCCCACGTCTTCGTCGGCCTCCTGCTGCTCACGTTCGCGACGATCCGCGCCTTCCGCGGCCACTTCGGCCCGGCCGCGAAGGACCACCTTGGCGTCGAGTTGCCAGGTATCTACTGGCACTTCGTCGACATCATGTGGATCGTCGTCTACGTGACGGTTTACATCCTCTGAAACTCAACGAGGCAGCGGTTTTCAAATGGGTCCTGATCGTCGGGATCGCGGGAGCTGCGGTGGTTGCGGTGACGCTGCTGACCCGTCCCCTGATCGGGGCGCTGCTGGGTTTGGCGATCGTGATCGCCGGCTGCGTCTACGGATACCGGTGGTCGTCGCGGAAATGGCGCGACGCCGGCCCGAGGGACTAACGCCTGAGCCGGCGACGTTGCAGCAGCTCCAGCGCCGCCAGCGTCAGGGCGATCGGGACCGTGGCGGGGCTCTGGTCGACGAAGAAGAAGAGCAGGTCGAAGGCGGGGCAGATCACGGCCGCCAAGGCGGCTCCCTGCAGCTGCAGGCGGCGGTCTGAGGCGAGGAGCGCGCCGAGGGTGGCGGCGATGAAGAGGTCGCCGAAGCCCATCACCGCCGAGCCGAAGGAGGCGAACTGGAGGCGGGGGAGGTCGGCGGCCGGCGCGGCGGCGTTGAGGACGGCGTTCGGCCCCTGCAGGAGGTCGGAGGCGATCAGCCAGGCGTCGACCACGGCCATCAGGTAGATCCCGAGCCTCAACCAGCGCGGCGGGACGCCGCAGGCGACGAGCCAGCCGAGGGTGACGCAGGCGAGGGCCGAGAGCGAGAGGGCGGCCGTCTCGCCCGCCAGGGACCCCTCAGCTGCCCAGGCAAGGGCGAAGAGGGGAGGGACAGCCACGACCCAGGGAGGTCGCCCGCCTCGCACGAGCCAGCCAAGGGCTACGGCGGCGAGCGGCGGCACGGCGACCAGCGCCAGGTAGGTGAGGAACCGGGCGCTCGCCGACTCGAGCGCGATCGCGGAGACGACGACGACGATCGAGAGCGGCAGCACCAGCGCCCACCAGCGGCTGTGTAGGCGCTGGACGAGGGCGGGGAAGGGTGCCCGGGGGAGGGCGACGAGAGCGGCTTGAACGAGGCTGAGGGCGCCGATCGAAAGCCAGAAGGGAAGCAAGCCCTAGATCGACCCCGCGGCGGCCGCCGGGGTGGGCGGCTCAGACTCCTCGCGGGCGACGGGCGAGGATTCGCCGCGGGGCTCGAGGCGCCCGGCGGCAGCGACCGTCCACAGCATTGCGAGCCAGTTGCCGACGGCGAGAGCGATATGAATCCAAACCAGCCCCGCCGGCAGCTCCAACGCCCACTGAATCCCGCCGATGGCGCCCTGGAGGGCGAGCAGCCCGAGCACCACCGTGAGCGGCGTGACGGCGCGCCGGTCCCCACCCTGGCGGCGAAGGAGGAACCAGACCGCGATCGCGGCGACCCCGTAGATCGCGGCGATCGTGGCATGACGCTGCACGACCCACTCCAGGGTCCCCGTGCCCTCGAAGTCGAAGCGCTGCACCAGCTCCCCCTCGTGATCTCCGGCGTGCGGTCCCGAGGCGGTGGCGATCGTGCCGGCGAGGATCGTCAGCTGCCCGAGCGGGATCAACGCCCGCACCGCCCAGACCCCGAGGCGATCGCGCGAGCGCCGCCGCTCCTGCGGTTCGTAGCGCGAGCACCAGGCGAGGGCGAAGGCCGCGTCCAGAAGGATCATCGAGAGGATGAAGTGGGACATCACCAGCTCGGGGGCGAGGTGGTGTTTGACCACGAAGGCCCCCAGGATTGCCTGGCCCATCACGCCCAGTGGCAGCAGGGCCCCGAACAGGGCGAGGTGCCAGCGGAAGGGCTTGCGGAAGAAGGCGAGGACGCTGGCGGCGATCACTGCAAACCCGACGAAGCCGGTGAGGAGGCGGTTGCCGTACTCGATCACCGCGTGGTACTCGAGCGGCGGCGTCGTCCCGCCGTAGCATTTCGGCCAATCCGGGCAGCCGAGCCCGGAGCCGGTGAGACGCACGGCGGCGCCGGTCAGCACGATCAGCGAGAGGGCCGCGAGGGCGACGAGCGTCACCTGCGCGTAGCGGGCGGGGGAGATCTCGAGGCGGCTCAAGCGTTCTCGCATCTGGGGACCATCATGGCAAGCGGCTCGCGGCCGCCTTGCTCAGCCTTGGGAGTTGCCGGCGCTACCGCCGCCGGCGTTTTCGATCAGGTATTTGACGAGGTCTTCGAGTTCTTTCGGACTCAATTCCGCCTCGTAATCCTGGGGCATCACGTTGGGCGGGTAGCCTTTCGCGATCACGGCGTTCGGGTCCACGATCATCTCTTTGACCGTGGCTTCGTCCTCGCCGGGGATCGATTCGTCCAGGTTCGGCCCGGTCACGCCGCCTGCTTCGGCCGCTTTGAAGGTGTGGCAGCCGCCGCAGTTCTGGTCAGCGAAGACCTGGGCGCCGGGACCACCCGCGACCTGCGGTGGTTCGGCGCCGGGGACGCCGGCCCATTTGCCGACGTAGGCGGCAACGTCGTCGAGGTCCTGGCCGGTGACGATGTCGGCGGGCATCGAGACGCGAGGATTGCCGTTGACCTCGCGGGGGTACTCGACCTGCGCCTTGACGATCCCCTCGATCGTGTCCGAGTCGGCTCCAACCGCCCGCGCGGCGGCGAAGGCGTGGTCGAGGTTGGGCCCGATCTGGGCGCTGGCGCCAGCCTGTGCCATCGCGTGGCAGGTGCCGCATTTCTCCCGGAATATCGCCCGTCCACGTTCCGGATCGGCGCTCGTCGTCCCGCAGCCCGAAGCAACCGCGACGAGGGCGGCGAGGACTGCCAGGACGAGCAGCGGTCGAGTGAGTTCGGAAGGGCGAGCCATGGGGTCTGACGCGGAGCGGAGTCTATATGTCGGCGCCCCCGGGCAGCGCGTCGTCAGGCGTGGTGGGTGGGCTAATCTTGAGGCGATCCGCACTAACTCGGTAACTGAAGCGATGGGAGGCCCCAGATGCAGGTGAGGGACGGGATGTCGGAGATAACGCTGACCGTGGGGCCGTCCCACACGTTGCGCGAGGCGGCCCAGAAGATGGTCGAGAAAGGGACGGGAGCGGCGCTTGTCATCGACGCTGAGCTGCCGGCCCCCTCGATCGTCACCGAGCGCGATTTGCTGGTCTCCGTGGCCCGGGGCCAGGATCCCGACCTCGAGCGGGTCGCCGACCACATGAGCGAGGGGGTCCTCACCGCGGCCCCCGAATGGAGCCTCGAGCGGGCGGCGGCGGAGATGTCCCGCCGCAACGTCCGACACCTCGTCGTCTTCGACGGCGGCGAGCCGGTGGGCGTCCTCTCGATCAGGGACATCGTCCGCTGCTGGACCAGCGACGGAGCTACTTCAGAAATGCCCCTACCGGGCTAGGAGCGCGGCGAGGGGCCGGAGATCGTTTCGACGGGGAGGGCGGCTCCCCGGGTCTCCTGACGGCGCGGAAGGCGGTAGTAGTCGCGGGTGGCACCGCGGGCGATGCTGCGGAGGGCGATGAGGAAGATGATCGCGCCGAGGATGCCCCAGATCCTCGGCTCGAAGATGAAGCCGGAGGCGAAGGTGCCGCAGACCAGCCCCAGGACACCAAGGGCGAGGAAGACCGGCCCCCAGGAGGGACGCGGCGTGTAGATCATCTCGCCCGGCTCGGAAACCTGTCGATGCTCGGCCACGGTGTTACTGGGCGATGTAGATGAAGGCGGTGACGAAGCAGAGGGCGAAGACGCCGGCGGCGATGCCCCCGGCAACCAGTCCAGCGCCGATGCTTCTGCGTGCGGTCTCGCGGTCCATTGGCGGGAGTTCTATCAGGCTCGGTGGAGGCCCGGACGCGCGGGACGCTCAGACATTCGCCGCCACGGCCATAGCCAGGAACAGCAGGGCGAGGTAGGACAGCGAGTAGAGGTAGGTCCGCAGCGCCCAGCGGCGATCGCCCGAGCGCAGGAGGCGCACGGCGCAGTAGATGAAGGCGGCGCCGAGCAGGATCGAGGGGACGACGTAGGCGATGCCGAGGCCGCCGGCGCAGAAGGGCAGCTGGGTGACCGCGTAGAGGAGGACGGTGTAGAGGAGGATCTGGCGCCGCGTCTCCGCCTCGCCGCGGACGACCGGCAGCATCGGGATCCCCGCCTTCGCGTACTCGTCCTTCATCAGCAGCGAGAGCGCCCAGAAGTGCGGCGGCGTCCAGAAGAAGACGATCGCGAACATGTAGAAGGCCATGCCGCTGAGCTCGCCCGTGACGGCTGCCCAGGCGACCAGAGGGGGTACGGCGCCGGCGGCGCCGCCGATGACGATGTTCTGCGGCGTCCGCCGCTTCAGCCACAGCGTGTAGACGCCGACGTAGCCGACGAAGCCCGAGAGCGAAAGCGAGGCCGCGAGCGGGTTGACGGTCAGCGACAGCAGCAGGAAGGAGGCGGCTCCGAGGATCAGCCCAAAAACGATGGCGGCCCTCGCGGAGATGCGGCCGGAGGCAACGGGCCGGGTGGCGGTGCGCGCCATCGTGCGATCGATGTCGCGGTCGACGGCGTGGTTGATTGCGCCGGCTCCGCCTGCGGAGAGCGCCCCTCCGAGGCAGGTGAGGAGGATCAGGCCGAGCGAGGGGTCCCCGGCCACGTACATCGTCGTCACCGTGGTGAACAGCAGCAGCGACTGCACCTTCGGCTTGGTCAGCGTCAGGTAGTCGCGGACGACGGTGGGGAGGACCGAACGGGTGGTGGCCGTAGTCGGGTTGGGCGCGGTCTGCGCGCCGGCACCGGATTGCATGGCGTTCAGGCTACCGGCTGGGATTCGCGGCTCGCCGCCTGCTCGCTGCGGCGGCTGCGATGGCCGATCGCCTCGCGGATGTCGCGCAGCGGGTGAGCGCTGCGGACGTCGGGCAGGACGTCGAAGTTGTGCGGCTCGGGCGGCGAGAGCGTGAACCACTCGAGCGTCTCGCCCCCCCACGGATCGTGACCGGCCGCGGGGCCGTTGGTGCGGCTGAAGATCGCGTTGGCGACGTTCAGCAGGATGCCGACGGAGAGGATCAGCACGCCGATCGAGGAGATCACGTTGTAGGCGGTGACGTCATCGTCGGCGAAGTACTTGTAGGCGTCGACCACCTGGCCCTCGAGGGTGCCGGCGAAGAAGAGGGGGGCGAAGCCGAGCAGGAGGCCGACGAGGATCGTCCAGAAGGAGATCCGGCCGAGGCTCTCGCCCATGGTCCGCCCGGTCATCTTCGGGAACCAGTAGTGGAGGGCGGCGAAACCGCCGAGGACGGCGCCGCCCACCAGCGCGAAGTGGGTGGCGGCGGTGGCGTCGGTCGTGTTCCTCAGGTGCCAGGCGGCGGCGACCAGCGAGTGGACGAGCTCGGAGGCGAGCCCGATCGAGATCGAGAGGATCGCTCCCAGCGCGAAAAGCAGCGGGGCCCGCATCCGCAGGGTGCCGCCGGCGAGGGTCGAGATCAGGTTGAAGATGACGAGACCGAAGGGGACGAGCAGCGCCAGCGCCATCAGCATCGCGTAGTACATCCAGCCGATCCCGATCGGGGCGGTCAGCATGTTCTGCATCCAGGCGAGCGTCCCGATCACGGCGATCGCGGCCAGCGAAGCCATCGTCACCGGCCGGTTGAAGTGCGGTTTGCGGGAGAAGGCCGAGGTGATTTCGGAGATCGCGCCGAAGGCGAAGATCAGGATCAGCATGTAGCTGCCGGTGAAGAAGATCCAGCTCAGGTGCTGCCAGAGGAGCGGGGCGCCGCCGCTGCCGTCGGCGAAGAAGGTGCCTTCGTAGTTGCGGTCGATCATCAGCATCGTCAGCGCCGCCAGCAGTACCGGCCCGATGAAGATCATCAGCCAGGAGCTGACGGTGGCCGCCCAGGCGAAAAGCGGCATCCGGCGCCAGGCCAGGCCCGGGGCCCGCATCGTCCGCAGCGTCGTCAGCAGGTTGATCGAGAGGAGGACGAACCCCAGCGTCGCCAGGCCCGCGGCCGCGGCCCAGGCGTCGACGCCGTTGTTGGAGAGGAAGGCGCGCTCGCTCAGCGGTGACAGCGGGTTGATCCCGGCCTCCGAAGGGGTGAAGAGGAAGCCGGCGTAGAGGACGGTGGCGCCGGCGACCCACAGCCCCATCCCGACCTGGCCGAGGCGCGGCAGCGCCGTTCCGCGGGCGCCGATCTGCAGCGGCGCGACGTAGTAGAAGAACCCCAGCACCAGCGGCAGCGCGAAGAGGAAGATCGACGTCGTCCCGTAGAGCGAGAGCATCCGGTTGAAGGTGACGGGGTCGAGGAAGGTGTTCTCCGGGACCAGCAGCTGGATCCGCATCAGCACCAGCTCGACCAGGGCGAGGAAGAGGAAGCCGAGGGCGCCGCAGATCAGGATCTGGCCGATGTCCTTGTGGTCGGCCGAGGTCGTCAGCTGCTGCCAGCGGGGACGACTGGGGCTGTAGCCGTCGGCGACGAGCTCGGGGCGGGGGCGGGGGCTCATGGCGTCTCTCCCTCTGCGATCAGGTCGGCGACCCTTTCCTCGGCTGCGTCGATCTCTTCTTTCCGCGTTTCGACGAAGTCTTCGTATTCGTCGGGGGAAACGACCCGGATGGCGGTTTTCATCGAGGCGTAAGACTGGCCCGAGAGGGTGGCGGAGCTGCCCCCGAACGTCCCCTCCTCGTCGGCGATGAAGACGACCCGGTTGGTCTTGCCGGGAACGGCGTCGGCTTTGCGCGCCAGTTCTTCGACGTTCCAGGTGTGGACGACGTCGGTGGACTCGAGCTCGAGCTCGATCGCGGTGTCGGCCGGTACCACCAGCTCGTAGTAGGAGAAGGCGCCGTTGGGGTAGTCGTAGCGCCACAGCCACTGCTGGCCGGTCGCTTCGATCCGCAGCGGCTCACCTTTCAGCGAGGAGAGACCGGAGCTGCCGGTGGCGCGGCTTTCGCGGGCGTTGCCGGTGAAGACGACGCCGAGAACGAAGAGCACGAGCGCGAGGAAGGCGAGCGCGCCGCCGACCCGGAGCTGCAGGCCGTGGCCGCTGAGGAGCTGGCGCGGCTCGGCCCCGCGCTCGGAGCGGTAGCGGCGCACGACGAAGAGCAGCGCGCCGGCAACCGCGATCACGAGGATCGCGGCGACGGCGGAGCCGATCCACAGCAGGGTGTCCATCTGGTCGGTGCCAGGCGAGTGCGGCGACAAAGCGCGGCCATTCTATTCACGCGGGGCGGCGCCGCGGCTTCCGGCCCGCGGAGGGGCCGGACCTATACTCGCCGACCTGATGAAGAGGCAGAAGGGGCGCTCCCGACCATCAAGCGCGCTTCGCCTTGCGGTGCAGGGCGGAGCCGTGACCACGATCGCAGCGGCGGTTGCGGTTCCCCTGCTGCGGCGGCGGTTGCGAATCCCGGCCGGTGCGACGGTCGCGGCCTGCGCCGCCGGCCCATTGGCGCTGGCGGTTCTGCAGCCGCGCTCCAAGCGCCGCGACGTCGCCCTCTTCGCCCTGCAGATGTGGGCTTTCACGGTGGCCCACGAGCTCCCCTACGACGATCCCGACCGGCTGCGGGAACGCCTTCATGTCCGCTACCCGATCCGCGTCGATCGCTTGATCGGTGGCGGCAAGCTGCCGAACGCGCGGCTCCAGCGCGCCTTCTCTCGGCTGCCCCGGGTCGGCGCCGTCAACCAGGTGCTGACCTGGACCCACTGGCTCTGGTTCATCGTCCCCTACGTCTCCCTGGCCTGGATCCTCGTCCGCCACAACGAGCGCTTCCCGCGCTCCGCCCGGCAGATGGCGGCGGTCTTCGACCTTGGCTGCGCCCTCTACTTCGCGGTCCCGACCGCGCCACCCTGGTGGGCCTCCGAGCAGGGGCTGACCGGAGAGGAGGTGCGGCGGATCATGGTCGAGGTGGGCGAACCGACCTGGGGCCGCGCCTGGGAGCGGATGTACGACGCCCTCGGCGGGAATCCCTGGGCGGCGATGCCGTCGCTGCACTTCGCCACCTCCCTCGCCGCTGCGCTCTCGCTCTCGGAAGCGGGGAAGGTGGAGGGCGCCGTCGGGTGGGGCTACGCCGGCACCCTCGGCTTCGGGCTCGTCTACCTGGGCGAGCACTACGTCACCGACCTCATCGCGGGCGCCCTCCTGGTTGCCGCGGTGAGGAAGGGCGAGCCGCTGGCGGAGCCCCTGGTGCACCGGATAAACGGAGGGTTACAGCGCCTGGAGAGGATCGCAGGCGCCTAGTAGTTTCCAGGGCGTGTCTCAGGACGACTCGGCGAACGGCGGCAGCCGCTTCGCCGAAATGCCGATATTCACGACCCGGCGGCTGATCCAGACCATCGTCGTCGTGTTCATCCTGCTCGGGGGGATCTACTTCCTCTTCCCGAAGCTGATCGGCCTCGGCGATGCTCTCGACCGGCTCGACGAGGCGGATCCGGTCTGGATCGCGGTCGCGATCGGCTTCAACGTCCTCGCCTACGCGACCTACTTCGCCCTCTTCAAGGCGGTGGTGGGCGGCGACGCGCTGCGCCTGCGCTGGCGAGAGACCTACGAGATCAACATGGCCGGGGTCGCCGGGACCCTGCTCTTCTCGGCCGGCGGCGCCGGCGGCGTCGCCGTCACCTACTGGGCGCTGCGCAAGGCCGGGATGGAGCGCCGCGACGTCGCCCGGCGCATGGTCGCCTTCGTCTCCCTCCATTACGCCTTCTACCCGATCGCCCTGATCGTCTTCGGGATCCTGCTGCGAACCGGGGTCTTGAACGGGAAGAGCTCGGTCGAGCTGACGATCATCCCCGCCGCCGTCGCCGGATTCCTGTTGATCGTCGGCATCCTGATCGCGCTGATCCCCGCCGACGCGGAGGAGCGCCTCGCTCGTTTCGCGCATACCGACAAGCACCGGCAGTGGCTCCGCACCGCCGGGAAAGTGCCGGCGACTCTGGGTGAAGGGTTCCGCTTCGCGATGAGCCTCTTCACCCATCCCTCGCGCGGCGGGCTCGCCGTGATCGGCGCGGCCGGCTACTGGGCCTTCAGCATCGGCGTGCTCTGGGCCTCGTTCCACGCCTTCGGGGTCCAGGTCCCTCTTGGCGTGGTGGTGCAGGGGTACTTCCTCGGCATGGTCGCCAACCTCTTCCCGCTGGCGCCGGCGGGGGTCGGGGCGGTGGACGCGGGCATGATCGGCGCCTTCGTCCTCTTCGGAATCCCCGAGGAGACCGTCTTCCCGGCGATCCTGATCTTCCGCCTCGTCTCCTTCTGGATGCCGATCCCACCCGGGATCTTCGCCTTCTTCCAGCTCCGCCACACGGTTCACCGCTGGGAAGAGGAGGGGCTGCCGATCGAACGCGGGGGCGAGACCCACTCGCCCGTGGAGGAGGTCGCGGAGGTTGCCTTCGACCGCCGAGAGGCGTACTATAAAAAGTAAAGTAATAGACTTCAGGCGGCAGATATGACTGAGAGCAAGAAGGTCGAGAACGTGATCATCATCGGTGGGGGGCCGGCCGGCTACACGGCTGCGCTTTACACCGCGCGGGCCAACCTCGAGCCGCTCGTCTTCGAGGGCTTCCAGTGGGGCGGCCAGCTGCAGAACACGACCGAGGTCGAGAACTACCCCGGCTACCCGGAGGGGATCATGGGGCCGGAGATGATGGCTCAGTTCCGCGCCCAGGCCGAGCGCTTCGGGACCCGCTTCGTCACCGACGACGTCGACCGGGTCGAGCTCTCCGACGGCGGCCTGCAGAAGGTCTTCCTCGGCGACGAGGAGCACCGGGCGAAGACGGTGATCCTGGCGATGGGGGCGGAGCCGAAACGGCTCGGCGTTGCCGGCGAGATGGAGCTGGGCGGCCGCGGCGTCTCCACCTGCGGCGTCTGCGACGGCGCTTTCTTCAAAGACCAGAAGGTGATCGTGGTCGGCGGTGGCGACTCGGCGATGGAGGACTCGATCTTCATCTCCAAGTTCGCCTCGGACCTGACGATCGTCAACCGCCGCGACGAGTTCCGCGCCTCGAAGATCATGTTCGACCGGGCGCGCGAAAAGGACAACATCAACCTGAAGACGCCGTTTGTCGCCGAGGAGTTCGTCGCCGGCGAGAGCGGCAAGCTCGAGAAGGTCCGCCTCCGCAACGCCGAGACCGGCGAGCAGGAGGAGATCGAGAGCGACGGCGCCTTCATCGCGATCGGCCACGTGCCCAAATCGGAGATCGTCCAGGGTCAGGTCGAGACCGACGAGGACGGCTACATCGTCACCGAGGCCGGTTCGACCCGGACCAACATCGGCGGTGTCTTCGCCGTCGGCGACGTCGTCGACCACACCTACCGCCAGGCGATCACCGCCGCCGGCACCGGCTGCATGGGCGCGCTCGACGCCGAGCGTTACCTGCGCGACGAAGAGCCGCCGGTCGAGGCGCACTGGATGCCCGGCGGCGAGCCGGCGGAGATCGCCACCGGCAGTGGCTGAGTGCACTCACCTCGAGGCGGTTAGCTACCTCGATCTTCCGAGCGAGGTCGAGGGGTGTGAGGAGTGCCTGGCCTCCGGGATGACCTGGGTGCACCTGCGGATGTGCCAGTCCTGCGGGCACATCGGCTGCTGCGACAACTCGATCGGCAAGCACGCCACCGCCCACCACGAGGAGACGGGCCATCCGATCATCCGCTCGGCCGAGCCGGGGGAAGACTGGAGCTGGTGCTACGTCGACGAGCTGATGATGCGCCTCAACCGCGGCGCCGGCGCGTAGGCCGCGCCCTTCTCCGCCTCCAGCCGTTCGAGCAGGTCGGCGGCGCGGTCGGGGCCGATCAGCTCGGCGAAGCCGAGCGGGCCGAGCGGCCAGTTGAAGCCGAGCCGCATCGCCGTCTCCATGTCTGCGGGGGAGGCGACCTCCTCTTCCAGCGCGAAGGCGGCCTCGTTGGCGACCTGGGCGAAGAGGCGGGTGAGGACCTGCTCGGCGGCGGGGTCGATCTTGGCGAGCTGGTCGGGGTCGAGGGTGGGGGCGTCGATTCCCAGCTCGGGATCGGGCGCGCTCCCTTGCCCCTCGCCGTAGTCGTGGTAGCCGCGCCCGCTCTTACGGCCGAGCCTGCCTTCGGCGACCAGCTTTTCCTGAATCGGGCTCGGGCGCCAGCGCTCGGGCTCGCCGCCCTGCTGGAAGAAGGAGCGGGCGATTTCGAGGTTGACGTCGAGGCCGATCAGGTCGAGCAGCTCGAACGGCCCCATCCGGAAGCCGCCGCCGAGACGGACGATGCGGTCGATCGCCGCCGCGTCGGCGACGCCGTCGCCAAGCATCCGCAGCGACTCCAGCGAGAAGGGACGGGCAAGCCGGTTGGCGACGAAGCCGGGGCTGTCCTTGGCCCGGATCGGGGTGCGGCCCATCCGTTCGGCGACCTCGGTCGCGGTCGCCAGGGCCGGCTCGGAGGAGCGCTCGGCGGCGACGATCTCGACCAGCCGCATCAATGCCGGCGGGTTGAAGAAGTGCATGCCGACGACGCGCTCGGGATCGGGGACCCCGGCGGCGATCTCGGAGACGCGGAGGGAGGAGGTGTTGGTGGCGAAGATCGGCTCGGGCCCGAGCGCCTCCGCCAGTTTCGAGAAGAGGCCGCGCTTCAGCTCCAGCTGCTCCGGCGCCGCCTCGATCAGCAGCTCGCATCCGCCCAGCTCGCTCAACTCCGTCGCCGGCTCCACCCGGCTCGAGGCGGCTTCCGCTTGCTCCTCGCTCCAGCGGCCGCGGCTCGCTCCCTTCGCCAGGGCCTCCCGCAGCCCCGCCGCTCCAGCGTCGGCAAGCTCGGGGGCGACGTCGTAGAGGACGGTGGCGTAGCCGCCCAGCGCCGCCACCTGGGCGATGCCCCGGCCCATCGTGCCGGCGCCGATCACGCCGACGCGGGAGGCGCTCACCGGCCCTTGAACCGCGGCTGGCGTTTCTCCAGAAAGGCGTTCATCCCCTCGACCCGGTCCTCGGTCGCCATCGCTTCGTCGAAGAGCCCTCGCTCGGTTCGCAGCCCCTCCTCGAGGCTCGTCCGCTCGGCCGCCAGCACCGCCTTTTTCGCCAGCCGCACCGCCAGCGGCGGGCGCTCGGCGATCAGGCGGGCCAGCTCGATCGCCTCCTCCAGCCACTTGCCCTTCTTGGCGACCTTGTTGACGAGGCCCCAGCGCTCGGCCGTCTCCGCGTCCCAGCGGCGGCCGGTGAGGACGTACTCCATCGCCCGTTGCTTGCCGATCGCGCGGGCGAGGCGCTGGCTTCCCCCGCCGCCGGGGATGATCCCAAGGGTGATCTCCGGCTGGCCGAAGCGCGTCTTCTCGTCGCAGACGATCATGTCGCAGGCCAGCGCCAGCTCGCAGCCGCCGCCGAAGGCGTAGCCCGAGACCGCGGCGATCGTCGGCGTCCCAATCGCCGTCAGCCGGGTCCAGAACTCCATCCCCTTCGGGTCGGGGGCGGCGTCGACCGAGCGCTCGGCCATCGCCCTGATGTCGGCGCCGGCGGCGAAGAAATCGTCGGAGCCGGCGATGACGATGCAGCGCGCCGCGGGATCGGCGTCGAGGCGCTCCAGGGCCTCGACGATCTCCCCCCGCATCTGCGGTGAGAGGGCGTTGCGCGCCTCGGGCCGGTTCAGCCGCAGCAGGGCGACGCCCTGCTCGTCGACCGAGGCCTCGACCTGCTCGGGCAAGCTCAGCTCTCCTGGAGGGGGAGCATCGCGTTGATCCCGGTCGCGGCGCGGCCGATGATCAGCTTCTGGATCTGCGAGGTGCCCTCGTAGAGGGTGGTGACGCGGGCGTCGCGCAGGTAGCGCTCGACCGGGTAGTCGTCGACGTAGCCGGAGCCGCCGTGGACCTGGATCGCCAGGTCGGCGCACTCCACCGCCGACTCCGTCGCGTAGAGCTTCGCCACCGAGGTCTCGGTCGCGTTCGGTTTCCCTTCGTCCTTGAGCAGGCCGGCGCGGAGGACCAGCATCCGGCTGGCGTCGCGCCTGAGGATCATCTCGGCGATCATCTCCTGGACGAGCTGGAAGCGGGCGAGGGGGACGCCGAACTGCCTGCGCTCCTTGGAAAATTCCACCGAGCTCTGCACGCAGCCTTCGCAGATGCCGACGCAGCCGGCGGCGACGCTGTAGCGGCCGTTTTCGAGCGCGCTCATCGCCACCTTGAAGCCGTCGCCGATCTCACCCAGCATCGCCTCCTCGCCAACCTCGACCTCGTCGAGGGAGATTTCCGCGGTGTCGGAGGAGCGCAGCCCGAGCTTGCCGTGGATCTCCTGGGTGGTGAATCCCTCGCTGTCGGTCGGGACCAGGAAGCAGGCGAGGCCGCGGTGCTTCTTCTCCGGGTCCGTCTGGGCGAAGATCAGCGCCAGCTCGGCGAAGTTGCCGAGCGAGATCCACATCTTCTGGCCGCTGATCGACCAGCCGTTGTCGGTCTTGGTGGCGCGGGTGCGGAGGTTGGCGGCGTCGGAGCCGGTGTCGGGCTCGGTCAGGCCGAAGCAGCCAAGGCCCTCGCCTGAGCAGAGCCGCGGCAGCCACCTCTTCTTCTGCTCCTCCGTGCCCCACTTCTCGATCGGACCGGCGACCAGCGAGGTAATCACCGAGACGACGGTGCGGGCGGAGGAATCGGCGCGGCCGATCTCCTCGGCGATCAGCCCGTAGCCGACGTAGTCAAGCGACCGGCCGCCGTGCTCTTCGGCGACCGGCGCGCCGAGGAATCCAACCTCGCCCAGCTTGCGTGCCAGCTCCCGGTCGAAGCGGCCCTCGCGGTCGTTCTCGCGGACGTGGGGGAGGATCTCCCGCTCGGCGAATTCGCGCGCCGTTTCGCGGATCAGCTTCTGCTCGTCGCTGAACTGGAAGTCCATCAGAGTTCGCGCAGCTCCCGGCCCAGCGTCTCCGCGAAGGCCTCCTGGGCCTGGCGCGTCCGGGGCCCCGGCGAGGCGGAGAAGGCGGTGCCGTCGACCGATGAGACGGGCTGGATCTCCCGCGTGGTCGAGGCGAGGAAGGCCTCGCCGGCGCCGCGCAGGTCGTCGACGTGCCAGGTGCCCTCTTTCACCTCCAGCGCCTTGATCATCCGGTCGCGGGTGATCGACTCGAGGACGCCGTCGTCAAGTGCCGGCGTTCGCAGCTGCCCCTCGGCGGAGACCCAGAAAATGGCGGAAGTGGGGGGCTCGAGCACCGTCCCCTCGGGGCGGATCAGCACCGCCTCATCGGCGCCCTGGCCTTTTGCGATCCGGGTCGCCTGCATGTTGGCGGCGTAGGAGAGCGACTTGACCCCGTTGAGGATCACCGTCGGGCAGTAGGTGACGGTGGCGAGGGCGACGGTCTCGGGGTGGGGCGGGATCGGCTCGGTCGCGGCGATCCGGCGGCCGCCGCGGGTGACGATCAGCCGCATCTGGCCTTCCACCGGCCCGGCCTGCTCGAGCAGGGCTCCAATCTCCCCTTCCAGGGCGCCGCGGTCGAACTCGAGCTGGATCGCACCGGCGGAGCGCACCAGCCGGTCGAGGTGATCGACGAGGGCGAAAGGCTTGCCGGCGTAGAGGCGAATCACCTCGAAAGCGCCGTCGCCGCGGTAGAGCCCGTCGTCTTTGAGTCCGATCGTGGCCTCGGCGGTGGGAGTGATCTTCCCGTCGACGCTGGCCAGCTCTTCGAAGCCCTGGGTCACGCGGGCGAGGCTACCTGTTCGGCTCGCTGGGCCGTTAGGAGGGCTAGCTGCGTTTGGTGTGGATCGGACAGCGGGAGCCCTGCTTTCGCAGGCACTTGATGCTGGCCCATTCGATCCGGAAGGTGCTGTCCCAGGCGACCCCCTGGGGGCGGCGGACGTAGAACGGCGAGACGACGCCGGCGAAGATCTCGCGCCCGGTGCGCCAGGTGACTTGGCAGCGGAAGCGGCTGCGGTTGACCCGCTCGCATCTGCCCAGCACCTGTTTGGCGCGTTCGAACCGGCGGCCGAAGGCGCCCTGCAGGGTGAGGACGGCAAACGACTCCGCCGTCGGCCGGGTCATCAGCGGGAACGGCGCCTCGGGGTCGACCGCCGGGGGCGGGGTGCCGGTTTCGATGGCGGCGATCCACTGCGAGACCCAGGTGGAGACGAAGTCGACGCGGGTGAAGACGTTGGGCAGCTTGGTGCTGCAGAAGGGGCCGCCGGTGCTGACGATCCCCAGCTCGACCGGGGTGCCGTCGGCGCGCTGCCCGATCAGCGGTCCGCCGCTGTCGCCGAAGCAGCCACCGCTTTTCTTGGAAGGTACGTCGAGGGTGCAGACATGGGAGGTGGGTGCGTACGGCGGGTAGTAGCGGCGCGCCTTGCGCTCGCAGAAAGAGGGTGCCTGGACCACCATCGAGGTGGCCTGAAGGGTTTCGGGGCCGTCGGCCGCGTTGGCCCGGGTGAGGCCCCAGCCCGCGACCTGGACCGGCGCTCCGCCCGCGTAGAGGGCGGCGTCGGCGGGGCCGGCAAGCGGGATCGGGGGCGCGGCGGTGGGGCGGTCGAGGACGAGGATGCCGGCGTCCCCCTTCAGGCTGCCGGGGTCGAAGCCGGGGAAGACGTAGGTCTCGACCACCCGGAAGACGTTCTCGCGCAGCGCTTTGCCGGGGGTGGCGGTGCCGGTGGCAACCGCGAAGCTCCCGGCAGGGGTGAAGCGGCCGCGTTCGAGGTCCTCGATGCAGTGGGCAGCGGTGAGGATCACCCGTGGCGCGACGACGCTGCCGGTGCAGGCGGAGCCGCTTCGCCCCTGGCGCGCCTCGATGTATGCGAGCGAGGGGAATTCCGCGATCGTGGCGGTGCGCCCGCCGATGATCGAAGCCGAGGCCCCGTCCCGCGCCGAGGCGACGGCCGGAAGCGAGAGTAGGAGGGCGAGGATCGAGCAGCAGATGAGCGCCGCCCCCGCGCGCCTGTCGAAGTGCCCCCACGACCTCATTGCGCTACAGCCTAAAGGGGCAGAGCGGTCAGACCGCTTCGAAGACGGTGGCGAGGCCCTGCCCGACGCCGACGCAGAGGGTCGCGATGCCGTATTTGCCGCCGCGGCGGCGAAGCTCGCGAACCAGGGTGCCGGAGAGGCGCGCGCCCGAGCAGCCAAGGGGATGGCCGAGGGCGATGGCGCCGCCGTTGACGTTCAGCCGCTCCTCCTCGATGCCGAGCTCGCGGGCGCTGGCGAGCACCTGGGAGGCGAAGGCCTCGTTCAGCTCGACGAGGTCGATCTGGTCGATGGTGAGGCCGGCGTTCTCGAGCGCGCGGGGAACCGCCTTGACCGGCCCGACTCCCATATAGGCGGGATCGACGCCGGCGACGCCGGTGGCGACGACCCGCGCCAGCGGCTCGGCGCCGATCTCCTCGGCGCCTTTCTCGGAGGCGAGCAGCAGGCAGGCGGCGCCGTCGTTGAGGGTCGAGGCGTTGCCGGCGGTGACGGTGCCGCCCTCGCGGAAGACCGGCCGCAGCTTCGCCAGCTTCTCGGCCGAGGCGTCCGGCCGCGGCCCCTCGTCGGCCTCGACCGCCACGGTCTCACGTCCTCGCGGCGCCTCGATCGGGACGATCTCCTCGGCGAGCTTGCCGGCCCCGGTCGCGGCGACCGCGCGCTGGTGGCTGCGCAGGGCGAACGCGTCCTGGTCCTCGCGGCTGATGCCGAAGCGTTCGGCGACGTTCTCGCCGGTCTCGCCCATCGACTCGGTCGAGACCCCGAGCTCGGCCATCCGCGGGTTGATCATCCGCCAGCCAAGGGTGGTGTCGTGCATCGTCTGCGGTCCCCGCGGCAGCCCGCGCTCGGGCTTCTCGACGACCCACGGCGCCCGGCTCATCGACTCGACCCCGCCGGCGAGGTAGAAGTCGCCCTCGCCCGCTTTGATCGCCCGGGCGGCGTTGTTGACGGCCTCCAGGCCGGAGGCGCAGAGGCGATTGACGGTGGCGCCGGGAACGCTCTGCGGCAGGCCGGCGAGCAGCGCCGCCATCCGGGCGACGTCGCGGTTGTCCTCGCCGGACTGGTTGGCGGCGCCGAAGTAGACGTCGGTGATCCGCTCGGGGTCGACGCCGCCGCGCTCGACGACGACGCGAATCACGTGCGCGGCCATGTCGTCGGGGCGGACGCCGGAGAGGGCGCCGCGGTAAGCGCCCATCGGGGTGCGCAGGGGTTCGACTACGTATGCCTCGGGCATGGCTGTGAACCGTATCCTTGTCGGGTGCTGATCATTCTGGGAACCCTCGGAATTCTGGCCTTCATGGTCGGCGTGCTGGTGATCGTCGGGCACTACTACCCGGGCAGCTCCGCCAGTCTCGTCGACTGGACCCCGACCCGCTCGCCCGAGGTCGAGGCGCAGAACGAGATCGACGACATCCGCCAGATGATGGAGGCGCAGAACGAGATCCGCCGCCGCCGCGGGGTGCCCGAGTGGACCGAGGCGGACCTGCAGGCCAGCGTCGCCGAGGACGAGCGCCTGCGGCTGCGGGGCAAGGGCCCGTTCGAGGCCGGTTGAGCGTGGCGCGAGCGTTGATCGTCGGCTGCGGCTGCCGCGGCCGATTCGTGGGGAGTCAGTTGATCGGCGACGGCTGGGCGGTGCGCGGGACCAGCCGCCGCGAGGAGGGGCTGGCGCCGATCGAGGCCGCCGGGATCGAGCCGGCGCTGGCCGATCCCGATCGCCCGGGGACGATTCTCGAGCTGGTCAACGACGTCGCGGTCTTGGTGCTCTTGCTCGGCAGCGCCAGGGGAAGCGAGGAGGAGCTGGCGGCGATCCACGGGCCGCGGCTGGAGCGGCTGATGGAACACCTGGTCGAAACCCCGGTTCGCGGGGTCGTCTACGAGGGGACGGCGGGCGGGGGCCGGATCGTGCGAGCGGCGGGTCAGACCTGGCGGATTCCGGTGGAGGTCCTGACGGAGCACAGCTCCGCCGCGAGCGTGGCCAAAGAGATCCTCGCTGGCCGGCGAACCTAAATAGCTAAACTCCGATAAGGATTCAGGTAATAGCGGAAAACGCGAGAGGAGCGGCAAAAAATGGCTCTGCAACTGGGTGACGTAGCACCAGACTTCGAGGCCGACACCACCCAAGGCCGAATCAAATTCCACGAGTGGCTGGGTGACTCCTGGGGGGTCCTGTTCTCCCACCCGAAGGACTTCACGCCGGTCTGCACGACCGAGCTCGGCTACATGGCGCGGATCCAGCCCGACTTCGAGAGCCGCAACGTGAAAATCATCGGGCTCTCCGTCGACCCGCTCGACAAACACGAGGACTGGGCGCAGGACATCGAGGAGACGCAGGGCGCGAAGCCCGAGTACCCGATCATCAGCGACGCCGACTTCGAGGTCTCGAAGGCCTACGGGATGCTGGCGGCCGACGTCTCCGGCGACCCCGGCGACCGCACCCCGGCAGACAACCAGACCGTGCGCAACGTCTTCGTCATCGGGCCCGACAAGAAAATCAAACTCATCCTCGTCTACCCGATGACCACCGGCCGCAACTTCGACGAGGTGCTGCGGGTGATCGATTCCCTCCAGCTCACCGCGAAGCACCGGGTTGCGACGCCCGTCAACTGGAAGCAGGGCGAGGACGTGATCATCGCCGGCTCGGTGCCGGACGAGGAGGCGAGGAAGATCTATCCGGAGGGGTGGAAAGCACCGCGGCCCTATATCCGCATCGTGCCCCAGCCGGGAACCTAGAGCACGTTGCGAAGAACTGGATACCGGTTCTTCGCACAAAAACGTGCGTCTCCGACAGGCCGCGTGGGACAGTCGGAGGGGATTCGATGGAGCGGGGCGACGGGATCGGATGCCGGTCCTGTCGTGTCCGGCCTCGCACGCATCCGGGGCCGCTCACGGGCTGCTGCGCCTGCGGCTATTCCATGGCCCGAGAGCGATTCTTCCAAACTCCGACGCCTGCCGAACGGGCTCTGTCTGCCGCCATCTTTAGCTCAGACGTTGCGTCCGATGTCACCCATCCGCCGCCATTGAACAGCACGATCAACGACAGGTCTTTGCCGTCCACCTGACACCGATACGTGTCCGTCGGCTCCGCCGCCTCACAAACAACCTCACGCCCTCCCAGGTATTGAGTGAGCTCCGTCACGCTCCCGCGATCACCGGCCGTTTCCACCCCGAACAGGCGAACGACTCTCCCTTGCAGCGACAGCGTGGACGTATCGAGAACCTTCGGCACACCACGAAGTGGGCCCTGGCCCGGTCCAGCGGCGGTCATGTCTCCTCGCGGGATCGATGCCGTTGAACTTGGCGCCGACGCAAGCGGAGGACTCGCGGTGGCGACCGTTGCACTGGAATCGTCGATCCGACCTTCGGGAGGCTGTTCTGCCGCGGGGCCGACCGCGTCGACAGGGCTCTTTCGTCGCCGCTCCTCCTCGAGTGCCGCCTTCAACGCGTCCAGTTCCTTGCGACCGGAGGCGATGAGAGCGGAATCCTGCTCACGCTGAGCCAGCAATGTGCGGCGCTCCTCCGTCACAGCTCCGAGCTCCCGCGTGACAGCATCTGCCCGCTCCCGCTCGCGCTCGAACGCAGTCTTCAGCTCCGCCACTTGCATCGCGTTCTCCGCGGCAGAGCTTGCTTCCCGTTCCCGGTCGGCGCGGAGCTCCTCCCGGACGCCTGCCAGCTCGCGGTCGATCGCATTGGCGCGCTGCTGCTCTCTGTCCATTGCCTCCTGCAGTCTGGGACGCTCCTCCGTCACGGCTTCGCGTTCCCGCGTCGCAGTGTCCGCCCGCTCCCGCTCGCGTTCGAAGGCGGACTTCAGCTCTGCCAGCTCCAACGCGTCTTTTGCGGCAGAGCTTGCTTCCCGTTCCCGGACGGCGCGGAGCTCCTCCCTGACGCTTGCCAGCTCGCGGTCGATCGCGTCGGCGCGCTGCTGCTCTCTGTTCTTCGCCTCCTTCGCCTCCTGCAGCTCGCCCAGGTCCATAGCCTTGGGCCCGGCACGGTCTTCCTCCAAGCCGCCCGCTGCCGAGGCTTGCGGATCACCCGTGGCGGACGGGGGCAGAACGGGACGCTCCTCGGGCCGGATTCCGAGAGCCTGCAATCCTGCCAGGAATTTGGGGTCGCCCAGTCGGTCAACCAGAAGAACCGCAAGGGAGCCTAGCTCGATCGCGGCGTTCAGGCGGTCTTCGGCGGCCTTCAGGTTGCCTTGCCGAAGAAGCTCTTCGAGTTCCGATGCGAGTTGCCGCCGCTCCGCCGAAGTTCCAAGCAACGACAGGACATTCGCGACATCGTCGGAATCGGCCCCGATTGGACCCGTAGGCCCGGCTGCCGCCGTCCTTGTCTGAGCACGCTCGGGTTCAAGTCGTTCAGCGTGCAGTGTGCGACCGTGGCTCTGTCCAGTATCGGTCGACCCGGTCGGCAGCTCGTCCCCGAACGCCACTTGACTGCTCAACAGCACACCCAGCAGAGCCGCTGCGATCGCCTCTGCTCTGAAGCTGCGTGCCGGACCCGGCACGCGGCCGCACAGGAGAACGCGCCGCCCGTCTTGTGAATGCAATCGCGTTGGATGGTCTCGTCCGCGCACGTCTGAGCTCCTCTGGTGGCGCTCCCACATTGGTTGTCGAGATCAACTGCAGAAACACTTTCCGAAACGAGGCATCGGGTCTGCTCAATAAAGCGGCATCCTAAGCCCGTAACTGCCTTCGTCAAGGCGACCCACCATAGCTCTGACAAGGCAGAACGCGCGCGAGAAACGAATCCTCTGTTTAAGAAGTTGCTTCGTGTCCTGGCATTCAGCAGCCGCTAAGCTTGCCGATTGCGACTCGGTGTTGGTCAGGAGACCAACGGAGACAGATTTCATCATCCTTGAGAAAACGACCTCACGGAGAGCATCGGTGGCTCTCTCCAATTGCGTGGGGTCCGATTCTTACGGACTGCCTTGCCTGCTGAACACCCTGCTGTTCTCGGATGCGATCACAGGCCGGGCCCCTGCGAAGGTGACGACAAGTTCATGCGTCGCGACGCCGCGTGAGCGCCGACCAAGCTCGGAATTGGCCGCATCGAAATCGAAGGTCGATCTGATCCTGCACGATCGACCGTTCGGCTCGCATGTCACACCCATCGTTTCGGGCCGGTAGCGGTATGATCTGACGGGCCACCGTTGAACGAAGCGGCGCTTCTCAGCAAGGAGTTGCCCAAAGCTCATGGAGCGTCCGTGGAACATCACCTGCGAGCCGTAGAACGCCGGCGTCGCCTGGAGCGTCCGGTGGTTCGACGCCGACCAGAGGCTCAGATAGTTCCTTGCCAGATCGCGGGCATCCCGTTCGCGAGCACCCGCTTGGCGGGCGGCCGAACTCGGCCGGGCTGCGACGTCGAAGGACGGAGTCGGCGGGGGCGCGATCTCTCGTGTCGGCTGAGCGGCTCGATGGCTCGGTACGGCACGAGGCGACGGAGCTTCGCTGCGATGAGCGAGATCTCTGGACGGGGCTTCGTCCACGCGCGCTCGAGGCCTTGAATCGCTCCCTTCAGGCGCTGCAAGGCCCGGTGCCGTCGAGGGCGCAGGTTGCGATGGCGGCAAAGTGGCATGGGCCGGGGATGGCGGGCTCGGCCGTGCAGGCTCGGCTTGGGAGCCAAACAGCTCGGTCGGCGGATCGACCCATGCGCCCCTCGTCTGCGCGAGAGCCGCAGGGGCCATCAGCAAGGCTGGAATGAGGGCAGCTTGCCAAGCTTGGTCCCATCGAGCCGGCATGGCATTCTCCTTTGGCCCTGCGTGAGCGGCGGACATGAGGTAACGCATGTGAGACCGGCACCAGTTCCATCAGGAGGGGGGCGCAAGACGGTTAGACGCCTGGTATCGGTAGAGGTATGCCCAAGAGGGATATGGTGCTTGACGTGTTGATGATGCAGCCGCCGGCTCTTTCGCGATGGAGAGCCACCCTCACTGCGGCAGCGTCCGGCGATGAACGGAACACGAGACCGTCTGCCTGGAAGATGCTCACGCAGCCATCGCCCTGGAGAGGTTGTCCCCCGGCCGGTGATCGGGTACGGAGGAGACAGCTCCACGACCACAGGCACCCGTAGCTCAGCTGGATAGAGCGTTGGCCAAACGACGCATTCCCGCCTTCATCGCGCAGGCCCTGCTGAGCCTGCTTCTGTTGACGTGGCTCCCTGTCGCGGCCCTGTCGGACCTCCAGGAATCGTTCCTGCTGCAGGTCGGCGATCCGCTTTCGTCGCAGGAAACGTCCGGCCCGGGCGAGGCCGACGAAGAGGCCTGCTGGCAAGGGTGGAGCGACCCGAACGAGGGTCCTGACGACTTCGCTCTGCCCCGTCCGTCCGCCATGGCGGCGCCGTTCCTGTCCGCGCAGCGCCGCGACTGGCGGATCCTGGAGGCGCTGCTGCGCCTGGACTCCTTCGGATTTTTACGCGCGACGGGCCCGCCGCTCCTTTAGGACGGCCTCCGGAGCCGCGCCCCTTGCGGCGTTCGAGGCGCTCCCGCCGCCCGGGACGGGCGGATCCCCCTTGCTTCGACAATGCCCCTGAGCCGATGGGGCCCCTGTCGCGGCTTCCTTTCCGTGGAGCCGGCCGGACATCCCGCTCGTCCCGGTCGCCCGACCAAGTCATCCATCATGGAAGCACTCGTTCCTCAAATCGTAAAAATTCTCGGGATCATCTGGATCAACGTCATCCTGTCCGGCGACAACGCCGTGGTCATCGCCCTCGCCTGTCGGGGGCTGCCGCCAGGCCAGCGGCGGATGGGCATGGCCCTGGGGGCCGGCGTCGCCGTCGGGCTGCGCATCGTCTTCACGGTGGTCGTGGCCGCTCTCCTGTCGACGCCCTTCCTCAAGGTTGTCGGCGGGCTCCTCCTGCTCTGGATCGCCATCCAGCTTCTCACCGGCGACGACGAGGAGGGCGAGATCAAGCAGACCGTTCGCCTGTGGCATGCGGTATGGACCATCGCCGTCGCCGATGCGGTGATGAGCCTGGACAACGTCCTGGCCATCGCCGCCGTGGCGAAGGATTCGACGCTCCTCCTCGTGCTGGGCCTGGCGATCTCCATTCCGCTGATCGTCGCCGGAGCCGCCCTCATCATGGCCCTCCTGGATCGCGCCCCGGTCCTCGTCTGGGCCGGCGCCGCCCTCCTGGGATGGGTGGCCGGGGAGATGATCGTGTCGGACCCCTGGCTGACCGGCCGGCTCGGGGAGGATCTGGCCCGTCGGGCGGAAATCCCGGCCGCGGTCATGGCGGCCGCCGCCGTCCTGGCCCTGGGCTATGTCCTGCGGCAGCGCTCTGCAACGCACGAGGTGCCAGGGGAGGATTTCCGATGATCGGCCTACACGTGTCGGAGACGGCGATGTTCTGGTTCAATGCCATCGTGAGGTCGGCAGGGGTCGCCTCGGCCTGGGTGAACCTGATCATGAACCTCGACAAGCTGATGTGACTGCGGCGGCGGAAAGCCGGGGCGGCTTCGCCCCGGCCTCCGTTCCCGTGGTGTCACCCGGCAGACGAACCGCTTGGGCGCCGGGTTCCCCGAGCCCTCGCCGATTGGGCTTGTCCCGGCTGCTGCGAGGCCGGCGGCGATGTTTCCCAGCCATCGCCCTGGAGAGGTTGCCCTCCGGCCTGTAATCGGGTAGGGAGAAGACAGGTCCACGACCCCAGGCACCCGTAGCTCAGCTGGATAGAGCGTTGGCCAAACGACGCGTTCCCGCCTTCATCGCGCAGGCCCTGCTGAGCCTGCTTCTGTTGACGTGGCTCCCTGTCGCGGCCCTGTCGGACCTCCAGGAATCGTTC
>DATIMV010000005.1:0-69232 GCA_035474955.1 Solirubrobacterales bacterium
ACGAGCCTGCGCTCCGCCTGCTCCGGGTCGTTGGAGTAGAGCTCCTGCAGGAGCGGCGTGTTCACGGGACCAGGACAGAGCGCGTTGACGCGGATGCCCCGCCGGGCAAACTCTACCCCGAGCTCGCGGCTAAGGGCGAGCACGCCGCCCTTGGAGGCGGTGTAGGAGATCTGGGAGGTGGCGGCCCCCATAACGGCCACGAAGGAGGCCGTGTTGATGATGGAACCACCGCCCCGCTCGAGCAGGTGCGGGATGCCGTACTTGCAGCACAGGTAGACGCTCTTGAGGTTCACGTCCTGCACCCGCTGCCAGGCGTCGAGGTCGGTGTCCAGGATGGAGTTGTCGTCGGGGGGTGAGATCCCGGCGTTGTTGAAGAGCACGTCGACGCCCCCGAAACGCCGGGCCGTCTCAGCGTACACGTTCTGCACGTCGTCGGCGTCGGTCACATCGGCGTGCACGTAGAGGCCCCCGATCTCTTCCGCCACCTCGCCTCCCGGTTCGTCGGCGAGGTCGACGACACAGACCCTGGCGTCTTCTTCCGCGAAGCGCCTGGCCGTCTCGCGGCCTATGCCGCCCGCGCCGCCGGTCACGACGGCGACTTTCCCTTCGAGGCGTCCGGGCATATCTAGTCCTCCTCCGTGGACAGGTAGACGTTCTTTACCTCGGTGTAGTAATCCAGAGCGTGCGGACCGAGCTCGCGCCCAACGCCCGACTGCTTCATCCCGCCGAACGGGGTCGCGACCCTGACCGAGGTGTTGGAGTTGATGGAGAGGACGCCGGTCTCGATGCGGCGGGCGACGCGCATGGCCCGCGCTACGTTCTGCGTCCACACAGAACCAGAGAGGCCGTAGACCGTGTCGTTCGCGAGGCGCACGGCATCATCCTCATCCTCGAACGGGATCACCGTGACCACAGGGCCAAAGATCTCCTCCTCCGCCGCCCTGTCCTTGTTGTCCACCGGCGCCAGAACGGTCGGCGGAAACCAGAAGCCGGCGCCTTCTGGCGCGCCGCCCCGGATCGCCACGGGCGCGTCATCGGGGACGTACGCGGCAACCTTCTCGCGGTGGTCGGCGGAGATAAGTGGTCCCATCTCGGTCTCCTCGTCAAACGGGTCCCCGACCCGCATCCCCGTGACAACCGGCTCCATTAAGGTGAGGAACTCGTCGAAGACGCCCCTCTGGATGAGGATGCGCGAGCGGGCGCAGCAGTCCTGGCCGGCGTTACCGAACACCGCCATCGGCGCTGCGGCCGCAGCCGCCTCGAGGTCCGCGTCGGCGAAGACGACGTTGGCCGACTTGCCGCCCAGCTCCAGCGTCACCCGCTTGATCGTCCCCGCGGCGCCGGCGGCGATCCCGCGGCCGACCTCGGTCGAGCCGGTGAAGGCGATCTTGGCGACGTCGGGGTGCTCGACTAGGCGCCGCCCGCAGACGCTCCCCGGGCCCGCGACCACGTTCACCACGCCCTCGGGGATGCCGGCGTCCAGGGCGAGGACCTCCAGCTCCAGCGCGGTCAGCGGCGTCAGCTCCGCCGGCTTCAGCACGACGCAGTTGCCGGCGGCGAGCGCCGGAGCCACCTTCCAGGAGGCGATCGTCAGCGGGAAGTTCCAGGGGACGATCAGGCCGACGACGCCGAGCGGCTCGCGGAAGGTCATGTCGACGCCGCCGGCGACGGGGATCGTCTGCCCCAGCAGCCGCTCCGGCGCGCCGGAGTAGTAGCGGAAGGTCTCGACCACCATCCCCATCTCCCCGCGCGCGTCGGCGATCGGCTTGCCGGCGTTGCGCGCCTCCAGCCGCGCCAGCTCCTCGTGCCGCGCCTCGATCGCCCCGGCGAGGTCGCGCAGCAGCTTCGCCCGGTCCGCCGGCGCCACCGCCCGCCAGGCCGGGAACGCCGTCTTCGCCCGCGCCACCGCCGCGTCGACCTCCCCGGCCCCGGCCCGCGGCACCTCCGCCATCACCCGCTCGGTCGCCGGCTCGATCACCTCGATCGCGCTCATCGGACTGCCTCCGTGTCGCTTTTTTGACCCCTGTGGGCACCAAAAGCGCCACGCGCCGCCTCGATCAGCGCCGCGATCACCTTGCTGTTCTCGTCCTCCTCGGGGTGCCAGATCACGCCGAGCGCGAAGCGCTTGTCCGGCAGCTCGATCGCCTCCGGCAGCTCGTCCTCCAGCGACCAGCCGCTCACCTTCAGCCCCTCGCCCAGCTGGTCCACGCCCTGGTGATGGTGGGACCAGACGACGAACCCCTCGACCCCCGCCGCCGAGCAGGCCAGCGACTCGGGGTCGAGGCGCACGTGGTGCTCGCTGAAGGTCCCGGCCACAGTGCGGTGCGACTCGCCCCCTGGCACCTCCGGCAGGTGCTGGACCAGCGTCCCGCCCAGCGCCACGTTCAGCAGCTGCATCCCGCGGCAGATCCCCAGTACCGGCATGTCGCGCTCCAGCGCCCGCCGCGCCAGCGCCAGCTCGAAGCGGTCGCGGTCGGGCCAGGTCCCCTTCGTCTCCGGGTGCGGCTCGGCGCCGTAGCTGCCCGGGTCGACGTCGGCGCCGCCGGCCAGCATCAGCGCGTCGATCCGGTCGAGGAGGAGGTCGGGCTCCTCGACCGCCGCCTCGTCGGGCGGCAGCACGATCGCGATCCCGCCCGCCTTCTGCACGCACTTCACGTACGCGCGCGGCGCCAGCGTCACCTCGTACTCGTTCCACACCCCCCAGCTGACCCGCTCGATCCCGGCGCAGATCCCGACCGTTGGCGCGCCGCTGCCCGCCGCCCCGGTCATAGCCGCTCGAAGCCCCGGTAGCGCTCCCAGTCGGTGACGGCCGCCTCGAAGGCCTCGATCTCCACGCCGGCCCGGTTCAGGTAATGGTCGACGACCTCGCCGCCGAACGCCTCCTTCGCCACCGCGCTGGCGGCAAACGCGTCGCGCGCGTCGTAGATGTTCGACGGCACCCGCGGCTTGTCGGACTCGTACGCGTTGCCCTCGAACGCCTCCTCCAGCAGCAGCTCGGCGTCGATCCCGTGCAGCCCCGCGGCGATCATCGCGCTCAGCGCCAGGTAGGGATTGACGTCGGCCCCCGGCAGCCGGTTCTCCACCCGCAGGCCCTCCCCCTCCCCGACCACCCGCAGCGAGCAGGTGCGGTTGTCCCGCCCCCAGGCGATCGCGGTCGGCGCGAACGAGCCCACGGCGAAGCGTTTGTAGGAGTTGACGTGCGGCGCGTACATCAGCGTCAGCTCCCGCATGCAGGCGAGCTGGCCGGCGACGAAGCGCTCGAACAGCTGCTGGTCGCCGGCGAACGCGTTGCCGCCGTCCCTCGCCAGCGAGCAGTGGATGTGGCACGAGTTGCCCTCGCGCTCGTTGAACTTGGCCATGAAGGTGATCGCGTGCCCCTCCTGGGCTGCGATCTCCTTGGCGCCGTTCTTGTAGATGACGTGGTTGTCGGCGCTGCGCAGCGCGGTGTCGTAGCGGAAGTTGATCTCGTGCTGGCCGAGGTTGCACTCGCCCTTCGAGTTCTCCACCTCCATCCCCGCGCCGGCCATCTCGTTGCGGATGCGGCGGATCAGCGGCTCCACCCGCGAGGTCCCCAGCAGCGAGTAGTCGATGTTGTAGAGGTTGGCCGGCTCGAGCTCGTGGAAGCCCTTCTTCCAGGCCTCCTCGTAGGTGTTGCGGAAGACGATGAACTCGAGCTCGGTGGCCGCGGTGGCGCTCATCCCCCGCTCCTGCAGCCGCGCCAGCTGGCGGCGCAGGATCTGCCGCGGCGAGGCGGCCACTTCGCGCCCGTCATGCCACTGGACGTCGGCCATCACCATCGCCGTCCCCGGCAGCCACGGCACCAGCCGCAGCGTCTCGAGGTCGGGGACCATCTCGAAGTCGCCGTAGCCGGTGTCCCAGGAGGACATCGCGTAGCCGCCGACCGTCTCCATCTCGACATCGACCGCGAGCAGGTAGTTGCACCCCTCGGCCCCGTGCTCGAGCACGTCGCCGAGGAAGTGCGATGCGGTCAGCCGCTTGCCCTGCAGCCTCCCCTCCATGTCGGCGATCGCGAGCAGCACGGTGTCGACCGCGCCGTCCGCGACCGCCTTCTTCAGCTCCTCGACGGTCATCGGGAGAACGTTACGGCGCCCGCCTCACGGGCGCGACGGACCGACTTCGGGCTCGGGCCCGATCTCTTTCTCGAGGTCGACCTCCCGCACCTGCCCGGTGAAGTGCTTGCGGGCGCTGGCGAACCAGCCGATCGCGGCGAGGAGAACGACCAGGCCCACCATCAGCGGCGCGTAGTTGAACGACTCCCAGTTGAATTCGTCGTTCCACGGCACCGCCGCCGGCGTGAAGGGCAGGCAGAAGATGATCGTGATCAGGCCGACCCAGAAGGTCGAGAACGCGTTCATCCACTTGTACTTGCGGCCGTTGTTCCAGGGCCCGACCTCGAAGTCGTCTCCTTTGCGCCAGCGCAGGAAGATCGGGATCACGTAGGCGATGTAGAGGCCGATGACGGTGATCGAGACGACCGCGAAGAAGGCGAAGGGCACGTCTTCGCCGTTCCCCTTCAGCGCCGGCAGGGTGATGACGAGCGCCGCGGCGGCCATCGCCAGCACGGCGTAGACCGGCACCCGGTCCTTGTTCACCCGGGAGAGGACGCCGGAGGCCCGGTGCCCGAAGCCTTTGTCGCGGGAGAACGCGTAACACATGCGCGAGGCGCTGGTCAGGCAGGCGGCGCCGCAGAAGAGCTGGCCGACGACGGAGATGATCAGGATGAACTTTGCCCAGCCCTGGCTGAGGGCGCTTTCGAAGATCGCGGGCGAGAAGCCGGCCGCTTCGTTGACCGCGTCGACGTCGGTGGCGGCGAAGGTGATCGCCAGCAGCACGATCCAGCCGATCACCGCCGAGTAGAAGATCGAGCGCCATACCCCCTTGGCCGCCGCCGTCGAGGCGTCGTGGGTCTCCTCGGATATGTGAGCCGAGGCGTCGAAGCCGGTGATCGTGTACTGGGTCAGCAGGAACCCGAGCGGGAGAACGTAGAACCAGTACATCCCGTCGCTGAAGCCACTGTTGTTGATCCTCTCGGTGAAGACGAAGTCGAAGCTCTGGTGGGTGTCGGGGACGATGACCAGGACGAGGACGATCGCCGCGACGCCGAGCACGTGCCACCAGACCGAGAAGCTGTTGACCAGCGAGAGCAGGTGCGTTCTTCGGATGTTGACCGCGGTGTGTAAGAGCAGG
The DNA here is from genome assembly GCA_035474955.1 of Solirubrobacterales bacterium. Taxonomy (GTDB): domain Bacteria; phylum Actinomycetota; class Thermoleophilia; order Solirubrobacterales; family 70-9; genus VAYN01. The sequence goes on from DATIMV010000005.1 coordinate 5,209, forward strand.
ATCAACGCGAACAGGAGGAAGACCTCGGAGAGGATGTGCGTGCTGTCGCCGAAGTTGACCCCGAGGATGTTCACCCCGTAGAGGCCGAGGACGACGTTGAGGAAGGTGGCGCAGGCGTAGTCGACCGAGGCGACCACGGCGGCGAGGCCGATCAGGTTGAACCACCCGGTGAACCAGGCCCAGATCGGGCCGCCGAGCCGGCCCGACCACCAGTAGATGCCGCCCGCGGTCGGGTAGGCGGAGACCAGCTCCGCCATGCAGAAGCCGATGATCAGGATCGGGATCGAGATCAGCGGCCAGCCGATCGAGATCGCGATCGGGCCGCCGTTGTTCCAAGCCTGGCCGTAGGTGGTGAAGCAACCGGCGAGGATCGAGATGATCGTGAACGAGATCGCGAAGTTGGAGAACCCACTCCAAGCTCGGTTCAGCGACTGTTTGTAGCCGAGCTCGGCCAGACGCTGTTCGTCGCGGTTCGGTGCCGACGTGCTGCTCTCCATCACCTCTCCCTTCCCGAGCTCCCCAGCTCGCGGATAAAGGTTCAACGAACCGACCTATAAGGTCAGTGCGAGCCTAGGTCCACCCTTGACCCGTGTCAATGCCGGTGGAGAATCTTCTTCTACCCATGGCCTCCCTCGCGGACACCCTCGGACCGATCTCGGCGCGCCTGGGCGAGCTGGAAGGGGAGCCGGTGCCGCTGGAGGGCGGGATCACCAACCGCAACTACCGGGTGCGGTTCGCCGGCGAGGACGTGGTGGTGCGGCTGCCGGGCAAGGACACGGCGCTGCTGGAGATCGACCGCGGGGCCGAGAAGGCCGCGGGCGAGATGGCGGCGCGGGCCGGGGTCGGGCCGGCGGTGGTGGCGATGCTCGAGGACCCGCCCTGCCTCGTCACCCAGTTCGTCGTCGGCGAGGCGATGAGCGCGGAGGAGCTGCGCGCGCCCGGGGCGCTGGCCGAGGTCGCGGCGGCGCTGCGCGCGCTGCACGCCTGCGAGGAGCGGCTGCCGGTGGCGTTCTCCAGCTTCCGCATCGTCGAGACCTACGCGGCGCGGATGGCCGACCGCGGCGCCGAGGTGCCGAACTCCTATGAGTGGGCGCTGGCCGCCGCGCACCGGATCGAAGCGGCGCTGACAGGGCCCGAGCACGAGCCGGTCCCCTGCCACAACGACCTGCTCGCCGCCAACTTCATCCGCTCGCCGCAGGGGGTGCGGATCGTCGACTGGGAGTACGCGGGGATGAACGACCGCTACTTCGACCTCGGCAACTTCGCCGTCAACAACGAGCTGAGCGAGGCGCAGGAGGCGGAGCTGCTGAGCGCCTACTTCGGAGCGCCGGCGAGCGGGTGCCGGCTCGCCTCGCTGCAGCTGATGCGGTTCATGTCCGACTTCCGCGAGGCGATGTGGGGAGCGGTGCAGAGCACGATCTCCGACCTCGACTTCGACTTCACCGACTACTGCGCGAAGCACTTCGACCGCATGCGGGAGTCTGCCGAAGGCGGGCGGCTGGAGCGGCTGCTGGAGGAGGCCGGCGGTGGCGCGGGCTGAGCTGCCCGAGCGCGCCCGCTGCGTCATCGTCGGCGGCGGCGTCGGCGGCGCCTCGCTCGCCTACCACCTGGCGAAGCTGGGCTGGGACGACGTGGTCCTGCTGGAGCGCTCGCAGCTCACCTCGGGCTCGACCTTCCACAGCGCCGGGCTGGTCGGGCAGCTGCGCGGCTCGGTCTCGCTGACGAAGATGATGATGCACTCGGTCGAGCTCTACCGGCGATTGAAGGACGAGTCCGAGTTCGACCCCGGCTGGGTCGAGTGCGGCGGCATCCGCCTCGCCTCCAGCGAGGAGCGGATGGAGGAGCTGCGCCGCCAGGCGGGCTGGGCGAAGACCTTCGGGCTGCCGCTGGAGCTGATCTCCGCCGAGGAGGCGCAGGAGCTCTTCCCGCTGATGTCGACCGAGGGCGTGCTCGGGGCGGCCTGGCTGCCGACCGACGGCTACGTCGACCCGGCGCAGCTGACCTACGCGCTCGCCGACGGCGCCCGCCAGGGCGGCTGCCGGATCTTCACTTCGACCCGGGTGACCGGGATCGAGGTCCGCGACGGCCGCGTCCGCGGGGTGCGCACCGACAAGGGCGACGTCGAGGCCGAGGTCGTGGTCGACGCGGGTGGCATGTACGCGGCCGAGATCGCCCGCCTGGCCGGCGTCCGCGTGCCGCTGCTCCCCATGTCCCACCAGTACCTCGTCACCCAACCGCTCGACGCCGTCCGCGAAGCCCGCCAGTCCACCAAGGTGTGGTTGAGCTTCGGCCTCCATAAGAGGCCTAAGCTCAACCACACCCGGGGGCATTTGCCCACTTTGCGGGATCCCGACCTCCTCGTCTACTACCGCGAGGACGGCGACGGGCTGGTGATGGGCGGCTACGAGCGGCGCAGCGAACCGGCCTTCCTGCCGGAGGGGACGGGACGGGTCGAGGCGATCCCGCCGGACTTCAACGGCCGTCTGCTCGAAGAGGAGTGGGACAGGTTCGAGGAGATCACCGAGAACTCGAAGCGGCGGGTGCCGGCGATGGAGCAGATCACCGTCACCAAACTGATCAACGGGCCGGAGGCGTTCACGCCCGACAACGAGTTCTGCCTCGGCGAGACCGAGGTTGGCGGCTTCTTCGTCTGCGCCGGGTTCTGCGCCCACGGCCTCGCCGGCGCCGGCGGGATCGGCAAAGTCGTCGCCGAGTGGATCGCCGAGGGGGAGCCGAGCCTCGACCTCTGGCACATGGACATCCGCCGCTTCGGCGCCCAGTACCGCTCCCCCGCCTACACCCACGCGCGGATCAAGGAGACCTACGAGACCTACTACGACATCCGCTACCCCAACCACGAGCGCGAGGCGGGGCGGCCGCTGCGGATCTCGCCGGTCAATGCCTGGCACCGCGAGCACGACGCCGCCTTCGGCGAGAAGTCCGGCTGGGAGCGGGTCAACTGGTACGAGCGCAACGCCGGCGCCGGGGACGAGACGCTGCGGCCGCGCGGCTGGGCGGGGCGCCACTGGTCGCCGGCGATCGGCGCCGAGCACCGCGCCACCCGCGAGGCGGTCGCGCTCTTCGACGAGAGCTCCTTCGCCAAGCTCGAGATCGAGGGCCCGGGTGCGGAGTCGTTCCTCGAACTGCTCTGCGACAACCGGGTCGGCCGCGGGGTCGGGCAGATCACCTACACGCAGATGCTCAACCACCGCGGCGGCATCGAGTGCGACTTCACCGTCGCCCGCCTCGGCGAGGAGCGCTTCTCGATCGTCACCGGCACCGCCTTCGGCAACCACGACCGCGAGTGGATGCGCCGCCACGTGCCCGACGAGGAGGAGGTGCGGATCCACGACGTCACCTCGCGGTGGGCCTGCTTCGGGATCTGGGGACCGCGGGCGCGCGAGGTGCTGCAGCCGCTGACCCCCCAGGACCTCGGCGACGAGGCCTTCCCGTACATGACCCTGCGCGAGACGACGGTCGGCAACGTGCCGGTGCGGATGCTGCGGGTGACCTACGTCGGCGAGCTCGGCTGGGAGATCTACTGCCCGACCGAGTACGGGCTGGGCCTGTGGCGGGCGCTGTGGGAGGCGGGGCAGCCGCACGGGATCGTCGCCGGCGGCTACCGCGCGATCGACAGCCTCCGACTCGAGAAGGGCTACCGCGTCTGGGGCGCCGACATCACCCCGGACGAGACCCCCTACGAGGGCAGCGTCGGGTTCTGCGTCAAGCTCGACAAGCCGGGCGGCTTCATCGGCGAAGACGCGCTGCTCGCCGCCAAGGAGCAGGGACCGCGCGCCCGGCTCTGCTGCCTCACCCTCGCCGACCCGCGCTCGATCGCCCTCGGCAACGAGCCGGTCCGGGCCGGCGGCGACGTCGTCGGCCGGGTCACCACCGGCGGCTACGGCTACACCGTCGAGCGCTCGATCGCCTACGCCTACCTGCCGCCGGACAAAGCGGAGCCCGGCACCGCGGTGGAGGTGGAGATCTTCGGCCGCTGGGTCGAGGGCGAGGTGGCGCCCGAGCCGCTGTTCGACCCCAAGGGCGAGCGCGTCCGCGGCTAGGGAGACGTGGGGCAATCGCGTGTGCGGCTGGCGAGCGCCGGACCGAGCGGGGCAAGGACGCAGGGAGGCCGAATAGCAGCGCTATTCGGCCGACTGAGGACGCCGCACCGCGAAGTGTCCGCCGCCGCCAGGCGTGCGCGGGAGTTGCCCCACGTCTCCCTCTAAGCCGCGTTCGTCTCGAGCCGCAGCGGCGCCGGCAGCAGGCCGGCGAGGATGTGCTCGGTCCCCTCGGTGTGCTCGCGCATCAGCCGCACCGCCCGCGACCCGTCGCCTTTGCGCAGCGCCTTGATCAGGCGGGTGTGCTGCTCGTTGGACTGGGCGAGCACCTCGGGTGGGTGGGCGATCAGCGCGATCAGGTCGCTCATCTGCGACTGCACGTCGGTCATCGCGCTCAGCAGCCGCGGCGACTGCGCCGCCTCGGCGATGGCGATGTGGAAGCGGACGTCGGTGCGCCGGTACTCCTCGAAGTTCTCCAGCTCCTCGTCCATCTTCGCGACCAGCTCGTCGAGGCGATCGAACTGCGCCTCGCTCCCGCGCTCCGCCGCCAGCAGCGCCACGCCGGACTCGACCGCCACCCGGTAGTCGAGGACCGCCCAGGCCCGCTGGTCGAGCGGCTCGTCGTCGTGCTCGGTCAGCGGTGGCTGCTCGGCGACGAAGGTGCCGCCGCTCCGCCCCCGGCTGGAGACCAGGTGCCCGCTCTGGACCAGCGCCGTCAGCGCCTGCCGCAGGGTCGAGCGGGAAATCCGCAGCCGCTTCGCCAGCTCCCGCTCCGGCGGCAGTTTGTCCCCAGGCGCGAGCAGTCCAAGCCGGATCGCGCTCCCCAGCCGCTCCACCGTCTCCTCGAAAGTGCTCGCCGGCTGCACCGGCATGAACACCGCCTCCAGCGCCGCGTCGCGCTCCATATGGAGAACCGTACCGCCGACTAGGAATCCGTGCGGCGTTTCAGCTCTCGAACCACGTCGCCAAACGGACGCCCTTCCTTTTCTACGCGCCGCTGCACTGCGTCGATCTCGGCCTCGGAGAGTCGAAGCGCGATCTCGGGAATCGGGCTGCCAGGCAGCAGGGGACGCGTTCGAACGTGCAACTTTGCCTTCGAGAGGTCGTAGCCCCGCTCCGCCTCCGCGACGAGTTCGGCTTCCAGCTCCGGAGTGAACTCCTCGCCGGACTCCAGGAAAATCTTCTCCTGCTTTTTCCTTTTCAGCATCTAGTCCGTAGCTCGGGATCTGCGGACTCCGCGAACATCTCGCGGGCTACCTCGCTGACGTGGCGGCCTTCCGCTTTAGCGCGCCGATGTATCTCTTCAATCTGCGGCTGGGAGCGCGCGTAGGTGATCACCAGAAGGCTGGACTCGTCGCCCAAGATCGGCTGTCTCAGATGGCGCACTCTTGCCGTTGAGAGGTCATAGCCCCTCTCGGCCTCCGCGGCGAGTTCTTCTTCCAGTTGAGGCGTCAACTCCTCTCCTGATTTAAGAATGATCTTCTCTTCCTTCTCCTGTCCTGGCAGGTCCTTCACTTTTGCCATCTTCTTGCCTCCTCAAACCGGGTCCTATAGCGGGGCCGCATCTTCATCGCGTGAATCACCACCAAAAGTTCGTTTTCCGGCTCCACTGCGATGACCTCTATGGCCACCCCGTCCGGGTCGTCGCCCAAGAACACGAGCCGGGTGTCGACAGCTCTTGGACGATCCGGTGGCGGGGGCTTGTCGAATGCAACTTCGCAGTGTTCGATGACGTGACGGATTCGCTTTCTGGAGATCCGGTGCTTGGTCGCAGAGCGCGTCCAACTGAGCTTCTGGAGTTCCGTCGTAACATTTTGTCTGAGAAGAGTAGCGCGTTCTTCGGATCTCGCCAAAGCGAAGTCCAGCAACCACTGGGGTGAGACCTCTTCGTAATTCGAAGTCCCCTCCACTCGCAGGTCTTCCACAGCGGCGAAGACAAAGGCGCGACCGGAGCGGTCGAGGTGGAGGTACCGCCCCGTATGGAAGTGCTCATAGGCCTGCAGCCGCGTCCCGTCCTCTAGCTCCACCTCGTGCATCCAGATGAAGTCGCCGGAGTGATCTGGCGCGAGGTTCAGCAACGGCTCCCATTCGGGCGCATCGACCCGCAGGATCTTGCCTCGTATCGGCTTCGAAGAAGACACCGCCGCAGCCTCCTGAGGAGGCTGCGGCGGAACAAGACGCGGGTGTGCCGCCTTTGGAAATTCTCAGCGGCGGAACTGTGACTTAGGCGGCGCGGACCTTCACCCCGCGCCGGGCCTTGTTGTTTTTCAGGTTCGGGTCGGCGACGCCGGAGCGGACCCGGGCGCGGACTCGGACCTTGCCCTCCTGCTCGGTCCGCACCACGACCCGCAGGCGCTTCTGCTTGCCCGCCGCGACGTCGCCCAGGCGGCAGGTGAACTTGCGCTTGCCGCCTTTGACCTTGGCCAGCTTGCAGGCGCGTTTGCCGTTCACTTTCGGCCCCGCGATCCGCCGCGTCAGCGCCGGGACGGTGCCCTTGACGATCGTGCCGGTCGCGGCGCTCGGGCCGCGGTTGGCCACGGTCACGAGGAAGGCGAGCTTGCCTCCCACCAGCGGCCGTTTCGGCTTCGGCTTGATCCGCAGCCGCAGGTCGGCCGCCGCGGCCGCCGGGGGCGGCGCGGCCGCCCGCTCGAAGGCGCCGAGGTCGCAGGCCGGGCCCTGCGGCCGGCTCACCCCGCGCTGGTCGACCGGCGGGCAGCCGGCGTTGGTGCCGGCGTCGATCGCCGGGCTCCCCTCGAGCAGCGCCAGCGTGTCCGTCTCGCCGCCGTTGTTGGCGAGCGCCCCCAGCAGCGGGTTCGCGTTCTGCTTGCTGCCGGGGTCGGTGAACATGCAGCTCTCGTCGCTGGAGAGGTTGCGCTCGGAGGTCGGCAGCGCGACCAGCGCGCAGTTGCTCGGGCCGGCCGGGCCGGTGTTGTCGGCGACGATCGTGTTCCTCGCCAGGAGCGTCGCGGAGCCGCCCATCGCCGGGGTCGGGTTGAAGACGGCGAGCCCGCCGCCGAGCCCGGTGGCGCCGACGCTGTTGCCGGCGATCGTCGAGTTGACGATCGTCCCTTCGCTCCCTTCCGTGCTCGCCGGGTCGATCGCGAGCAGCACGCCGCCGCCCTGGACGACCGGCGTCAGGGCCGTCGACTCGACGCTGTTGCCGGCGACGGTCGAGTTGACGATCGAGAGTTTGCCGAGCACGTAGACGCCGCCGCCGAGCGCCTCCAGCGCGGCTCCCGTGACTTTGTTGTTGGCGATCGTGCTGCTTTCGATCGTCAACGCCGTCCTGTTCCCGCTCTCGGGCGGGGCGGAGACGCCGGCGCCGTTCTGGCCGGCGACGTTGCCGCTGACGTTGAGCCCGCGCAGGACGGCTTCTTCGCCTTCGAAGGCGAGGATGCCGCCGCCGTCGCCGGGCGCCTCGTCGCCGCTCATCAGGTCGGTGAAGCCGCCGGTGACGGTCAGCCCTTCGAGCACGGACCGGGCGGCTCCGAGGTTGAACACGCGCGACGTCTGCTGCGCGTCGACAACGGTCGCCCGCGCGCCGGCGCCGCGGATCGTCACCGTGCCGGCGCCGCTGGTGGTCAGCTCGCCGTTGGAGATCGCGTAGTTGCCGGCCGGGACGACGACCAGGTCCTCGGGATCGGCGGATTCACTCGCCCGCGTGATCGCGTCCCGCAGCGAGCAGGTCGGTTCGACCGTGCAGCCGCCGACCGTGGCGGGAGCGTCGGCGGTCGTGTTGACGGTGAAGGTCGCCGCCATGCCGGTGGCCGGCGCGACCAGGGCCAGCGCCAGGACGGCGCAGGCGACAAGTATCGGCTTCGTTCGCATTCACAAACCTCGTAATCGATTTCAAGTACGAGGCGGCGATTACCCCTGGCCAATCACGCACAAACGGCGCGCTTCATCACACAAGAAAAGTAAAAAGAATGAGAACCCTAAGTATTTAAAGCTTCTCGGGGTAGGCTGAGCGCGTGCCTGCCTTCCACGTCCGCTTCAAGGGAATGCTGACGAGGCAGGAGCGCCGCCGGCTGGCGGCAGCCGGGCTCGAGATCGAGCGCAAGGAGCACTCGATGCGCATCGGCATCGTCAAGACCGGCCGCCCGATCTACACCGTCCGCGTCGAGGCGCCCACCGCGGATGAAGCGCTGGCAACGGTCCGCGCAGCGCTCGAACCGGACACCTCGAACTTCTCCAACTGGGAATCGGAACCGGCCTAGCCGCCGGCTCCGAAGATGCCCATCTTCTTCCTCTAAGCCTCCACATTCAGCGCGCCACGCGTGCGCCGCGCCGACCTAGCGTCGCCGCGATGGACTGGCCGCCACATCTAGGAGAGCCGCTTCCGCGGGCCAGCGCCTGCTGGTACGAGCCGATCAAGTTCGAGGAGTGGATCCTCGCCCCGCACGGGCATGGCCCCGAATGGCGCCGGGTCTTTGGCGTTGGGCCCAAAGACCGGGAGCGGGTATGGCAGGCGCTCGCCTCTGCAGCAAACACTTCTGTGATCGTGGAGGTGCGCAATCTCGGAAGAGATGGAGTGGCCTGCGGGATCAGGGAGCGCCTGAAGATCGGTACGCGCAGCGCGAAGGTCACCATGAGCTGGCACTACGAGGATTCCAGCGCGCCGCCGCGGTTGGTAACCGCCTACCCACGCCCCTAACATGCTCCTATGGCCGTAGCCCACAAGATCTCTGCCTTCGACATCGTCGAGTTGACCGAGCGCGTTGATGACGCGCCCGCCGGCGCACGGGGTGGGGTCCTCGAGCTGCGCGATGGTGACAGGGCGATGATCGAGGTCACCAGACCGGAGCTGGGGCCAGCATCGCGGATCGTCTTCGCGCCCCTCTCGAAGATCCGCCTGATCGAACCAGCGCATCGGCGCTGAGAAGTCGCCCCCCGGCCTAGCCGTCGCGAGCTTCCTGCAGCTTCTGGAGGTCGGCCAAGTCCTCCGGCCTCCCGGCGAGCTCCTTCAGCTTTACGAGATCTTCGAAGCTGACGATCTTGATCGGGAGACCAGCAATCTCGTCTTCGATCGCGTCAGGGGCGAGTTGCGACCAAAGAGGTGCGTCCCCGATCCATTGCATGACGTCCAGCCTTCCCAGCCGAGTTGAGAGCACCCAGTTCCCGCCGAGCTCCAGCGCCGAGGGAGCAAGGGGGTCCGGGATCTCACCCTCATCGAAGTCATCAGCTCCCTCGACCTGCGCCTCCAGCTGCCGAAGCACCTCCGTCAACCGCTTCAGGTTCTCTGGGTCTGGGTCTGGAACTACATCCACGTCCTTGGTTGCTCGGACGTGGCCGTGGTACCCGACGGCGACCCCGCCGATCAGGAGGAACTCAACCTCTCCGTCGACGAGCTGTCGCAGGATCTCTTGGATATCGAGCTCAGGCAAGGCGCCGGCGGCGTCCCGCCTCAGCCACATGGGACATGAACCGGGAAAGCTCCATGACCTGTTCTGCCCGCTGCGCCGGCGTCAGCTCGCGAAAGTCGCGACGCAGGGCGGCGCGCTCGGCTTTCCCGTCAGGGCTCCAGTTTCCGACCCGCTCGCCCTTCTTCATGCGAAAGATCGTACCTCCAGGGCGTTAGGCTGAACGCGTGCCTGCCTTCTTCGTTCGCTTCAAGGGAATGCTGAACAGGCAGGAGCGCGAGCGACTGGAAGCAGCCGGCATCGCCATCGAGCGCAAGGAGTCCTCGCTGCAGATCGGCATCGTCAAGACCGGCCGGCTGATCTACACCGTCCGGGTCGAGGCGGCCTCAGAGGACGAGGCACTGGCGATGGTCCGCGAAGCGCTCGTTCCCGACACCTCGAACTTCTCGAGCTGGGAATCAGACCCGGCCTAGAGCAGAAAAGCGGTGCACTCCGCTTCTCCGGTTTGCGCTTTAGGCGCCTTAGCCTTGGGGCCATGGCCGCAGCAGACCAAAGGGGTGAAGCTGCGTGGCTGGCTCAATGGAGAAAGGCGCTAGCGGAGAGCGCGGGCCAGGCCCCCTACCTAGACGACGGTGTCGCATACGTCGAGGGCATTCGCAGCGCCGACGTTGAGCGCCTCCAAATCGGAGCCCGCCTGACGCAAGTCTCAAAGGCGCCCGACTCCCGCTTCTAAGCCTCTACATTCTGCGCACCACGCGTGCGCCGCGCCGACCTAGCGTCGCTGCAATGGACTGGCCACCGCGACCTGGGGAACTTCTGCCCCGGCCAGACGAAGCAACTGGGATCAGGGAGAAGCTGGCGAGTTACTCGCTCGACCCCTCCCACGAAAAAGGGGGGCCGAAGGCGCGCGGCTTCGCCCTGATCCTCGGCATCACCATCGACTCGATCGATTACCTGGAGGCTCAGATCGAGCTGGAGATCCAGCGACACCCCATCAAAACGGTGATCGACAATCGACCGTTTGGATGGAACTGCCTGGTGGAATTCCCTATACGAGGAGTCGGGCGCTACAGTCAAAGGGAGGCGAATCTGAGGACGTTTGGGAGTTGAAAGCCCCCGCGCTGCCGCCCCGGATGACCAACGCATTTCCCAGGAAGGCTTAGTTGATGAAGATGGCTACTGCCAACGGCAAAATCACCGAGTACGACGTCGTGGCCCTAAAGCGCTTCATTCGGACTTGGCCTGCGGGGACCCGTGGAGCGGTCCTCAGCGACTACGGCTCGGCGAAGCTGATCGAGATCTCCGACGACGAGGGTCAGGATCTGGATACGTTCGTGGCCTACGAAGAAGATCTCGAGCTCGTAAAGCACTACCCGCCTAAGCAGCCCTCCCAGCCTGGATAGCTAGATCGCCCGAAGGCGATCGCTTGGCTACTCGTCCGCCCTGCTTTCCAGCACATACGACGCGGTAGGCAGATCCCCCCAGTCGCTTCCGTCTGAAAGCAGCTCCAGCTGGACTTCCTCGCGGTCGGGGTGGGCTATGTCGGCGATCAAGACTCGCTGCGGGAACTCTCGCCCTCGGGCTCGAGAGCGGTCCTGGGGGTCGTGCTTCATCGAACTACCTCCTTGTCACGCGCCATCTGGCGCTTGGCTGAGAGGTATCGGCCCCAGAGTCCCGAGCGAAGCAGCCCATCAACATGGTCGACCGATTTCGCTCCTTGCAGGCGGGGGTCCGACTGGAAGTCAGTCGGACCCTCCGCCTTACTGTTCTGGCTAGGTCATCTTCCCTCTGGCTGCAGCGGGAATCAACACCTTCACAGGCTTGATGTGCATGGGATCACCCCCTCCTCCAGCTCACCTCGGCGGCACCAAATAGCCGCAGAGTTTCACTGGAGAAAGGTAGAGCGATAACGAAACCCGCACTGAATTGCGGTTGAGGTCAACTCTTGGATTGATTACTATTCAGTGCTCAAGAAACCTGAGACCAGGGGGTTTTGTGTCGACGAGCGCCGCAGTAGAGCAGAGGGAGGGTCTTTATAAAGCGCTCTCTCACCCCTTACGTAGAGAGATCCTCGACTGGCTGATAGTTCGATCGACTGGCAGCCCCTCCGAGATGGCGAGGGACCTAGCCGCCGATCTCACTGAGATCAGCTACCACGCTCGCCAGCTTGAGAAGTATGGGGTGATCGAGCTGGTCGAAAAAAAGCCCACCCGTAGAGGGAGTCCCGAGCACATCTACCGTCCAATGGCCCGGGTGATCATGAGCGACGAGGAGGTCGAGGCGCTATCGGTGGGCGACAGACAAGTCTTTGCCGCGCAGATCGTCCAGAACATGATGGCTGATCTACGTAAGGGATTTCAGGTTGGAGCATTCGGAAAGAGGTCGGACTGGGGATTACTCCATCACGCTCTCACTCTGGACGAAGCGGGCTACGAGCAAGTGCGGAAGCTCTGTCGGAGAGTTGAAGATGAGTTGTTTCAAATTCAGGCAGAAAGCGACGAGCGACGGAGCGACACGCAGGATGCTCCTCTTCGGGTTTCAGCATCGATGTCCAACTTCGTGATGAATTTATAGGTGGGCTAGAAACATTGCCACCGCGCACTGGAGTCACCTTTATCAATAACACCCAGCTTTTCGGTCTGGTTAGACAGCTGTCCTAGTATGTGAGCATCCTGGGCTCTTCTCGCTCACATGGATCTCTGCAGGGGGATGCAGACGGACGGTCGCTCTTGGCCGAGCGGGTTCGCGCTCGCGCGCCGGAGATTCGCCGGGAGCTCCTGGACCGCCTATATGGGATGGAAGAGGAGGCGCCTACGCGGGACGCTGAGTACCAGCGGGGACTGCGGGAGGCGGTTTCTTCTGGCGTCGACTACGCGATTGTCCTAATCGATGAAGGGCTAGAGCGCGGCCCGCAAGTTCCGGTCGCGCTCACTGTCCAGCCCCGCTTGGCGGCGCGCCAGGGAATCCCGCTCGAGGTCGTGATCAAGCGGTACTTGGCCGCGAAAACGCTGCTCACCCATTTCATGCTCGAAGAGGCGGCTGCGATTGGCGTGGGAGACCCCGCGCTTCTCCAAGAGGCCCTGGCGACTCTCGAAGCTGCATTTGACCGGCTGCTGTCCGCTGTCACGGAGGAGCACAAACGGGAGGCCCAGGGTCGTCAGGGGTCGTCTGAGTCTCTACTGGCGGATCGGGTTCGCCGCCTATTAGCGGGAGAACTCGTTGATTCCTCTTGTCTTGACTATGGGCTGGATTCCCACCATATGGGGATAGTCGTTGGCTCCGCCGAGGCGCGACAGATCATTCGGCTGCTGGCAACGGAAACAGACAGCCGGCCGTTGATCATCAGAACCAGCGAGGTAGAAACGTGGGCGTGGCTCGGGAGCAAGGAGCCCTTGGACCCGGCGGCCGTCGGGCGCTTGGCGGGCCGCATCTGCTCTGTCTCCACCCCTGTATCCATCGGAGAGCCGGCGCAGGGGCTCAGCGGCTGGCGGTTGACTCACCGGCAAGCGCGCGCAGCTTTCTCCATTGCGCAGGTGTCGCCCACCGCGTTTGCCCGATATGCCGAGGTCGTGATCGTTATCGGTGCGGTCGAGAATCCATCCATGGCTGCCTCGCTGCAGAAGATGTACCTATCTCCCCTCCAAGGAGGCCGAAAGAGCGACATAGCGCTCCGCGACACCCTTCGCGCCTACTTCGCAGCCAACAGAAACAGCAAGTCCGCCGCTTCCGCTCTTCGGGTGTCGCGCCAAACCGTGGCAAATCGACTAGACCAAGCGGAAACGCGCATTGGTCAGCCGCTCAGTATGTGCGCGGACGCTCTGAATGCTGCGTTACGCATGGAAGAGCTGGGGCTGCTCGATTCACAGATAGACATTGTCTAGTTGACATGTTGGTTCTTAGACATAGGCAGGCGACACACCAAAGCCGCTGAGCAATGGTCCCTTTGGCTGGAATCCCAGCTGAACCACTATTGCTACGAAGGGAGATGTATGTCGACTACTATTACTCGAAAGGCGAGACTTGCCTTGATGCTTCTAGGAAGCATCTGCGCGCTGACTCTCGGGCTGCTTTCTGGGCCTGCTCCCGCCAACGCCGCCGTCAGCAACTACTGCACTGGGTGGCAGCCAGTTGGCGGGTACTGCGTGGGGGCCGACCGCTGGCTATACCAGACGTATGGCTGGGGTGATCAAGGTGGAGTCTGCGTCGCAGTGTATGAATATCCGCGAGCCTGTACGTTCAGTGCTAACACGGGGGTTTATTCGCCAAAATCGCCTGTTCTTTGGACGAGGCCGATCATTTGGAACAACCATAACGGTTCGAATTTCGTACACGGGGTTGCCCTCCAACCCTAACCAGCAGGCTGGGGCTTCGTCCTGAAGCCCCAGCCTCTACGCTTAAAATGACCAGTAAGAAAGTCTTTCTCTCGCTTTTAGTAGCAGGGCTGCTGATTGTCTTCTGGGCGGAGAGAGTGGCTCCCATTGCTCCTTCCGAGCCACAACCTTCTTCACCCCATAACGTGGAGCTCGCAAGTTTCTTCCGGATTTTTAGGACTCCTCCGGAGCATCTACCCAAGGCAGAAGCTGGTCGGGTCCGCGATGCCGTCGAAACGTTCGAACCTGCCGCACGTCTCTCAATGCTCCAACTCGTGGACACGGCGCACGGGCATCTTTGGCTTTTGGCCACCAGGCGCTTTGCTTGTTTCGTGCATGCGCGAGGAGCGGCGTGCGCTCCAAAACATGAGGCCGTCAGATCAGGAGTGCTTCTCGGAATATTTAACCCACCGGATAAAGGCCAAAAGGCCCTTCAGGACTTTCTTTTACTAGGGCTGATCCCAAACAGCGTCGATGAGGTCTTGATAGCAGTGGACAGCCAGCGTGACATTCGGGTTGCCGTAAAGAGAAACGTTTTTGCTGCTGCCGCGAAAGATAAGCCCCTTCACGTGAAACGGCTGCTACGGCGCCCTAAGCCGTGAGACCTGAGCAGCCTTAGGGCTGTTCGAAGGTGTGCTGGTACTGCGTTGCGGGGCCGCTGCCGTAGATCGGATTGAAGGGTCGCTGCTGGGTGCAGGGTGGCGCGGCGATGGTGGCGGTGCTGGTGCTGATGGCGTTCTCGCCTTCTTTCAGTTCCAGCGGCGCCGCGAAAGCGTACTTCTGAATACGTTCGAAGAGGATTTTCGCGTTCGTTTCTTTCGATTTAGGCGGAACCGTGGCCGAGCCTTCAGATTCAACCGCCCGTTCCTGGAACGCGGGGTCGGTGGCTGCGCTGGGGTTGAGGGTTGCCGTGATCCCGGTGGTGCACTGGAAGCTGGGAAGGCCCGAGACGAGGCCTTCCGCCCACTTCGGCGGGCTGTAGGCGCTGTTGCGATTGATGTTCAACCGTTGCGGATAAGCGGCGACGGTTTCAGGGTTCATCGGGCCAAGTGCCCTCAGGAAGTGAACGGATTCGGTATTTAGGCCATTGAAAGTTGCCGCAAGGTTGCCGAAGAATGAGGCCACCTCGACCCGGTAGAGCTTCAGTCCGGTCAGGATCGGGTTGAGGTTGCGGAGAAAGGGGTCGACCGCACGCAGCAGCGGCGGGAATTCGTCGCGGAACACCTTTCGGATGGCGGCGAAGCCCTCGGGCGAGAGTTTGATCACCGGGCCGAGCCCTTCGAAGAAGGCTTTCGCTTCGGGCGCCAGCTTGGAGATCGAGATCAGGGTCGGGGAGAGCTCTTCCGCCGCCGGGACCAGCTGCTTCATCAGCGGGTTGGCGTTTTCGGAGAAGTCTTTGAGGCGGCTGAGGGTCAGCCTGGACTCATCGAGGAAGGTGGGGAAGGCGCGGAACAGCGCTTCGATGTCGCGGTTGCGCCGGGCCGTGGTCTGGAAGACGGCGTTGGAGCTCTCGATCAGGTCACCTAGCTCCCCCTGGCGGCCGCGCAGGGCGCTGAAGGTGGTGGCGCCGTTGCTGAACAGCTGCCCGACCGCCAGCCGCTGGCTGTCGAGGACGCGGAAGAGCCGGTCGAACTCGGTGAAGGTCGGTTCGAGGCCGCCGACAGCGTAGGAGAGGTTCTGGCCCTGGCCGGTGATCGAGACGGCCGATTCCTGCATCCATTCCTGGAAGGCGGCGCGGGTGCGGGCGTCGAAGGTGCGGAAGATCTCGTCGAGCTGGACCGACTCGGCGATGTTCGCCCGCGGCAGCACCCCGCCGTCCTCGAGCTCCGGCCCCTGCCGGTCGCCGGGGCTGAGTTCGATGTAGGTCTCGCCGAGAAGGGTTTTGGTGCGCAGGATCGCCCGCGTGTCCTCCGGCAGCGGTGCGTACTGGGCGTCGATCGCGGTCGTCGCCCAGGCTTGATCCCCGTCGGGCGAGAGCTCGATCTTCTGGACTTTGCCGACGTTGACGCCGGAGATGCGGACGTCCGACTGTTCGGCCAGCTGGGTCGCCTCGTTGAAGGGGATTTTGACCTCATAGGTCTTCGCCCGGAACGGGGTCGGGCCGCCGAAGGTGACCCAGAGGAAGAGCAGGATCCCGAAGCACGACAGCGCGAAGCCGGTGATGACGAGGAGCTGAGTGGTGCTGGGCGCGCGCTTGCTCATCCGCCGCCCACTCTTTTTTCTTCGCAGGTTCCAGTTTTCGTCGGGAAGGAAACGGGGATTTCAATGTCCCTTGGTATGCCGGCCAATTCGATCAGGGTCTGGAGGTAGGGCTTACCTTTGGCCGTCGTCGCTCTTGCATAGCCATAACCCAGGTCGGCGCCCGTACAGGAGATAAGCGTCAGGCTCCGCAGGATCGGCCCACCCGCGTCCTGCAGCGAAAAGGCGTTATTGAAGTTGTGGTTGAGCCAGGGCAGGTAGAAGAGGTGGCTCTCCTGTGAGCCCTTGGGGTTGTACGAGAGCTCGTTGAGGAACGAGTTGAAGCCGCCCAGCGAGTTGCCGAAGTTGCGGACGGTCTTTTCGAACGGTCCCGCGGCTTCGGCGCTGTGGGTCAGGAGCGGGCGAATTTCGCGGCTGAAGGGCCGGATCTGGTCGCGGATCGGAGGGGTGGTTTCCCTGAAGAGGCGTTCGGTCGCGCGGAAGGCCGGCTGCAACGCCTGGGCCTGCGGGATCAGGTCGATCAGGGTCGGGTAGGCGACCTGCGAGAAGCGGTTGGAGCTGGCGAGGCCGGCGCGGGCCGCATCGAGCGCCGAGGGGAATTCCTCGAACGCGGTCTGGATCGATTCCTGCTCGTTGGCGAAGTTGCCGAGGGCGTCTTTGGAGGAGGTGACGAAGCGTTCGACCTGGCCGCTGCTGCGGCCGAGCTCGGTCGTCACCAAGCCGAAGTTGTGGATGACTTTGGCCAGCGCCTCGCGGCGGGTGGCGACCGCCTTATTGAGCTTCGCCGTGTAGTGGACGAACGGCTGGAAGCGGCGGAAGGCGTTGGAGAGCTGTTTGCCGCGGCCGCCGATCCCCTGGGCGCCGCCGGCGACGAGAAGCTGGATGTACTGCTGGGTGTCTTTGTCGAGGGTGGAGAGGAAGGCCTCGAGGTTCTCGTTCGGTTCGGTCTGGTCGAGGGTGAAGTGGGCGCCGTCCTCGATCGTCTCCCTGCCGCTGCCCGGGTCGATCTCGACGGTCATGTCGTTGAGGTTCGTTTTCGGCCGCAGGAGGAACTCGGCGTCGGGATGGATCAGCTCCATGTACTCGGGCTCGATCTTCATCCCGACCACGGCGTGGCCCTCTTCGAGCTCGACCGACTCGACCTTGCCGATTTCGATCCCGGCGATGTTGACCGACTGCCCCTGGCCCGCGGTGACCGCCTGCGCGGTCGAGAACTCGGCGGTGATGTTCTCGAATTCTTCGCCGACCACCGGCAGCCAGCCGGGCAGCGCGGCTTTCTGCTGGGTGAAGATCCCGAGCATCATCACGATCCCGGCGATCGCGAGGACGACGATCGCGATCGTGTCCTTGCGCCGACCGCGCACCTGGCGCGAGAGCCAGGCGCGGAAGTGGGTCCAGCGGCTGACGCCGGGCTCGCGCGCGCTCACGGGTTCACCCCCGCAACGGACGGAGAGGGCGGGCCAACCTGGCCTTGGGGGCCGTTCACGTCAGGGACCGGGTTGGTGTAGCAGCGGACGTCCGGCCGCAGCGGCGGGGCCTTGCCAAGCCGGGGCTGCGTTCCCCGCGGATCTTCGATCGTGTGTGCGTAGTTGATTCTGTCGCTGAGGGTGGCTTTGTTGGCTTGCGGATTCGGTTCGCCGACCAGCACGTCGCCGCCGCCGATCTGGGCGCGGGCATACGGACCGTTGCCGTCGAAGTTCTGAGCCACCCCGGCGAAGTTGACGAGGTTGTAGAGGAACTCACGGTAGTTGGGCTGGCCGGTGCTGAACTGGTCCTCGACCACGATGTCACCGGTAGGAACCATCACCTTGGTGGTGCAGAGGCTGAGCTGGTTGATCTGCGGCAGGGTGGTCTGCTTACTCACCTGTGCGGCGCCGGCGAGGCCGGGGGTCGATTCGCGCAGCAGCCTGACGGTGCCGCCCGCCTCACGCTGGGTGAGCAGCGGCCGCACCTGGGCCAGCCACGGTTTCGAGGCGCTGATCAGGCCCGGCAGCTCGGCGACTGCCGGCTCCAGCTCGATCGCGTAGGTCCGCAGCGGCGGCAGGGTGCGGTTGAGGCTGACCATCGAGGCCTTGGTGATCTTCAGGGTCGGCGCCAGCAGGCGGATCGTGGTCGTGAGGTTGGTCGACTGGTTGGCGAGGGCGCCGGTGAAGACGTTGAAGTTCTCGATCAGGCCCTGCAGGTCCTGCTGGTTACGGGCGAAGGCGCCGAAGGCGCGGCCGGCGCCGGCGACCAGGCGGGCGAGGTCGCGTTCTCCGGTCCCCAGCAGCGCGTTGGTCACCTGGGCGCTGTAGCGGCCCGCGTCGCCGCCGTATTCGAGGGCGCCGTTCAAGGCTTCGGCGCCGGTCTTGCCTTTCACCTCCGGCAGCTGGGTCAGGTCTTCTTCCGCCGTCGGTTCGTGGGTGAGCGCGGTGCCGTAGCTCTCCAGCAGGCGGCTGAGGTCGGCGCGGACGGGCGACTGCAGGGCGGTGAGGATTTCGTCGATCTGGACCGCGGTCGAGGTGCGGCTGACCGGGATCGTGCCGCCGCTGTCCATCTCCGGCGCGCTGGGGCTGCCGGGGTCGAGGTCGACGAAGAAGTTGCCCTCGAGGAAGATCCGCGGCCGGATCGCGGCGAAGGCGTCGTCGTGGATCGGCCGGCCGCCGGATTCGACCGTGAAGGTGACCTCGGTGTTGTCGCCGTCGCGCTTGGTGTCGATCACTTTGCCGACGTCGACGCCGGCGATCCGCACCGGGGAGTTTTTGGCGATGTTGGCCGAGTTGGAGAAGGTCGCGTTCAGTTCGTAGCCATAGCCGGTGAACGGGACGTGTTTGGTGAAGGCCAGGTAGGGCCCGATCGTGAAGATGAGGATGAAGATGATCGCGATCGTGACGTTGCTCGGACGCCACCCGAAGCGGCCGCTCTTCGACGCCGCCGCCCGCCTGTCGCGCTCCGGGAGGCGGCTCATTCTTCCTCCTCCTTCCCGCGCGTGTCAGTACCCCATAGGTCTGCAGCGTGCCCGATGACGGATTCGCCAGGGACGAATTTCTCGTTGCCCGCTTCGCAGACGTTCCCCTGCCCCGGCGCCGCGGTTTTCGGATACGGGTTGAAGTGAACGTAGTTTTCCCGGTCCGTCGCATTTGCCGAGCCAGGGGAGGGAGCGCCGTTGGCCGGGGCGCCAGCGAAGGTGCTGAGGCTGTTCGGCCCTTCCGGGGGACCGTACGAGACGAATTCAAGCCAGCGCCCATTGCTGTTCCCCTGACTGGTCGCGCTGGAGATGTCCTGGAAGGTGATCGTCCAGTAGTTGCAAACCGTCTGGCTCGGGGTGATGTACCGCAGCGAGGGCCGCAGCAGCTGGTTGGTATCGATCAGCAGGTCGAGGCCGTTGAAGACGCCGGGCGCTTCCTGGAAATCGACCAGGGCCTGGGCGGTCGGCTCCAGCTGGTTGTTGAGCACCGGCGAGGCGTTGAGGACCGGGATCCCGGCGTGGAGCGAGTCGGCGATCACCGGCGAGGTCTCGGCCAGCGCTTTGACGCCCGGCCGCAGGGCGGTGAAGAAGCGGGCCGAGTTGCGGAGGAAGGGCCGCAGCACGGGCAGGTCGGCGTTGACCTCGTCCAGGGTCGGCGGGCTTTTTTCGATCGTTTCCTGGATGTAGGGGCGGGAGACGCGGGCGAAGGCGCCGAAGGTGCGCTCGAGGGCGACGAACATCTGCGCCTGGGTCTCGGCGACCGGCGCGACCGTGGCAGCGAGCGCCTCCAGCGAGCGCCAGAAGCCGGCGAAGTTGGTGCTGGGTTCGACGATCTTGCGCAGGATCGGCTGGCCGTTGACCGCGAGTTCGCGCAGGGCGCCGATCGCTTCGTTCAGCTGCGGCCCGCGGCCGGCGAGGGCGTTGCCGAAGCCGGCGTTGTTGCGCTGGATCCCTTCCCGGGTCTTCTCGTCGAACATGTTGAAGAACTCGTCGATGTCGACCGGTTCGGGTTCGGCGGAGGCGACCGGGATCGTTTCGCCGGCCTCGAACCCGCGGTTGGAGTCGCCCGGGGAGATCTGGAGGAATTTCAGCCCCAGGGCCGATTTCGGCCGGACCATGATCGTCGAGTCGACCGGCAGCGGTTCGGCGGTCTTGTCGAGCCGCAGCGAGAGTTCGGCCGCGACCTCGCCGTTCTCGAGTTCGACCGGGACGACCGAGCGCACGGTGCCGACGCGGACGCCGCCGATCCGCACCTCGTTGCCTTTGACCAGCGCGTCGGCGTTGGGGACCCGCGCTTTCAGGTCGTAGGTGGAGACGAAGGGGAGGCCGTTGTTGGCGTTGTAGGCGAGGAAGACGGCGACGATGACGACGAGCACGGTCACCGCCCCGACCAGGACCGGGCTGCTGGCGACGCCGGTTATGCCGCTGCGATTTCTCATGGGCCCAGGAGGTAGTCGAGAAGGGGTTCGGTCCCTTCGGTTTTCGAGGACTGGGCGACGCCGGCTTCGCCGTCGGCGTCAAAAGCGGATCCGGTGCTGTTCCCCTGGCCGACCCCGATTGCAGGACCGGATTCGGCGAGCGTGCCGCCGTTCAGTCCCGCACTCTGCTCCTCGATGAGGCGGAGCAGGGCAGCGGTACTGGTTTCCGCGGCTTCCTGAGCTTGCGGTCCATTGAAGTTGGATACACAGCCCGAATACCCTTCCGGATCGATGATGTATTCGAGGCAGACGGTCAGGGAGATTCTGTTGCGGCCGAAGTGCCCGTATTTGTCGAAGCCGTTGAGAACGCCCGTGGTGTTGTAGATCAATCGGGTCAGGCCGTCCCAGCCGCCGGTCTTCTTCAGGTCGACGAACAGCTTCGCGAGGTTTTCGGTCGGTTCAACCCCCGTCTGCGCCAGGTCGCGCGCCTTGCGCACCACCGGATCGGCTTCGGCGAAGAGCGGTCCCGAAGCTTCGCCCGCGTCGCCGAGGCTCTTCAGCGAGACCGTCAGCGCCTCGGAGAACGGCGTCAGGGTCCGGGTCGCGTCGGTCAGCGCCGGCGCCGCGGTGCCGAAGTCTTCGAACAACGGCGTGCCCGCGTCGGAGAAGGTCCCCAGGTCCCGCATCGTCAGCCGGAACTCGCGCAGGAAGGTGGGGAATTTTTCCAGCGCCTCTTCCAGTTCGGGGCCTTTCTCGGCGCTCGCCTCGGCCGCGGCGCCGGAGTTGGCGAGGAAGCCGGCCACCGCCCGCCGCTCGCGCGCCAGCGGCTCCAGGATCGCGTCGGAATCGGCCGCCAGCTGCGTCAGCTGTTTGCGCTGGGCGGAGAGGATCCCGAACAGCCGGTCGACGTCGCGCAGGACCGGGTTCGCCCGTTTGACCAGCTCCTCGATGTCTTCGCCGCGCCCCGCCAGGCCGGCGCCGAGTTCGTTGAAGATCAGCCGGAAGCGCTGCGCGTAGGGCAGCCTGTAGATGTTGTTGATCAGGTCGGGGTCGACGCTGGTGCCGCTGTTGCCGAGCGGCAGCAGGTACTGGCCCTCGCCGGGCCCGTCCTCGATCTGTTTCAGCGGCGGCGCCGGCTCGGTGCCCGGTGCCCGCGGCAGGGTCGGGCGGCAGTCGACGAATTTCTCGCCGATCAGCGACTGCGGCCGGATCTGGCAGCTCGCGTCTTCGCGGAAGTCGTGGAAGCCGGGGTCGGTGATGTTGAGGACGACGATCGCCTTGCCGGGTTTTTCGATCGGATCGCCGTTCTCGTCCCAGGCAACCGTCTCGCCCGGCAGCGTCACGTCGACCTCTTCGATCGTCCCGACGTTGGCGCCGGCGATCCGCACCTCCTCGTCGTTGACCAGGTAGCCGCCGTTATCGAAGATCGCCCGCACCCGGTAGC
Organism: Solirubrobacterales bacterium; assembly: GCA_035474955.1. Lineage (GTDB taxonomy): Bacteria > Actinomycetota > Thermoleophilia > Solirubrobacterales > 70-9 > VAYN01. Next base: position 27,005 of record DATIMV010000005.1, read on the forward strand.
CGTCGTCGGAGTCTTCGCCACCGACGAGGAGGACGATCAGGACGACCGCCGCCACCACTGCCGCTATTGCAAGAACCTTTTTCATGGGCCGGGCGGGACGTCGGAGGGGTCGCAGGCGGAGGGGTCGACGCTGCCGCCGCCGACCCAGGGGCTGGAGCCGTCGGCGGCGGGCTGGGTCGCGCCGCCGGGGCAGCGCGTGCGGACCGCGGGCGCGCCCAGTTCTTCGAACGGTTTGAACTGTTCGGCTTTGCTGATCGGTTCCAGGGTGCCGCCCGCAAGCTGGAAGAGATTCTGCCCGGCGGTGGCAGCGCGGATGTAGTGACCATTGCCGTCGTAGTAGCCGGCCACCTGGCCGAACTTGCCGATCGCGTTGAAGAAGTCGGGCGTGTAGGCGCGGATGAAGTTGAGGTTCGGCTGGAAGTCGGAGATCGCCTGTTCGGAGTGCGGGAAGGTGCGCGAGGTCAGGTCCTGGACCTGCGGCATCACGGCCAGCAGGTCGCGGGCGTCGTTGGCCTTGCCCGGGCGGTCGACGATCAGTTTCAGGTTGCGGGTGAACGGCAGGAGCTTCTGGAAGACCGGCCGCAGTTCCCGCAGGAAGGGGGCGAGGTCCCGGGTCGCCGGCTTCGCCGTGTCGACCAGCGGTTCGAGATCGTCGAGCGCCGCCCGCAGGTTGACGAAGGTCGTGTTCGACTGCCGGAACACCGGGGCGATCCGCCGCAGGGTCGCGTCGAAGGCCGCGGTTTCCTCGGCGATCGCGTTGAAGGCGGTGTTGGCGTTGCCGATCGCGCTCGAGAGCTGCTCGCCGCGGCCGGCGACGGCGGTGTTCAGCCGCGCCGAGCTGACGATGAACCGCGAGAGCAGCGCCTGGTCGGCGTTCAGTTCGCGGGCGAAGGCGCCGGCCCGGTCGAGCGCGGTGCCGAAGTACTTGTAGGCGTCGTTGCCGTTCTCCCCCTGGCCGGCGTAGACCGCCGCGTTGCCGCGGACGAACTCGCCGAGGGCTTCGCGGGTGCGTTTCGGGAAGGTGTTGAAGAGCTGGTCGATGTCGACCGGGGTGGTCGTCGAGGCGAGCCCCAGCGTCGCCCCGTCGTCGAGCGGCTCGTTGCTGTTCGGCGCCGGGCTGATCGCGACGTAGTGGTTGGCGACGCCGGAGAGCGAGGTCGCGCGGATCACCGCGGTCGTCCCCTCGTGCAGCTCCTGGTCGACCTCGACGTTGACTTCGGCGAGGTTGTCGTCGGTGAGGCCGAGGCTGGTCACCGTCCCCGCCGGCGAGCCGCCGATCAGCACCTGGTTGTCGGGCACGAGCTGGCCCGCGTTCTGGAAGACGAGCGTGTACTTGTGGCCGCCGTTGCCGCTGAAGAGGATGAACGCCAGCACGATCACCGCCACCGCGAGGGCGGCGATCACCGCAATTCGGGCTGGGGTAGTGCCCCGGCTAGCCGGGCCTCTCTCCTCGCCTAAGGGTTTGGCAGCCACGGATCGTCGCTTGCTTTCAGGTTCCCCGGTCCCTCCGAGCCGGCAGAACGGCTGGAAGATCGTATCCAAGGGGGTCCCCGCGAAGATCCCCGCGAGCAGGGACTTAACTGGAAATCAACGCATTGCCGGATGGGCGGCCGGCGCCGCCACCGCTACATTCCGCTTTGCTGGGTTTAACCAGTCAACAGCCAGTCAAAGGCCGCCGACCTCGGCCACAAGGGGGGCACATGACTACTTCCGCCGGCGACGGCAAGGGCAGCAGGACGATCCAGGACGCTCTCAGCTACGCCGTCGGCCACCGGATCAGGGTTGAAATCCTCACCGCGCTGCACGAAGTGGAGAGCGCCAGCGCGATGGAACTCGCCCGCACCGTCCGCCAGCCGCTCAGCACCGTCACCCACCACGTCAGCGAACTCCTCAAGTCCGACTCGATCTGCGTCGAGAGGACCGAGAAGGTGCGCAGCGTCGAGCAGCGCTTCTACAGCCTCAACTCCCCGATCTACGTCAGCGACGAGGAGTGGGAGGCGATGTCGGAAGAGGAGCGGCAGAAGGCCTGCGGCACCGTCCTCCAGTCGCTGATGGCGGAGACCCTGGCCGCCTTCGGGGCCGGGAAGATCGCCTCGGACCCCCGGCAGGTCACCTGCTGGGCCTGGTTCAACGTCGACGAGCAGGGGAGGACCGCCATCGCCGAGGAGCAGATTCGGTCGTGGCGGCGGTTCGACGAGATCGAAAGGGAAGCGGGCGCCCGCTGCGCGGAAAGCGGCGAGGAGCGGGCCACGATCCTGGTCTCCAGCCTCGGCTTCGAGCGGGTTCGGCCCGCTGCCAGCCCCCCTCCGCGGCCGGAGGAATACGACCGGCAGCTCGATCGGGACCAGGGCAAGTGAGCGCCTCCGACCAGAACGGCAAGACCAGCAGGGGCCACCAGGAGGCCGTCAGCTACGCCGTCGGCCACCGGATCAGGGTCGAAATCCTGGCTGCCCTGCATGAGGGCAGCGCCAGCGCCAAGGAACTGGCGCGGCGCGTCCGCCAGCCGCTGAGCACGGTCACCCACCACGTCGGGGAACTGCTCGAGGCGGGGTCGATCCAGGTCGAGAGGACCGAGAAGGTGCGCAGCGTCGACCAGCGCTTCTACGCCGTTCCCGCCCACTGGTACGTCAGCGACAGGGGGATGCGAGAAGAAACGGAGGAGGAGCGGCAGGAAAGCTGCCGGGTGATCCTCGAGGCGATGGTGGCGGAGGCGCTGGCCGGGTTCTGGGCCGGCAAGCTCACCTCCGATCCCCGCGTCTTCCTCACCTGGACCTGGTTCAACGTCGACCCCCAGGGCCGGGAGGAAATCGCCGACGAGCAGCTCCGCTCCTGGAAACGGCTGGAGGAGATCGAGGCCGCGGCGGCCGCCCGCTGCGCTCGATCGGGCACGGCTACGACCTCTGTCCAGGTCTCCTCGGTCGGCTTCGAGCGAGCCCGCAGCGTCCCGAACCCGCCCTGCGTCCCACATCGGTGACCATCAGGGAAATCCCGTTCTAGAAATCGGTATGGACGAGTCCCGGTGCCTTTGGAACGGTTCGTCGTTCCCATGGAGACGCCCACCCGGCACCCCGCCCAGTTCGACTGGGAAGCCCTGGTCCCCCTGCTCGTCCACCCGGCGAAAGTGGAGATCATCGAAGCGATGAGCTGGATCGAGGTCCCGCTCTCGGCCACCGACCTCGACCGCATCCTCAGCGGCCAGCTGGGCGTCTCCCTGATCTCGTACCACCTGCGAAAGCTGGCAGAGCTGAAAGCAATCGAGAAGGTCCGCCAAGAACACGTCCGCGGCGCAATCCAAACCTTCTACGCCCTGCGCGACTGCTCGAGCAGCTGACCGGGCTTACTCAACGAGTGGCGCTCAGCAAGCGCTGCGTCAAGAAGACGTCAATTGCCTTCCGCTGGATCTCGCGCTGGTGGTGACGCTCTTCGGTGAAGTCGCGAAGGATCATCGCAGCGGTGCCGGGATGTACCTGCTCGAGCCGAGCGAACCACTCCTGGCTTGGGAGCGGGGTGGTGTGGCTTACGACCTGGGCGGCGAATATCCCAGTCTCCACATCAATGCCATCCAGCTACTTGGAGCTCAGGTCTCGAGTCAGAGTCTCAATGCGATCCCGGGACTCCTGTAGCCGGCGGAGGTTTTGCTTCCGCACGAGCGCCATCGAAGAACGAGGTCTCTCGTAAGGAGCAAAGGGTTCGAGCAGGTCGGCCAAGGCCCCGAGAAAGCCGTGGGAACGACTGGGCCAGCCCAGCTGATTCGCGAGCGACTTCCCCTGTTCTCTCTTGGAATTTTCTTTCATCTAGTCCTTCCTCCTCTGAAACGAAAACGTTTCGGCATCGCTAGGAATATAAGGGTTTGGGAGGGAGACTTTCTCCCCCCTGGTGCCCGAACTAGACGCTGATTTTCGGCAACACGCGCTCGAGCGACTTCGGCAGCCACCAGACGCGGTCGCCGAGGAGGAGCATCAGGGCTGGGAGGAGGACGATGCGGACGACGGTGGCGTCGAGGATGACCGCCACGGTGAGGCCGACGCCGAGCTGGCTGACGGTGGCGATCGGGGCGGCGGAGAAGGCGATGAAGACGGCCATCATGATCGCCGCGGCGCCGGTGATCACCCCGGCGGTGCGGCCGAGGCCGAACTCGACCGCGGCGGCGTTGTCGCCGTGGGCGTCGTAGTGCTCGCGCATGCGGGTGAGGAGGAAGACCGCGTAGTCGATCGAGAGGCCGAAGACGAGGCCGAAGATCAGCGTCGCCCCGATCGCATCGACGTACTCGTGCCCGCCCAGCGGCCAGTCCTCGGGGACGTGGAAGAGGAGCGTGAGGACGCCGAAGGCGACCCCGACCGTGAGCAGGTTGAGCAGCACCGCGATCCCCGCCAGCAGCACCGCCCGCAGCACCACCAGGAGGACGAGGAAGGTGGCGATCGTGATCGCGATCACCACCCAGGGGATCCGCTCGCGGGTGACGCGGCTGTAGTCGTTGAGCTGGGCGGCGCCGCCGGCGACGCCGGTTTCCAGCCCGGATTTGTCGGCCAGGCGGGCGGCTTCCTCGTTCAGCTCTTCGTTGAGGCGGATCGAGCCGTCCGTGTTGAAGCTGTACTCGGAGACGACCAGCATCGTCGCCGCCTGCCCGCCTTTGCGCAGGTCGATCGTTTCGCTGACGGCCTCACGCGTGGCCGGCGGCGACCCGTCCAGGGCCGAGAGCACGAAGTAGCCGGAGTTGAAGAGGCCGGGGGTTGAGCGGGCGACGCGGCCGGCCTGGCGCCGGATCCGCTGGCGACCGTCGATCACCTGCACGCTCGCTTCTTCCAGCCCGCTTTCCAGCGGCGCGGTTTCGTCGACGCCGACGAGCAGGCCCTCCTGCAGCGCTTCCGCCCCCTCGCCGAGGTCGTCGAGCCCTTTGACCAGCGCCAGGGTGCCGCCGCCGAGCTGCGAGAGCCCGCCGCCGAGCCGCTCCGCTTCCCGGGCCAGACGATCGGCTCCCGCCGCCAGCCGTTTGCTGGCCCCGCGCAGTTCTTCCAGCCCGTCGTTCAGTTTTTCCAGGCCGCCCAGCAGCTGCTTCAGTTTGTTCTTGGTCGTCAGCAGGTGGTAGTTGAGCTGTTTCGCGTCCTCGTAGTCGGCGAGGAGGCGTTCGTGCAGGGCGGCGAGCTCGGCCGGCAGCCCGGCGTAGGGCTCGACCTGCGGCGTCTGCGGCGCCGGGTCGTAGGGGGCGCCGGTGACGGGGTCGACGCCGCTCTCCGCCGTCAGCGCCCGCCGCACCGCTTCCAGCGTCGCCGCGTACTCGGGGTCGGTTTTGCCGACCGTCATCGCCTGCAGCCGGGCCCACGCCGCTTTCAGCTGCTCGTCGACGACCCGGGCCGGCGCGATCAGTTCCGGCAGTTTCACGTTGGCGTCGCCGTTCAGCGATTTCCGCAGCTTGTAGGAGAGGCGGATCGCGTTGAAGCGCAGTTCGGGAAGGATCGAGTCGCGCAGCCCGAGCTTCAGGCCGAGCGAACCGAAGGAGGCGGTTTCGATCGCATTCGCCAGCCGCTCCGAGCCTTTCGCGAAGCGATCGAGGGCGTCGATCGCCCGGTCGCTGCCGCTGGTGGCGCGGCCGATCCCGTTGGCGATCATCTGCGCGCCCTCGCCGGCCCGGCCGGCGCCGAGCGCGAGCAGGCCGGCGCCGTCGCTCGCTTCGGAGATCCCCGCCCGCAGCTGGCCCACCCCGCCGGCCGCGACCTCGAGTTCGCGGCCGAGCCGGCCCAGCTGCTTGACCGGGCCGATGTTCCCTTCGGAGGAGAGGACGGAGTTGCCGAGGTTCTTCAGCGGCTCGACGCGTTTGGTGAGGCCGGCCGGGCCGATCACCGCCTGCACGCCGGGCCGCTTCGCCAGCTTGCGCTGGAAGGTTTCCAGCGCGGCCAGGTTCTTGGCGTCGGTGATCGGGCCCTCCTGGGAGACGGCGACGACCTGGAACGGTGCCTCGTACCCGGAGCCGAAGGCGCGATCGATCAGTTCCGCGTCCTGGCGCGCGGGGGAGTCCTGGGAGAGCTGGGTGGGGCTTGGGGGGCCCGTCTTCAGCCCCAGCGCCGGCCCCGCCAGGACCAGCAGCAGCAGCCCGATCAGGATCGTCGCCAGGGCCGGTCTTTTCAGTGCCGCCGAGACCATCGTCATCAGCCGCGAGCGGCCGCCCGCCGGAGAGGTGGCGCCGAAGCGCCAGCGGTCGACGTTGGGGCCGAGCAGGGTGAGGATCGCCGGGCCGACGACGACCGCGGCGAGGACGCTGAGGATCACCACCATGCAGACCGTCCCCGCCAGCGAGGCGAGCAGCGACCCCGGCACGATGAACATCGAGACGACCATCGAGAGCAGCAGGGTGCTGCCGGCGAAGGCGACCGTGCGCCCGGCGTGGCGACGGGTCAGCCGCGCCGCCTCGACCGGCTCCGCTCCGTTGGCGAGTTCCTCGCGGAAGCGGGAGACCATCAGCAGCGAGTAGTCGACGCCGAGAGCCAGGCCCATCATCGAGCAGACCACGACCGCGGTCGCGTCGATGTCGAACCAGCCGGTGAACCAGTAGAGGATGCCGCGCGAGGCGAGAACGGTGGCGGCGCCGAAGACGAGCGGGATCGCCGCCGCGATCGGCGAGCGGAAGACGAGCAGGAGGATCACCAGCAGGAACGGCAGCGCCACCAGCTCGCCGCGTTTGGCCGCGTCCAGGCTGTCCTCCTGGATCGCCCGCGAGAGGCTCGCGTAACCGGTCTGGGTGGCGCGGACCGGGGAGCTGATCTCCTGCGCGATGACCTCGTCGAGGTGCGGGACGGACTCGTTCACCGCCTCCCTCGTGTCGACGTGGAAGTCGGCGATGATCAGGGCCTTGTTCGGCGAAGGCCGCAGGCGCTCCACCGAGCCGACGTCCCAGGGCGAGAGGGTCGTCACCCGGGGGTCCCGCCGCAGCTCCCTGATCAGCTCCGGCCCCTGGCGGTCGATCGCCTCCGCCGGCCCCCGCAGCAGGATCACGAAGGGAGCCGTCTCGCCGAAGTGCTCGCGCAGGATCTCGTTGCCGCGTGAGGATTCGGTGCCGGGAACGTCGAGCGTGGTCGGGTCGAGCCGGTCCTCGGTGCCGGTCCCGATCAGCGCCAGCCCGGCCAGCAACAGCGCCGCGATCGCCAGCACGGCACGCGGGTAGCGCAGCAGCAGAGGCTGCCCCCCGTAGCGACCCTTCCGCGGGGGCCGCTTGCGTACCCTGCCTATCCTCCTTCCCACGGCTGGTAGTTTGGCGGTACAGCCAACCTGTAGGGAGGATTAGGTGCGGAAGACTTTGTTAAGGGTGCACGTGCTGGCTTTGGTGGCGGTGCTCGTGATCGCCGGTTCGGCGGCTGCCATCGTGCTGCGGGCGGGGAATATCGTCGTCACCACCGATGGTGGCTTCACGCCGACGACGCTGCCGAAAAAAGGGTTCGCGCCGATCAAGCTGCAGGGCTACGGCGAAGTCTCGACCGCTGACGGCTCGCTGCCGCCGATCACGGAGACGGTGACGATCTGGTTCGACAAACACGGCGAAGTGGAGACGCGGGGACTGCCGGTCTGCACGCCCGGGAAACTGGCGGCGACCACCGTCCCGCAGGCTCGCAAGCTCTGCCCGGGGGCGATCATCGGCAAAGGGCTCGGCAAAGCCGTCGTCGTCTTCCCCGAACAGCCGCCGATCCCCGCCTCCTCGGCGATCACCCTCTTCAACGCGAAGCCGAAAAACGGCAACCCGGTGGTCCTGGCGCACGCCCACCTGACCGTGCCCGCCCCCACCACCTTCATCGTCCCGATCGAGATCCAGCGGGTGAACGACGGCCGCTACGGGTTCAAGACCGTGGCGAAAATCCCGAAAATCGCCGGCGGCTCCGGCATCCCCCTCTACGCGCGGCTGAAAATCGGGCGCGAATGGAAGTTCAAGGGGGAGAAGCTGAGCTACGCCAACGCCGGCTGCCCGGACGGCCGCCTGCAGGCGAAAGTCCGGGTCGACTTCAAAGACGGCACCCGTCTCCAGGGCTCGATCTTCAAACGATGCACGGGGAAGTGACCGTTTGAGGGGACCGTTTCGCAAGGCCGCCGCGCTCGCCGCCGTCCTGGCGGTGGCGGCCTGCGCGACGGCTTACGCGCTGACCGCTGAAATCGGGCCCAAATTCGTCAGCGCCACCGCGACGGTCCAGCCCCGCGAGCTGCCCAAGCGCGGCGGCGCCCCGATCACCCTCCGCAGCGTCACCAGGGTCGGCACCAAGGACGGCTCGACGCCGCCGACGCTGGAATCGATCGACTTCCTGGTCGACAAACACGGCTTCGTCAACAGCAAGGCCTTCGCGGTCTGCCCGACCGCCAAGCTCGAAGGCGCCGTCACCACCCCGCAGGCCCGGCAGCGCTGCGCCGGCGCCCTCGTCGGCAAGGGGGTCGTCAAAGCGCTGGTGACGATGCCCGGGCGGGCGCCGTTTCGCATCTCCTCCCCCCTCTCGTTCTTCAACGGCCCCCGGGCCGGAGGACGGCCGACGCTGATCGCCCACGCCTACGAGACCGTTCCCGCCCCCAAGTCCCTCGTCGTCCCGATCGTGATCGAGCGGGTGGGCCAGGGTCGCTACGGCTATCGGGCCCGGGTCGCGATCCCGCCGATCGCCGGCGGCTACGGCGCGCCCGTCCTCGCCGAAGCCAACGTCGGCGCGACCCGCAAACGCGGCGGCAAGGAGGTCGGCTACCTCAACGCCTACTGCGCCGGCGGTCGGCTGCAGGTGGAAGGGAGCATCCGGTTCACCAACGGGGACTTCTTCCCCGCGACGCTCACCTCGCCGTGCCACTTCCCGCGCTGAGAAGGATCGGGCTGCTGGCCCTGCTGGCGGTCGCGGCCGTGGCGGGCACCGCCACCGGCGCCCTGGTCGAAGTCGACGACGTCGTCCTCCGCGCCGACGGCGGCTTCCAGCCGCAGACGCTGCCGCGGCAGCGCTACGCCCCGATCGAGTTCCACGGGCGGGTCGACATCTCCGGCAGGAACGGCCGCCCGGTGCCGGTTCTGAAACAGGCGCTGATCAGCTTCGACCGCGACGGCCGGCTCGGCGTCGCCGGCCTGCCGACCTGCGCTCCGGACTCAATCGACGAAGCGAACACCGCCCAGGCGCGGGCCACCTGCCGCGGGGCGATCGTCGGCACCGGCGAAGTCGGGGCTCGGATCGGCGTCCCGGGGGGCTCGGTGGCGGCGCGCTCGGATCTGACCGTCTTCAACGGGCCGCGGCTCGCTGGGGTGCCCACCGCCATCCTCCACGCGCGGCTCAGCGCTCCCGTCACCGAGACCTACGCGATCGTCGTCCCGATCGAACGGCGCGGCGGCGCCTTCCGCTACCGCGCCCGGCTCGACCTGCCGCCGATCGCCGGCGGTGCCGGGGTGATCACCCACGTCGACGTCGAGATCGGCCGCCGCTACCGCGCCGGCGGCCGCCAACGCAGCTACGTCTCCGCCCGCTGCAGCGACAACATCCTCGAGACGCACGGCCGCTTCACCTTCGAAGACGGCACGATCATCGACGGCCTGGTCGAAAAATATTGCCACTCCAAATAGGTCGCGGCGGCGGGAAGGGCTCCCCTCGCCCGAGTGGCGGACCTTCCTATACTTGCCCGTCCCGGGGCCGTTAGCTCAGTTGGTAGAGCAGGAGACTCTTAATCTCAAGGTCGTTGGTTCGAGCCCAACACGGCCCATCTAGCTGCAGGCGGATTCCCCGCCCGGCTATTCGCCCAGGCCGCTGAGGCCGCCGCCCAGCGGGTTCTGCCCAGGTTCCAGCTGTTCGGGTGCGCCGCCGGCGCCGCCGGCGGCTTTCGCCTGCTGTTCGGCTTGTTTGACTTCTTTGTCGAATTCTCTGGAGCGCTGGCGAACTTCTTCCAGCTGTTTCTCCACGCTTTCGGCTTCCGCTTTGGTTTTGGTGAAGCTCTTGGCTTTCTCTTCGGCTGCCTCCGCGGCTTTGAAGTCACCGGTGAAGTAGGTGTAGTAGGCGAGGGTGCTGTAGGAGTTGAGGCTCGGCTGCAGTTTGGTGACGAGTTTTTGCACCTCCGCCGCTTCGGTGACGGTATTCCTCGCTTCCTGGAGCGAGCGCGAGGTTTCCGCCAGCCTGAATATCGTCGGCGCGACCAGCAACGCCAACGAGGCCGAAGGCTCGTCGGTCGCTTCCAGGTACTTGGTCCAGGTGTCGCTTGCCTTGCGGAACTCCTGGATCGCCCCCACCGTCATCACCTGCTGCCCGTTGTCTTCGACCGAGACGAGGCTGTTGCCGGTGTTGATCTGGGCGCGGGTCAGCGCCACCAGCAGGTTGGGGTTTTCCGGGTCTTTGACCAGTTTGGCCTCGATCCGCTCCTGCTGCTCTTCGAACTGCTCGGCGGCTTCGCCGGCGGTGTTGTCGCTCTGGAAGAGTTCGGCGATGTTGAAGCCGCCGATGACGAGGAAGAGGCTCAGCCCCATCAGCACCGCGAGCGTCGCGTAGACGACTTTGACGACGTTCCTCCGTTTACCACGGAGGTCGAACAGCATTCGGTGCTCGTTGTCGCCTTGCGCCATCTCTCCCTACTCCTGAGTTGAGGGCTCTCCCAGGCCGGCACCTCGAGGCGGCCGTCCCAGGACCCGTGCGAGCAGGATACTCAGCTCAAATAGAACAAGCAGCGGGACCATCTCGATCAGCATCGTGACCGGGTCGACGCCGGGCAGGGCGGCGGCGAGGATCGCGATCACCAGGTAGGCGTAGCGGCGGTTCTGGGCGAGCTGGTCGGGGCTGACGATTCCGAGCCGGGTGACCGCGATGATCACCAGCGGCAGCTGGAACATCAGAGCGCAGGCGATCTCCGTCATCGAGAAGAAGCTGTAGTACTCGCGGGCCCGGAGCTGGATGTTGAACTGGTCGTCGTTGAAGTCGAGCAGGAAGTTGACCGCCGCCGGCATCACCACGAAATAGGCGAAGGCGAGGCCGGCGATGAAGAGGACCGGGAAGAGCAGCAGGAGCGGCAGGACCACCCGCCGCTCGGTCTGGCTGAAGGCGGGCAGGACGTAGGCGTAGAGCTGCCAGAGCACGACCGGCAGCGAGAGCACGATCGCGGCGTAGGCGGAGACGGTGAGGGTGGTGGTGAACGGCTCGGTGGGACTGAAGGTGGTCAGCTGATCACGGTCGTCGGGCAGCGGACCGGCGGCGATGTCGAGCAGGAGGTTGTTCTGCCAGAAGCAGAGCGCCAGGGCGACGCCGAAGACGACGATGCAGACGATCAGCCGCGTGCGCAGCTCGTCGAGGTGCTCGACGAGGGTGAGGCGATCCTCGTGCGAGACCGCCTTGACGCGGCGGGCCATCCTCGCCCTCAGCCAGATTTGTTGCGGAGTATCTCCGCGTCGGCCGGATCGCCGTGGACCTTCGCCGACTCCGACTCGAGTCGTGGCTTCTCGTCCTCGTCACGGTCGTTGTCGCGATCATTGTCGTGATCGCCGGTGACCGAGCCTTTGAACTCGCGGATGCCGCGGCCAAGGCTGCGGCCAAGCTCCGGGAGGCGTTTGGGCCCGAAGACGAGCAGGGCGATGATGAGGACGATTGCGATCTCTGGAAGTCCGATGTTTCCTGGCATCTCACCCATGGTAACGGGGCGGCCTGGCGCCCGGATCACTATCAGCGCGTTTCGACCCTCCCGTTGGGGGTTCCAGGTGGGTATGGCCGAGCTTCAAGAGACCGTGGCGCTGGTTACCGGCGCCTCCAGTGGCATCGGTCAGGCGACGGCGCGCACCCTGGCGGCGCAAGGAGCGTCGGTGGCGCTGGTCGCCCGCCGCGCGGACCGGCTCGAGAGCCTCGCCGGCGAGATCGCCGCGGCCGGCGGAACCGCTCTGCCGATCGAGGCGGACGTCTCCGAGCGCGAGCAGGCCGAGGCAGCGGTGGGCCGGGCGGTCGAGGAGCTCGGCCGGCTCGACGTCCTCGTCAACAACGCCGGGGTGATGCTGCTGGGGCCGATTGCCGCGGCGCCGGTCGAGGAATGGGAGCAGATGATCGAGGTCAACCTGCTCGGCCTCATGTACACCGCCCGCGCCGCCCTCCCGCACCTGAGCGAGGCCGCCGAGCGGGACCCGCGCCGGGTCGCCGACCTGATCAACATCTCCTCCGTCGCCGGCCGGATCGCCCGCAAGGGCAGCGGCGTCTACAACGCGACCAAGTTCGGGGTCGGTGCCTTCAGCGAGTCGCTGCGCCAGGAGGTGACCCGCCGCCACGTCCGCGTCTCCCTGGTCGAGCCGGGGGCGGTTGCGACCGAGCTGCAGAGCCACAACCGGCCCGAGGTGAGGGAGCAGATCGAGCAGCGCTTCACCGACATGGACGTCCTCCAGGCCGAGGACATCGCCGAGGCGATCGCCTACGTGGTCACCCGCCCCAGCCACGTCGCCATCAACGAGATCCTCATCCGCCCCACCGAGCAGGAGCAGTAGATGATGCCGCGGGGCTAGCTGTAGCGCTGGACTACGCCGTCGGCGACCAGCGCCAGGAGCTGGCGCTGCTCGGGCTCCAGCCCAGCTCGCCCCAGGGCCGCCTTCGCTTCGGCGACCATCGCGAGGGCCCGCTCGCGGACGCGGTCGAGGGCGCCGGTGGCGGCGATGCGGTCGCACAGCTGCTCCGCCGCAGCGGCGTCGAGGGCGCGGAGGTCGACCTCGCGGATGCCGGGATCGCCGGCGGCCGCCTCGATCAGCGGCAGGGTGACGGTGCCGTCGAGGAGATCGGTGCCGCGCGCCTTGCCGGTCCGCTCCGGCGGGCCGCTGACGTCGAGGACGTCATCGAGGAGCTGGAAGGCGAGGCCGATGCCGGCGCCGAACTCGCGCAGCGCCTCGTCGTCGTGGCCGAGCAGGCAGGCGCACTCGAACAGGCGCGCGGTCTTCAGCCGGCAGCGGGTGAGGTAGCGCTCCTCGTCGATGCCGAGGTCGAAGGCGTCGCGGCGCTGGGCGAGCTCGCCGCGGGCCAGCGCCACCGAGGCATCGGCGAGCAGCGCGACCGAGCGCGCGTCCTCCGCCTCCGCGAGCAGCGCGAAGGCGCGGGAGAACAGCAGGTCGCCGGTGGCGACGGCGCGGTCGCGGCCGGAGGTGGCGGCGACGGTCGGCAGCCCCCGGCGCAGCGGCGCGTCGTCGAGGACGTCGTCGTGGACCAGGGTCGCCATGTGGATCAGCTCGATCGCCGCCGCGGCGGGGACCGCGGCCTCGCTCCGATCCGGGCCGCCGCAGAGCAGGACCAGCATCGGCCGCAACCGCTTGCCGCCGGCGTCGAGGGTCGCCGTGGCATCCTTCCCCAGCGTCTCGCCGTGGTCGGAGATCGCCCCGCGGAGCAGCTTCTCGACCTCGCCCAGGCGCGCCGGCAGCCAGCGGCTGGAGGCGTCGAGGACTTCCGTTACCGGCGGCGGGACGGAAGAGGGGCGCGTCACCCGCGGACGCCGCTGTGGATCGCGATGATCCCGCCGGCGAGCACCGTGTAGCGGATCCGCTCGAAGCCGGCGGCGTCCATCTTCTCGGCCAGGCCGCCGGGGCTGGGGAAGCTGCGGACCGACTCCGGCAGGTAGGAGTAGGCCTCCGGGTTGCTGGAGAGGGCGCCGAGCAGCGGCACGATGCGGTCGAACCAGAGCGAGTAGAAGAGCGAGAGCGGCGGCCGGGTCGGCTGGGTGATCTCGAGGATCACGGCGCGGCCGCCGGGTTTCAGCACCCGCGCCATCTCCCGCAGCCCGCGGTCGAGGTCGGCGAGGTTGCGGACGCCGAAACCGACGGTGACGGCGTCGAAACGCTCGCCGTCGTAGGGAAGCTCCAGCGCGTCGGCCCATTCGAAGCGGACAGCGTCGATGCCCCGCTCGGCCGTCTTCTCCCGCGCCAGGTCCAGCATCGGCTCGGAGAAGTCGCAACCGACGACGTGGCCGCCGGGGGCGACGAGGCCCGCCAGCTCGAGCGCCAGGTCGCCGGTGCCGCAGCAGACGTCGAGGGCGGAGTCGCCCGGCCCCAGCTCGGTCTGGGCGGCGGCGCGCTCGCGCCAGCGGTGGTGCAGCCCCGCCGTCATCAGCGAGTTGAGCGCGTCGTAGCGCCCGGCGACGCGGTCGAACATCCGGTTGACCTGACCGGCGAAGTCCGGCGAGTGGCGGTTGTCGTTGATCGTGTCCATGGGATTCAGGGCGCTGCCCCGTCCCGACCGCCTTCTAATCGAGCGAGGAGAGGAAGTTCGCCAGCGCTTCGATCTTTTTCGGCGGCAGGTCGCGGTAGGAGGGCATGATGCCCGGGCCGATTTCCACCGAGCGGATGATCGCCGCCCGCGGCACCCGCGAAGCGATGTGGGTCAGCTCCGGACCGGGCCCGTGGTTGCCGTTCTCGCCGAGCTGGTGGCAGGCGAGGCAGCCGGCCCCGGCGGTGATCTCTTTGCCTTCCTCGTATTTGGCCGAGACGTTCATCTCGACCTCGGTCGGCGAGCCGCCGATCGCGCCGAGGTAGGTCAGGTAGCCCATCGCGATGATCGTCAGGATGCCCGCCGTGGTGGCGATCGGGCGCCGCTCCGGGCGCCGCTCGGGCCCGCGATCGTAGAAGGGCAGCAGCAAGAGCAGGACCATGCAGATGGTCGGGATTCCGATCGTCGCGATCGGGACCAGCTCCGGCGGTTTGATCACGCGCAGGAGCTCGAAGAGGAAGAAGAAGTACCACTCGGGGCGCGGCACGTAGGTGGTCGAGGTCGGGTCCGCCTTCGGCCCCTGCTCGGCGCCGAGGATGACCGCCATCGCGATGATCACGGCGACGACGATCACCGCCATCACCGAGTCCTTCATCACCGCGTAGGGGAAGAACGGCTTCCCCTTCTTCTTCAGAAGCTCGTACTCCTCGAGGTACTTCTGCTTGTCCTGGGGCTTCATGCGGAGCCCGCTCCGTCGCCCTCGCCGTCGACCGGCTCACCCTGGGTGCGGGCGCCGTTGACGCCGGAGCCGTTGACCCGGCCGTTGCCGTTGGCGCCGGCCTCGAGCTGGGAGACCGGGGCGGCGACTTTCGGCCGTTCGGCTTTGACCCACGGCGGCGCCGTGGTGCCGAGCTTGACCACCAGATACATGTGAGCGCCGATCAGGGCGATGATCGCCCCGGGCACCAACAACATATGGATCGCGTAGAAGCGGGCGAGGGTGGTTGCGCCGAGCTCGGGGCCGGCGCGGAGGAAGTCGCTCAGGTACGGGCCCACCACGGGGCCGGTGCCGTTGATGTTGATGCCGACGATCGAGGCCCAGAAGGAGCGCTGGTCGAACGGCAGCAGATAGCCGGTGAAGGCCATCGTCATCGTCAGGATCAGCAGCACCACGCCGATCACCCAGTTGAGCTCGCGCGGGTACTTGTAGGCGCCGAAGAAGAAGGTGCGCCCCATGTGCAGGAAGATCAGGATCACCATCACCGAGGCGCCCCATTTGTGCATCCCGTGCACCAGCTGGCCGAGGGGAACCTCGTTGTTGATGCGGGCGATCGAGTCGTAGGCCTGGGTCGCCGAGGGCACGTAGAACATCGCCAGGAAGACGCCGGTGACGGCCTGGACGATGAAGGCGAAGAGCGTCGCGGAGCCGAGCGTGTAGAACCAGTTGGTCCCTTTCGGCACCTTGC
The DNA here is from genome assembly GCA_035474955.1 of Solirubrobacterales bacterium. Taxonomy (GTDB): domain Bacteria; phylum Actinomycetota; class Thermoleophilia; order Solirubrobacterales; family 70-9; genus VAYN01. The sequence goes on from DATIMV010000005.1 coordinate 42,606, forward strand.
GGTAGAGCATCCCGGTGAGGAAGCCGCTGGCGGCGAGCCGCTGGTCGACCCAGCCGAGCGCGTCGATCGGCGCCTCTTTGCCCATCTCGAGCAGCTTGTCGCCGTGGGACGGCCGCTCCGGCGGGGCGGTCTTCAGATCGTCGGGCGCCTGGCCCTTGGGAGTGCCGCCGCTGCCGGGCTTGCCCGGTTTGCGCAATGGCGGCGGGACGATGGCGTCCGGAATCTTGGGTTTCGGGAAGCTCGGCATCAGGGCGCAGGGAAGGTAGAGGGACGCGGCGGGTAGAGGTACTCCCAGATCCCGCCGGTGAACTCCCCAGGATCACGGGCGCGAACCGGCTCCAGCTGCGAGGTGACGCTGTAGCGCGGGCCGATTTCGACCTGGCCGCGGCGGACGCGGGTCTGGAAACGGTCCAGCGGACGCACCGGCGGGCCGCCGAGGACTTTGCCGACGAAGTCGTAGACGCCACCGTGGCAAGGGCAGATGAAGTTGCCGGCGGCCTCGACGAAGCGGACCGGGCAGCCGAGGTGGGCGCAGCGGTTGGAGACGGCGATGGGTTCGCCCGGGTTCTCATCGAGCTCGGCGGAGCCCTTGCGGACGTAGGCGGTCGTCTTGCCGGCGTCGCCGATCCCCTCGGTCTCGGTGAAGACGACCTGGCGGTAGGTGTCCTCGACGAAGTCCGAAATGGGGCCGACGGCCTCCCAGCGTTCCTTACCGCGGTGGAAGATCGGCGCGACGGCGAAGCCGACGGCCGGGAGGATGATCCCGGCGGCAGCCAGGCCACCGATGCCCTGGGACGCGATCGTGAAGACGCGGCGGCGCGTCATCGACTCTCCCTCGAAATAGCCGGGAGGGTCGGGCTTCACCCGCTCCTTCACTGAGGCCTCCTCAGCCCCGTTCACTTTGTTCGCGTCGTCTGCCACAGGTCGGTCCGCGTAGGGCTTCGAAGTCTATTGCTTCAAGGGTGTGACCTGCGTCACAGAGGGCAATCTTCGGGGAGGCCGCTCTGAGAACCAGGAAAAAACACGACAGGCCCGCCGAAGCGGGCCTGTCGTGAACGAATGTCTTGGTCGGGAACCTCCCCTCAAGACAGAGGGTCAGCCCAGCACCGGGACATCCATCTCGCAGTCACTCAAGCCTATCGAAAGGCGCTTGCGATCTGGCGAATATGGGTTCTGCTTTGCAGGCCCCCGCCGGGACTCGAACCCGGGACCTTCCACTGCGAGATGGATGCTCTGTCCTTGCTGAGCTACGGGGGCGTCTACTTCGCCAGGGCGAAGCAGAGGCATTTTACTGACACTACGCAATGTTTTGTATGCGTAAGGTCTGCTCTTTCCCTCGCTGTTTGCCAGGGTTTCAGGAAGACCCGCCTCGAGAAGCTGCGATTTCATCTGCCGCGGTTCGCCACAGCTCTGGAATCGCGTCGGAGCGACCCTCCGCCTGCAGCTGGGCGCACTCGCTGATCAGGTCGGAGAGGATTGCGACCGCGCGGGTGTCACCGAGGGTGGCGAGGCGGTCGAGGCCGAGGGCGTAGAGGTAGTCGCCGGCGAGCAGGGCGAGGTCGGAATCGTGGCCGGCGAGCAGGCGCGGCTGCTCGTAGTGGAGGAGGTATCCCTCGCGGACGGCCTCGACGACGAGCGCGTACTCGCCGCCGCCGGCCAGCTCGCCGAGCTCCGGCGGCTCGGTCGGGTCGACGACGTGGGGGGAGATCGGCGTCTCCTCGCTCCGCAGCTGCTCTGCCAGCGTCTGCAGCGCGTTCACGCCAAGGCCTCGTCGAGCGCCTCGGCGACGGCTTCGAGCGTCTGGTCGACGACCGCCTCGTCGTGGGCGAGGGAGACGAACCAGGCCTCGTACTGCGCCGGCGGCGGGTAGACGCCGCGTTCGAGCAGCGCCCGGCAGAAGCGGGCATGGGCCTCGACGTCGCAGGCGGTGGCCGTCGCGAAGTCGACGACCGGGACCTCGCTGAAGAAAAGGGTGACCAGCCCGGGCGCGGCGGCAACCTGCAGCGGCCGGTCCGCCGCCAGCTCCTCGAAGCCGCGGGTGAGCCGGTCGGTGAGCTGCCCCAGGCGCTCGTAGGCGGCGGCGTCCAGCTGCTCCAGCGTCGCCAGCCCGGCGGCGACCGCCAGGGGGTTCCCGGAGAGCGTGCCCGCCTGATAGACGTCGCCGGCGGGCGCGATCCGTTCCATGTGCTCGCGCGGGCCGGCGTAGGCCGCCGCCGGCAGGCCGCCGCCGATCACCTTGCCCATCACCGTCAGGTCCGGTTCGACCCCGAACAGCTCCTGAGCGCCGCCGCGGGCGACGCGGAAGCCGGTGATCACCTCGTCGAAGACCAGCAGCGCGCCCGCCTCGCGGGTCGCCTCGCGGAGGAACTCGAGGTAGCCGTCGGCGGGCGGGACCACGCCCATGTTGGCGGCGATCGGCTCCGCTAGGAGCGCCGCCACCTCGTGCTCCGCCAGGGCCCGGCTCACCGCCTCGCGGTCGTTCCACGGCACCACCACCGTGCTCGCCGCCTGCGCCGCGATCACGCCGGGGCTGCCCGGCACCGCCAGCGTCGCCAGTCCCGAGCCGGCGTCGGCCAGCAGCCCGTCGGAGTGGCCGTGGTAGGCGCCGGCGAACTTGACCACGACCTCACGGCCGGTGATCGCCCGCGCCAGCCGCACCGCGCTCATCGCCGCCTCGGTCCCGGAGCTGGTCATCCGCACCATCTCGACCGAGGGGAAGCGCGCCGCCACCTCCTCGGCCAGCCGCACCTCGGCCAGGGTCGCGGCGCCGAAGCTCGTCCCCCGTTTCGCCGCTTCGATCACCGCCGCGACGACCGAGGGCTCGGCGTGGCCGAGGATCATCGGTCCCCAGGAGCCGATCCAGTCGACGTAGCGGTTGCCCTCGACGTCGTAGAGCCAGCAGCCTTCGCCGCGGTCGACGAAGATCGGGTCGCGGCCGATCTGCCGCATCGCCCGCACCGGCGAGTTCACCCCGCCCGGCAGGAACTCCTGGGCGCGCGCGAAGTGACCATCAACAGCGCCGCTCCCCTCGCCTTTATGAATGCTCGGCCTCCCAGCGCGCGTAGTCCTCGGTGAAGTAGTGGAGGCGGATCTTCTTGTACTCGGTCGAGGAGTAGAGGGTGGCGCGGTCGTCCGGCCCCATCCCGCACTCGGCGGCGATCGAGTCGAGGATCGCGTCGCACTCCTCTTTCGAGCGGCCGTGGGCCATCGTGAAGACGCTGTAGGGCCAGTCCTCGTAGGTCGGCCGCTGGTAGCAGTGGGAGATGCCGCGGAAGGAGGCCATGCGGCCGCCGACCTCGAGGATCTCGTCCTCCGGCACCTTCCAGACGCCCATCCCGTTGGCCGAGAAGCCGGCGCGGCGGTGGTAGAGGATCGCCGCGACCCGGCGCAGGATCTTGCGGTCGACCATCCCGCGCAGGCGGTCGAGCACTTCCTCGGTCGAGACGCCGAGCTCCTGGGCGGCGGCGTCGTAGGGACGGGCGACCGCGTCCATCGGCCCCTGCAGGGCCTTGATCAGGGCGATGTCGTCCTCGTCGTAGGGCTGCGGTTCGAGCTCGCGCGGCGGCGCCGCTTCGACCGGGGCGGCAAGCGCCTCGGTCCCCTTCTCCATCTCCAGGTTCATGTTGATTTTGAACAGGGTCAGGGTCGGCAGCTCCCGCATCGACTCCGCCCCGGTCTCCGCCATCAGCGCGTCCAGCGTCCCCCTCAACCCGAGCTTCGAGTCGGGCGGGGTGGCGATCGTGAACCAGAGGTTGAACTCGTGGGTGCGCAGGTAGTTGTGGGAGACGCCGGGGTGGGCGTTGACGATCCTCGCCGCCCGCTGCGGGTTCTCGGCGTCGACTTTCGCCGCCACCAGCATCGAGTCGTAGCCGAGCGCGCGGGTGTCGAAGATCGGCGTGATCTCGCGGATGATCCGCCCGTCGAGCAGGCGCTGGGTGCGGCCGAGGACGTCGTCGAGCTCCAGCTCGGCCTCCGCGGCGACGAGGGCGAACGGTTCGGGGTCGAGCGGGAAGTTCGACTGCAGCAGGTTCATCAGCCGCTTGTCGGTCTCGTCGAGCGGGATCGCCGAGCCGTCCTTGCGGCTCCGCGCCTTCGACTGCGGGACCTTTACCGAAGCCATGCCGCGGCCTCCTTCGCGTAGTAGGTGACGATCGCGTCGGCGCCGGCGCGGCGGATCGAGGTCAGCGCCTCGACCACCGCGGCGCGCTCGTCGATCCAGCCGTTGCCAGCCGCCGCCTTCAGCATCGAGTACTCGCCGGAGACGTGGTAAGCGGCGACGGGGGCACCGGTCGCCTCTTTGACCCGGCGCACGACGTCAAGGTAGGGGAGGGCCGGCTTCACCATCAGCATGTCGGCTCCCTCGTCGAGGTCGAGTTCGGCCTCGCGCACCGCTTCGGCGGCGTTGGCGGGGTCCATCTGGTAGCCGCGGCGGTCGCCGAACTCCGGCGTCGACTCGGCGGCGTCGCGGAAGGGCCCGTAGAACGCCGAGGCGTACTTCGCGCTGTAAGCGACGACCGGGACGTTGGGGTGCCCCTCCTCGTCGAGCTGGAAGCGGATCGAGCCGATCCGGCCGTCCATCATGTCGCTGGGGGCGACCGCGTCGGCGCCGGCCTCGGCGTGGGAGATCGCCGTTTTCGCCAGCAGCTCGACGGTGACGTCGTTGTCGACCTCGCCCTCGCGGACGACGCCGCAGTGGCCGTGCGAGGTGTACTCGCAGAGGCAGACATCGGTCATCACCATCAGGTCGGGGTGAGCCTCCTTCAGCGCCCGCACCGCCATCTGCACGATTCCCTCATCGTCGTAGGCGCCGGTGCCGAACTCGTCCTTTGCCGCGGGGACGCCGAACAGCATCAAGGTGCCGATCCCCGCCGCCGCTATCTCACCCGCCTCCTCGACCAGGTTGTTGATCGAGAAGCGCTCGATCCCCGGCATCGAGGGGACCTCCTCCCGCACTCCCTCGCCGGCCACGACGAAAGCGGGCTGGATCAGGTGGGCAGGAGACAGCTCCGTCTCACGGACGAGGCCGCGCAGCGTGTCGGTGCGCCGCATCCGGCGCATACGGGTACTTGGAAACGGCATCGGTCCGAGTTTACGGAAGGCCAGTAGCTTGTCCGCCGTGCGGGCCACGGGCATCGTCAAGCGCTTCGGCGATAGGGAAGCCCTGCGAGGGGTCTCGCTGGAGGCAGGTCCCGGGGAACTCGTGGCGATCATCGGGCCGAACGGGGCAGGGAAGACGACGCTGCTGTCGATCCTCGCGGAGATCTCCAAACCAGACGAGGGAGAGGTGAGTAGTTCTGAGGGTGCCGTCGGCTGGGTGCCGCAGCAGGCGGCGCTCTACCGGCGACTGACGGTGGAGGAGAACCTGCTCCTCTTCGCGCGGCTGGAGGGACACGAGGATCCGCGCGCCTCGACCGAGGAGATGCTGGAGCTGACCGGGCTGCGAGAGCGCCGCGGGGAGATCGTCGCCCGCCTCTCCGGCGGCAACCAGCAGCGGATCAACATCGCGATCGGGCTGCTCTCGCGGCCGGCGGTGCTGCTCCTCGACGAGCCCAGCGTCGGACTGGACCCGCGGCAGCGGGCCCGTCTCTGGGAGTTCGTCTCCGGCCTCGCCGGCCACGGCACCACCGTGATCTTCTCCACCCACGACATCCAGGAGGCCGAGCGCTACGGCGGCCGGGTGCTGGTCCTCGCCGACGGCGAGTCGCTCTTCGACGGCTCCGCGGACGAACTGCGCGAAGCGGTGCGCCGGGAGGCGCCCGAGTCCGCCGACCGCGACTTCGAGACCGCCTTCGTCGCCTACCTCCAGCACCGGGGGCACTGATGCGCGGCGTCCGCTGGCTGCTGCTGAAGGACTTGCAGATCCTGCGCCGCTCTCCCCTGCAGGCGGTGCTCCTCGTCGCCTACCCGATCCTGATCGCGGTCCTCGTCGGGTTCGCGATCTCGCGCGGCCCGGAAGACCCGCGGGTCGCGTTCCTCAACGAAGTGCCGCCGGACACCCGGATCAACGTCGGCGGCCAGGAGCTGCCGAAGGCGAACGTCAGGGAGCAGATCTGCGAGCGGGTCGAGTGCGTCTTCGTCGACGACCGCGAGGAGGCGATGAGCAAGGTCGAATCCGGCGACGTGCTGGCGGCGCTGGTCCTGCCGGCGGACCTGGTGAACAAGATCAACTCGCTCTCGACCCTGACCCCGGGCGTGCCCGAAGTCGAGATCCTCGTCAACGAGGAAAACGCGGTCAAGGCCGAACTCGTCGACGACCGGATCACGACCCTGCTGGCCGAAGCGAACCTGAGGATCGCGCGGCGGATCGGCAACGAAGGAGGTCGTTACCTGGGGCTGCTGGTCCGGGGCGGCGAGCTCGAGTTCCTCGGGGAAACGATCCCGATCCTCGGGCTGCAGGCGAGCGCGCGGATCCTCGAACAGGTGGCGCCGGCCCTCCCCCCCTCGCTGCGGCCGGCGCTGGAAGAAGTGACCGAGTTCGCCTCCCGGGCGCGCGAAAACCTCGACGTCGCCAAACCGCTGATCGACCGCCTGGCGCAACCGATCAAAGTCGACAAGGTCACGGTCGGAGGGAAGTCGCCGCCGCTGGAGATCTTCGCGATCGCGGTTGCGGCGACGCTGACGCTCGCCTTCGTCGTCGTCCTCCTGGTGGCGGGCTCGCTGGCGCTGGAGCGAGAGGAGAACGCCTTCGCCCGCCTCACCCGCGGGCTCGTCTCCAGCAACGGACTCCTCGGGGAGAAGGTCCTGCTCGGGATCGCGGTGGGATTGGTGGTGACCCTGTTGATGCTGTTGGGGATGAGGATCTTCGTCCCGCTCGATCTGGGGCGGGTGGGGCTGTGGCTGCTCGCGATCCTCGCCAGCGGCGCGGCGCTCGGGGCGGCGGGGGCGGCGCTCGGGGCGGCGGGGCGTGAGGTGCGGGCCGTGTCCCTGCTCGCCTTCATGGTCACCCTGCCGATCGCCTTCCTCTCGCTCGTCCCCTCGGGCGCGGTCAGCCCCGCCGTCTTCGACGCGATCCGCTACCTCACCGCGCTGTTCCCGTTCAAGCCGGCGCTGGAAGCGATCACCGCCGCGCTCGACGAGGCGGGGCCGGGGATCGGCGAGCCGCTCCTCCACCTGGCGATCCTCTTCGTCGCCTACGCGGTCCTGGCGCGGCTGGCGCTTAGGCGTTTCGCCACCGTTTAGGCGGTCGAGCCTGTCCGGGGCCAAGCCCGCAGATAAGGTCATCTGAGGATGAAGGTCCTGTTCATCGGCGACGTGGTTGGGAGCCCGGGTCGGCAAGGGTTGCGCGAAGCGATGCCGGCGCTGCGCGAACGCCACGGACCCGACCTCGTGATCGTCAACGGCGAGAACTCGGCCGGCGGGGTCGGCATCACCGAACGGACCGCGAACGACTTCTTCGATCTGGGTGTCGACGTGATCACCACCGGCAACCACGTCTACCGCCACCGCGAGGCCTACGAGTTCCTCGACTCCGAGCAGCGGGTGATCCGCCCCGCCAACTACCCGCAGGCGAACCCCGGCCGCGGCCACACGGTGGTCGAGGTCGACGGGATGCGGGTGCGGGTGGTCAACCTCAGCGGCGCCGTCGGCCTGCGCGTCGCCCGCTCCCCCTTCGACACCGTCGACTCGATCCTCAGCCACCACGAGCAGGACGCCGTCATCGTCGACTTCCACGCCGAAGTGACGAGCGAGAAGGTGGCGATGGGCTGGCACCTCGACGGCCGCGTCGCCGCAGTGCTCGGCACCCACACCCACGTCCCCACCGCCGACGGCCGCGTCCTCCCCGGCGGCACCGCCTTCATCTCCGACGTCGGCATGACCGGCTCCCGCACCAGCGTCCTCGGGGTGAAGCCCGAGCAGGCGCTGCGCTCTCTCATCACTCATATGCCAACGCGGTTTGAAACCGCCGAGGACGACGTCTGGGTGATGGGCGGCCTGGTCGAGGTCAACCAGCAGGGTCTGGCTGACTCGTTCGAGCAGGTAATGCAGCCAGTGCAATGAGCAGCAGCGGGTAGAACCACACTATGTAGAGGTAGAACCAGTGCTGGAGGGTCAGCTGCAGCAGGATCATCAGCGCAGCCGATAGAGCAGCCAGCTGTACCAGGGACTTGCGGCGGGGAACGAATGCGAACGCGATCGAGAGCGCGCCGAGTCCGGCCAGCAAGGCGATACGCAGCGGCTCCAGTGAGGTTTGGCCCCAGATGCTGAAGGGTGAGTTGCGGCCGGTCTGGCTCTCGATCGCTCGTTCGTAGAACGTCTCTAAGCCTGGGTTGATGGTGGGCCAGGCCATTACTGCGGCAGTCACTAGTAGCGCGCCGAAGATGAACAGAAGCGCTGGGCGCCCGGGGGTGTCCTGCGCGCGGGGTCGTGCTCGAACACCCCCGGGCGAACTCGGGCCGTTGTCATAGGTCAAGTACATCGGGGCGAGCACTGCAGGGACGAACTTGCTCCAGACCGCTGCGGCTAGCAGTGCTCCACGGGCCAGGGGCTTCGCTGCGAATACGAGGGTGGCTACTAGGAGGGCTGCGATTAGCGAGTCGTTGGAGTTGGACTCGAGGGCGTAGGCCGTGTACGGGTAGGCAGCCCAGCCGAAGGCGAGAGTGGCTGCTAGGCGGTGGCCCTGGGGGCCGGGGCGGATCCTCATCGCGAGGACGATCAGGAGGAGGAAGGTGGCTACGTCGAAGAGGATCGCGGCGCCGTGGGCGGCGGGGATGTCGTCCCACTCTCCGGTCCAGGGCCAGATCGCCTCGAAGGGGACGTAGGCGAGGTAGTTGACCGGGCCGTAGGTGTCGCCGCTGGCGATGTCGTCGGGGAAGTTGTCGTAGATCGGTTCCCCGTGGGCGATCCGGTCGGCGCCGACCACGCTGGCGTAGCCGACGTCGATCGCGCCGGAGTCGGCGACGTTGAGGCCGACCCGGAACCCCATCAGGAACAGCGCCGCGACGATCATCCAGGCCACCGGCCAGACCGGCCGCAAGCCCTCCCCCATCCCCCGCCACCCGATCCAGAGGCAGCGCCCGAGCAGGTAGAGGAGCACCGGGTAGACGAGCGGCACCGAGACGCCGATCTCGGCGCGGTTGAAGAAGTAGTGAGAGACGCCGAAGCCGAGCAGGACCAGCAGGTCGAGGTTGGCGACCCGACGCAACCGCCGCCAGTCGATCAGCCCGATCAGGAAGATCAGGCAGAGCGGCAGGAAGACGTAGGGGGCGTTGAGCTTGTGGCCGAAGGCGCCGGAGTAGCCGCGCGCCATCTTCCAGGCGACCTGGTGGCCGGTCCACGACTCCGTCACCTCGCCGCTGTCGGGGTTGACGACGACCAGGTTCAGCTGCTCGCCGGCGTCGAAGTAGGCGACCTCCCACTTGCCCTCGTCGAGCGCCGCGGTGGCGGCGAGGTCGGGGTGCTCGCGCCGCTGCTCGCGGACCTTGGCGTCCTCGTCAGCGGCGGCGATCGCCTCCTCCCGCGTGATCCTCTCTCCCTCCCGTTCCACGGGGGTGATCGCGCCCGCCGCCGGGGCGGCGAGGAGCAGGACCAGCAGCGCGAGCAGGGGCGCGCAGCGCCTCACGCCTCCGCCGCCACCCCGAAGTGTTCGCGGATCACCGGGGCGACGTCGCGGAGCGTCCACTGCTCGCGCTCCTCGGCGGAGTCCGGACCGCAGCCGACGAAGAGCAGCGGTCCGAGCGAGTCGCCCGCGTGCAACGCCCCGTGACTACCGCCGCCGGCGTGGCTGACGCCGCCCCAGTCGACCGCCTCGAAGCCGGGCGAAAGGGAGACGACGAAGTCGCCGGCGTGGGGCGCGCTCAGCGCCGACCAGACCCGCGCCAGCGGGTCCGGGTAGGCGTCGCTGCTGAGCCGGCCGTCCTCGACCGAGGCCTCGAGCGCCGCCAGCTCGCCCTCCACCTCCCAGCGCCCGCCCCGCAGGTCGGCGACGTCCTCGCCGGGCCGGAAGCGAACCGCCTCCTCCCCTCGCTCGACCACGGCCCAGGCGCCGCCGGGCGGCCTCCCCGGGGTCTCGCGCCGCAGCGGCAGCCCGTCGGCGTCCTCCAGCCGGCAGACCAGGTCGACCCCCTCGATCATCCCCAGCCGCGCCGCCACCGCGGTCGGCTCGGCCGGCTCGCTCTCCCCCGAGAGCAGGTAGACGTGCGCCGCCCGGCCGGTCGGGCTGACCGCGAGCTGGGCCGTCTCCGGGCGCTCCTCCGAGGGCTGCAGCACCGACCACTCCGAGGCCAGAAGCTCTGCCAGCGGCAGGCCCCGGTGCACGTCGGTCTGCGAGTGGTCGGCGAGCAGGATCACCGCGTGCGTCTCGAGGAACTCGTCGAGCCCGCCGGCCGCCTCGGCGTAGGTCGCGAAGGCGGCGTCGGCCTTGGCGATCGACTCGACCGTCGCTTCGGGCCCGTGGTGGTGTGAGTAGTTGTCGTTGTCGGGCAGCGAGAGGAGGAGGAAGTCGTAGAGGTCCTCGCGCAGCAGCTCGGCCGCGCAGCAGGCGGCATAGCCGTCGCGGTTGCCGGGGATCGAGGTGGATTTACACGGCACCTTGCGGCTGGCGTAGAGGTCGCCGTAGAAGAGGTCGGTAGGCCCCCAGGTGTGGTGGTGGAACTTCAGTTTCGTCGCGTCGACCGCCCGCCGCAGCAGTCCCTCCAGCGAGACCTCGTGCCGCTGCCGCCCGCGGTAGATCAGGAACGGCGTGCACGCGGTCCGCTCGCCGACGTCTTCGAGGCTCTCGAAGACCGTCTCGATCTCCGGGCTGAGGTGGGCCAGGTTCATGTTGTAGACGAGGTCGTAGAGGGCGCGGAAGACGCCGAACGCCCGGGTCGCATCCAGCGAGGACCCGTACTCGACGTAGCGTCGCTCGAGCCTGTGGAACCAGTTCATGCCGCTGATCCAGTGCTGGTCGGCGCCGACCCCGGTCACCATCTCGGCGCTGGCGACGGGGGTGACCGAGGGGAAGCTGGAGACGCAGTCGGGGACGAGGACGCCGCGCTCGATCAGGGCGGCGAAGGTCGGCGCCCGCTCCTCGGCGATCGCGCGTTCGAGCATGTCCGTCCGCAACGAGTCGACGTAGGTGAGGACGAGCTTCTTCGGGACCGGCATCGTTCGAATGATGCCCGGCGGCGCCAGCCGCCGAAGGGAGCGTCGCTATCGGAGGACGCGGAGGCCGGCGTGTTTGCGCTGGGCGCGGCGGTGGCGGGTGATCCCCAGCCAGATCAGCGCCAGCACGATCACGATCACGACGATCGGGACGAAGAGGGCGATCAGGGCGACGATCACGGCGGCCAGGGCGACAATGAAGGCGAGCGCTCCACCACCGCTGCCCTCGCGGCGGCTGGCGCCGTAGACGACGTCGCTGATCACGATGCAGCCGAGGGCGGCCCCGACAGCGGCGGCCACCGCACCGCCGAGATCGTCCATCAGGAAGCCGGCGATCAGACCGATCACGGCGGCGAGGATCGTCATCCGCCCGCGGGCGGAGCCGTGGGTGCCGGCGGTGCCGGCCAGCATCCCGATCGCGATGCCGATCCCGAGGTCGGTGAGCAAGTCCATTGCGAAAACCTAACTAACCACGATGGCGGCGCGTCGATCCGCCACACTTCCTGGATGAGCGAAGTGCCCGAGCCGACCCACAGAAGGCGTTCCCACGCCGGCACCCGCGACCTCGAGCGCTACGCCGGGCTGTTCGCGGAGCGGACCGGCGTGATGCGCTCCTCGGCGATGCGCGACCTGATGGCGATCACCGCGCGGCCGGAGGTGATCTCGCTCGCCGGCGGCCTGCCCGACACCTCGACCTTCCCGCCCCAGAGCTTCGCCGCGCAGATGACCCGGATCGCGCAGAAGTCGGCGGCGAAGGCGCTGCAGTACGGGCCGACCGAGGGGTTCGAGGAGACCAAGGACTGCATCCTCGAGGTGATGGGAGCCGAGGGGATGCTCCCCGACCTCGACGACATCATCGTCACCACCGGCGGCCAGCAGGCGATCGACCTCGTCTGCAAGACCCTGCTCGATCCGGGCGACGTCGTCATCTGCGAGGCGCCGACCTACCCCGGCGCGATCCCGACCCTCTGCAGCTACCAGGCCGACGTGGTCCAGGTCGAATGCGACGAGGACGGGATGCAGGTCGAGCTCCTGGAGCGGCTGCTGGCGGAGCTGCGCGAGGAAGGGCGGCGGGTGAAGTTCATCTACTCGGTGCCGAGCTTCCAGAACCCGGCCGGGGTGACGATGTCGCTGCCGCGCCGCCAGCAGCTGGTCGAGCTGGCGCGGGCGCAGGAGCTGCTCGTGGTCGAGGACAACCCCTACGGGCTGCTGCGCTACGGCGGCGAGCCGATGCCGCCGCTCTACCAGCTCGACGGCGGCGACTTCGTCATCTACCTCGGCACCTTCTCGAAGATCCTCTCCCCCGGAATCCGCCTCGGCTGGGCGGTGGCGCCGCCGCCGGTGATGGAGAAGATCGTCCTCGGCAAGCAGGCCGCCGACCTCTGCACCTCGACCCTGACCCAGTACTTCGTCCGCGAGTACTTCGCCGAACGGCGCTGGCAGCACTACGTCAACGACCTGGTCGAGATCTACCGCGACCGCCGCGACACGATGGTCGAGGCGCTGCGCACCTACTTCCCCGCCGAGGCGACCTGGACCGAGCCCGAAGGCGGCCTCTTCATCTGGGCGACGCTGCCCGACTACATCGACACCAGCGACCTGCTGGCAAAGGCGCTGCGCGCCGACGTCGCCTTCGTCCCCGGCCAGGCCGCCTACGTCGACGGCCGCGGCAGCCACTCGATGCGGCTCAACTTCTCCGGGGTGGACGAGAAGGAGATCGTCGAGGGGGTGCGGCGGATCGGCAAGGTGATCGCCGAGCAGGTCGAGCTCTACGGGACCCTGACGGGCGAGCCCCGCGTCGCCGAGCAGAGAGAGGAGTCGGTGCCGAACGTCGTTCCGTTCCGCAAAGCGGGTGAGGCAGGATGAAGGTCGCGGTCCTCAAAGGCGGCCGTTCGCTGGAGCGCGGGGTCTCGCTGCGGTCCGGAGCGCGGGTCGAGGACGCGCTGGAGCGGCTCGGCCACGAGGTGCTGCCGATCGACGTCGGCCCGGACCTGGTCAAGCGCCTGGTCGCCGAGCCGCCCGAGGTCGCCTTCGTCGCCATGCACGGCGTCGGCGGCGAGGACGGCACCGTGCAGGAGCTGCTGGAGATCCTCGGCATTCCCTTCACCGGCCCCGGCGCCGCAGCCTGCGCCCGCTGCATGGACAAGGTGCAGGCAAAGGACGCGATCGAGGAGACCGGCCTCTCCACCCCCGACTGGTTCGCCTTCAACCAGACCGCCTTCCGCGAGTTCGGCGCCGCCGACGCGCTCGGACGGCTGGAGGGGACGCTCGGCTTCCCGCTCGTCGTCAAGCCGAGTCGCGGCGGCTCCTCGCTCGGGGTCAAGTTCGCCCGCTCGCCCGGGGAGGTTCCACAGGCGCTGGTCTCCGCCTTCAGCTACGACGACCGCCTCCTGCTCGAGCGCTTCGTCGACGGCCGCGAGCTCGCGGTCAGCATCCTCGGCGACGAGCCGCTGCCGGTGGTCGAGGCGATCCTCCTCCAGGGCGACCGCTACGACTTCGAGGCACGCTACGAGATCGGCCGCACCCGCTTCGCCTGCCCGGCGGAGCTCAGTGCCGAGGAGGAGCGCGCCGTCACCGAGGCCGCCCTCGCCACATACCGCGCGCTTGGCTGCACCGGCTTCGCCCGCATCGACCTGATCCTCGGCGAGGGCACCCCCTGGCTGCTGGAGGCGAACGCGATCCCCGGCCTCACCGACACCAGCCTCCTCCCCCAGGCAGCCGAGGCGGCGGGACTTTCCTTCGAGCAGCTGGTCGAGAAGATTCTGGATCTAGCGCTGCGCCCCGCCGCCGCTTAGCGGCTAAGAGTCGCCCTGCGCAAAATCGTCCGGGGTTACCTCGTCGAGGAACTCTTTGAATTTGTCGACGACCTCCTCGGTGTCCTCGACCTCGTGCTCGAACTCGATCGCCGACTCCTCGATTACCTCCTCGGCGGCGAAGATCGGAGCGGCGACGCGGACCGCCAGGGCCAGGGCGTCGGAGGGTCGCGAGTCGATCTCGACTTCGGAGCCGTTGATCGAGACCGTGATCGAGGCGTAGAAGGTGTTGTCCCGCAGTTCGGTGACGGAGACCCGCTCGCACTTCGCGTCGAGGTTCTCGAGCACGTCGGAGAGCAGGTCGTGGGTCATCGGCCGCGGCGTCGAGGCGCCCTGCAGCTTCATCAGGATCGCCGCCGCCTCCGGGTGCCCGATCCAGATCGGCAGGAACCGATTTCCGTCAACGGTCTTCAGCAACACGATCGGCTGCTTGCCGACCATGTCGAAGCTGACACCGTAGATCTGCATCTGCTGCAAAAGAAGCTCCTGGGACCTAGCTGGACGGCCAAAAGTATAGGTCCGGCTTCTACCCGCTCCCGAGGGATGGAGAACGGCGGCGGTGGAAGGGTCCGATGGGCGATCCTGGATTCGAACCAGGGACCTCGTCCTTATCAGAGACGCGCTCTAACCAACTGAGCTAATCGCCCGGGAACGGCCGATGATAGCGGCGGGACGAGGAGCGGCGAAGATGGCGCTTCAGCCGCTGCGTTTGCGGAGCTGCCGCGCCAGCGCGTGAGCGTCGCGGACGTCGTCGAAGCGCAGCTCGGCGACGATGGCGTCGCCCTTGGCGCGGGTCGTGACCTCGTGGCCGATCGCCTCCTCGAGCGCGTCGGCGACGTCGCGTAGGGCGGCTTGCGCGTCAGGATCGACCGGGGCCCGCCGTGGCTGGGTCTTTGGCTGGCCAGCCAGCCGAACCCTCTCCTCCGTCTCGCGAACCGACCAGCCGGCGCGGGCGGCATCGCGGGCGAGGCGTCGGCGCACGTCGTGGCCGCGGGCTCCGAGCAGCGCCTTGCCGTGGCCCTCGCTGAGGTCGCCGGCCTCGAGCAGCTCGAGCGCCTCGTCGGGTAGCTCGAGCAGGCGGATCAGGTTGGAGACGGCGGGGCGGCTGCGACCGACCCGCCGCGCCAGCTCCTCTTTGGTCAGACCCAGCTCTCGCACCAGGGCGTCGCAGGCCTTCGCCTCCTCGACCGGGTTGAGGTCCTCGCGGACCATGTTCTCGATCAGCGCCGCCTGCAGCCGCTCGGCTTCGGCCTGGTCGCGCACCACCGCCGGCACCTTCTCCAGGCCCGCCTGCTGCGCGGCGCGCCAGCGGCGCTCGCCGGCGACCAACTCGTAGCTGCCGTCGGGGAGGGGGCGGACCAGGAGCGGCTGGACGACGCCGCTCGCCCCGATCGAGTCCGCCAGGGCGTCGAGCGCCTCCTGGTCGAATTTCGTCCGCGGCTGCGAGGGGTTGGGCTTGATCAGCTCGACCGGCAGCTCCCGCAGCTCTCCGGCGGCCGAGGCCTCCGCTTCGGGCAGGATCGCCGACAGCCCCCGGCCGATTCCACGCCGGCCGCTAGCCACGGCTTGCTAGCTCCTTGGCGAGAGCTCGGTAGGCGACGGAACCACGGGAGCTGGGCGCGTGCTCGGTCACCGGCAGACCATAACTCGGCGACTCGGCGACTCTGACGCTGCGCGGGATCACCGTCTCGAAGACCATCCCGTCGAAGTGGTCGCGCAGCTCGGCCTCGACGTCCTGGGCGAGGCGAGTCCGCTCGTCGTACATCGTGATCAGCAGACCCGAAACCTCAAGTTGAGGGTTCAACTCGCGCCTGATCAAGCTCAGGGTTTCGAGAAATTGGACCAGACCCTCGAGGGCCAGGTACTCGGCCTGCACGGGCACGATCACCCGGTCGGCGGCGGTCAAGGCGTTGACGCTGACCGGGCCGAGGGCGGGCGGGCAGTCGAGCAGGGTCACCGCAAAGCGCTCCCGCAGGGGGCCCAAGCGTTCGCGTAGCCGCGTCTCGGACCCCTCGATCCGCGGCAGCTCGACGGCGGCGCCGGCGAGGTCACGGCTGGCGGGGACGAGCCAGAGGTTGTCGGGCCCGGCCGGCCGGGCCGCCTCGGCGACCGAGGTATCACCGGTGAGGCAGTCGTAGGAGGAAGGGTGAAGATCCCTGCCGCCTCCCAGAGCCACCGTCGCGTTGCATTGGGGATCGAGGTCGACGAGGAGGGTCTGGTTGCCCTCGGCGGCCGCGCAGGAGGCCAGGTTGACCGCAGTGGTCGTCTTCCCGACCCCGCCCTTCTGGTTCGCAACGGCGTAGACCTTGCCCATCGGTGCTGAGACTAGATGGTGGATTCCCGGCGCGTTTTCAGGCGGTGGGATAGCCTCTCGCCCGTGCCCGAGAGCTACGACTGGCCAGACGATCCCGCCGAACGAGCGCAAGAGCTCGTCGAGGGCGTGCTCGACGAGCTCGACCTCGACGGGGAGGTCGTCGTCGAGGAGGACGACGACCGGATCCTGCTCACCGTGGAGGGAGAGGACGACTACGGCCTCCTGATCGGCAAACGCGGGCAGACGATCGACGCCTTGCAGCTGCTCTGCTACCAGGCCGCGTTCAAGGGGCTGCGGGAGCGCAAACGGGTGATCGTCGACGCTGCCGGCTACAGGGCGCGCCGTCGGGAGACGCTCGAGGGCCGGGCCGACCGGGCCGCCGAGCAGGCGCTGAGCAACAACCGGGTCATCGAGATGGACCCGATGAGCGCGCAGGAACGGCGCGTGGTCCACGAACGGCTGAAAGAGCGGCCGGGGATCGAGACCTACAGCGAGGGCGACGAGCCGCGTCGCTGCGTGATCGTCGCGCCCCTCCTTCCCGAGTGAGCTCGGATCCAGCCAAGGTGCTGGACGCCGCGGCCCGCGCGAAGCTGGAGACGATCCTCGCCCTCCTCGCCGAGGAGCGGGCGTCGGTCAGCTCGGTAGTCGACGAGCGGGCCTGGCAGGTTCACGTCGTCGACTCCCTCACCGGCCTCGAGGTGGCGGACCTGCGGCAGGCCGAGCGAATCGCCGACGTCGGCGCGGGGGCCGGTTTTCCCGGGCTGGTCCTGGCCGTTGCCCTGCCGGACGCCCAGATCGATCTCATCGAGTCGGTCGGCCGCAAGTGCGAGTTCATGCGGCGCGCGATCGAGACCGCCGAAATTCCGAACGCAACCGTTCTCAATACGCGCTCCGAGGATCGAGCGAAAGGCGGGGGACGCGAGGCCTACGAAGCCATCACCGCCCGCGCCGTAGGCCGCCTATCGACCCTCGCCGAGCTCGCATCTCCGCTTCTGAAGCCAAATGGCGTCTTAATCGCCTGGAAGGGAAAGCGGGACGCTGAGGAGGAGCAACAGCTCGCCAACGCCTCAGAGGCCCTCGCCATGCGCCCCGAGCAGATCTTGGATGTAGGCAATAGAGCCGGCAGCGAACACCGCCACCTCCACGTAATCCGCAAGACGGGCCCAACCCCGCCGAACCTCCCGCGCAACCCCGGAATAGCCAAGAAACGCCCGAAGGGCTGACCCATCTAGAGCGGGAGAGGCCTGAAGGAGGGGTCGGATACCCCTGAACGGCTTGTACTTCTCGGTCAAGGCAATCTAGGACTGCCGAAGGCGATACACCCGAGCAAGTTGAGTGAAGGGGTATCCGACCCCTCCGCCAACCCTCGAATCAGCGACGCTTCTTCTTCTTGCGCGGCGGGGGAGGCGGTGGTTTGGCCGTCTGCACCGCGGCGGCCCCGCCAGGGGTGGCGGTGGCCGGCGGCGGCACGACTTTCTGGATCACCAGCTGCTGCCCGATCGTCCAGATGTTGGTGGTGATCCAGTAGAGGATCAGGCCCGCCGGGAAGCTGAGGATGAAGGGGACGAAGATGATCGGCAGCGCGAACAGCAGCATGCGCTGGCTTTTATCCGCCGTAATCGACATCACCATGCCGGAGATCAGCTGGGTGCCGATGTAGAGGCCCAGGAGAAGGATCAGTTCGCCGCCCACGGCCTTCTCGGTCAGATCGTTGATGAAGAGGAAGGATTCTTCGCCGGGAAGAATGTCTTCCGGGAGCTCGTCGCGCAGCAGGAAGAAGAGGGTGATGAAGATCGGCAGCTGCGCCAGGAGCGGGATGCAGGAGGCGAGCGGGTTGACTTTGTTCTCTTTGTAGAAGCGCATCATTTCCTGCTGCATGCGCTGTTTGTCGTTTTTGTACTTCTCCTGGATCTCTTTCAGCTGCGGCTGCAGGGCTTGCAGGGCCCGCATCCCTTTCAGCTGTTTGTAGGTGAGCGGCAGCAGCACCGCCCGGGTGACGACGGTGAGGGCGATGATCGACCCTCCCCAGCTGAGGCCGACGTCGTCGTGGAAGAACTGCAACACCGCGTTGGCGATGTCGATCAGCGGCTGGAGGATGTTGGCCGTCAGGGGCGTCATCAGTGGGTTCTGTGCCACTCGGCCGGGTGCACGGGGCCGGTGCGGAGCGTGAATCTATCGGGGATGGGGTCGAAGCCGCCGTGACTGAAGGGATTGCAGCGGAGAATCCGCCATCCAGCGAGGAGGAAGCCGCGGATCACCCCGTAGCGTTCGACCGCTTCCACCGCGTATCTGGAGCAGGTGGGCTCGTAGCGGCAGCGGCGGGGAAAGGCCGGTGAGATCCAGCGCTGGTAGGCCCGGATCGGCGCCAGGAACAAGCGTTTCACGTGGAACGTTTCCCAGTTACCGCGGTCCGGCGTTTCACGTGGAACGGCCTTTCGCCAGAGCCTCTTCCAGATTCGCGCGGACGCCGTTCATCCCCTCGCGCTCGATCAGCTCCTTGATGTCCGGCCGGGCGACGATCACGAAGTCGTGTTGGGGCGGCAGCTTCTCCGTCAGGGCCCAGAAAGCCTCGCGCAGCGTCCGCTTGACGCGGTTTCGCTCCACCGCGCCTCCCACTTTGCGATTCACGGAGACGCCGAGTCGAACCTCTTCCCGCTCCTCGTCCTTGCGGGGGAACGTGTAAAGGACGAGGTACCTCGTCGCATAGGAGGAGCCGTCGCGATAGACGCGGTCGAACTCGCCGCTGCGCGAAAGGCGTCGGCGCTTCGACGCCATCGGGTCAGGGAGTGAGGCGCTTACGGCCTTTGCGCCGGCGGCGCTTGAGGATGGCGCGGCCGCCGCGGCTGCTCATCCGAGCCCGGAAACCGTGGGTCTTCGCCCGCTTCCGCTTCTTTGGCTGGTAGGTGCGCTTCATTGCCGGCGGGAGTATAGGGAGGGAGCCGAAAATCTTTTCTGCGGCATTTGCGAGGCGTCCCGATTGGGCGCTCAGGCACGGCGCTATGGTCGCCGGCTCGTGCCTGACAACTCCCCAAGACACGAGCTCGACGCCCTGTGGCAGGCGACCCGGAAGCGCCTGGAAGGCTCTGTTCCGGAGTCGACCTATCGCCTTTGGCTGGAGCCGCTCGAGGCCGTGGGCGTCGAGGGAGACACCCTCTTCCTCTCGGCTCCCGAGGGCATCCGCGCCTGGACCGAGCGACGGTATTCGTCGCTGATCGAGGAAGCGCTGGATGGCTCGGACAGCGGCCTGCAGCGGGTGAGCTTCGCCCAGCCGCGGTCCGGCACCGAACCGCTCGAGAGCCACCCGGAGCTGAACCCGAACTACACCTTCGAGCGCTTCGTGATCGGTCCCGGGAACAGGCTCGCCCACGGCGCGGCTCTGGCCGTCGCCGAGGCCCCCTCGGAGGCCTACAACCCCCTCTTTCTCCATGGCCCACCAGGACTGGGAAAGACCCACCTGCTGGCGGCGATCGCCAACTACCTGCGGGACAACGCCCCCGGCCTCAGCGTCCGCTACACGACGGCCGAGTCGTTCACCAACGAGTTCGTGACCGCCTTGAAGTCGAAGGGCAGCGAGGGCTTCAAGGCGCGCTATCGCGACATCGACGTCCTCCTCATCGACGACGTCCAGTTCCTGCAGGGAAAGCCGGCGACCGAGGAGGAGTTCTTCCACACCTTCAACGCCCTCTATGAGTCCGGCAGCCAGCTCGTCCTCTCCGCCGACCGGATCCCGAGCGAGCTCTCCACCCTCGCCTCGCGCCTGCGCGATCGCTTCGAGTGGGGGCTGACCGTGGCGGTCGAGCCCCCCAACCTGGCGACGCGCCTCACCGTCTTGCGCCGCCTGGTCGAGGAGGCCGGGGTCGAGATCGCCGACGAAGGCGCGCTGACCGAGCTCGCCAATCGCATCGAAGCCAACGTCCGGCAGCTGCACGGGGCGCTGACCAGGGTCCTGGCCCATGCCTCGCTGATGGCGCGACCCCTCAGCTCCGAGCTGATCGCTGAAGTCGTCCCGCGAAGCCGACCATCGCAGTCGACCTCGGTCGAGGAGATCCAGCAGCGGGTGGCCGAGCGCTTCGGGATCTCTCGCGCCGAGCTCGTCGGCTCCAGCCGCGCCGCCACCCCCCTGCGCGCCCGCCAGGTGGCGATCTTCCTCACCCGTGACCTGACCGATCTATCGCTGCCGCAGATCGGTCGCCTCTACGGCGGCCGCGATCACACCACCGTCCTCAACTCCCTGCGGCGGGTGGAAGCGAGCCTCGGCGACGACCCCGAGCTCGCAGAGAAGGTCCGGGAGTTGCGCGGAGCTATCCACAACCCTGTGGCCGAGGAGCGCTGACAGCCGCAGGCGCTGTAAGAATCCCCAGCTTCCCACAGCCGCTTCCACACCCGACAAACCGCAGCGCAGCGCCCAGAACCGCCTTTTTCGACAACTTTCCACAGGCCCTAACTCAACTCAAAAAGGGATTCATCAACTTGAAGCTCACGACCAAACGAGAAGACCTCGTCTCCAAGCTCTCGATCGTCTCTCGGGCTGTCTCCACCCGCGCTGCGACGCAGGCGCTCTCCGGCGTGCTCCTCAGCGCCTCCGGCGGGCGCGTCACCCTCTCCGCCACCGATCTGGACCTTGGCCTGGAGACGACGCTGGAGGCCGACGTCGCGGATGAGGGTTCCGTCCTCCTTCCCGGCCGTCTCTTCGCCGAGATCGCCCGCTCGCTGCCGGACCCGAACGTGGAGATCGAATCGCGTGAGGCCGAGCACGACGTGGAGATCCGTAGCGGCGGTTCCAGCTTCCACCTGCGGGTGCTCCCGGTCGAGGACTTCCCCAAGCTCCCCCAGCCGCAGGACGAGGGCGGGCTGAAAATTCCGGCCGCGGCGCTCGAAGAGAGCATCGAGCTGGTCGCCCGGGCGGCTTCCCGCGATGACATGCGCCCGGTCCTGACCGGCGTCTTCGTCACCGCCAGCGGCAAGGAGATGACGATGGTCGCCACCGACTCCTACCGCCTGGCCGTGAAGCGAACCGAGCTCGAGGCGGACCTGGGCGGCGAGCTGGAGGCGAACATCCCGGCGCGGGCGTTGCGAGAGCTGAGCCGCGTCCTCTCCTCCGAGGGGGCCGGTGAGACGACGATCTCCCTGCTTCCCAACCAGGCTGTTTTCCAGGCAGGGGCGATCCTCCTCTCGACGAGGCTGATCGACGGGCAGTTCCCCAACTTTCGACAACTCCTGCCGGAGTCCTACGAGCACGACGTGCGGCTGCCGCGGTCCGAGTTCCTCGATGTCGTGCGCCGGATCAGCCAGCTCGCGCAGCGCAACGCGCCGCTGCGCCTCTCGTTCAACTCTGGGGAGCTGACGGTCGCGGCGGAGACGCCGGACGTCGGGGACGCCCGCGAGACGATGCCCGCCGCCTTCGAGGGGGAGACCTTGGAGATCGGTTTCAACCCCGAGTTCCTCCGCGAAGGGATCGAAAGCATCTCCGGCGAGGAGGTTCTGGTGCGGCTGATCTCGCCCCTCCGCCCGGGGCTGCTGGAACCTGTCGAGGGAGACGACTTCCGCTACCTCGTGATGCCGATCCGGCTCAACGTCTAGCCGGGTCCAGGAGAATGAGCCGGTGCTCGTCACCGCGATCGAGGCAAAGCCGCTGCGCAGCCTCGATCGGGTCCGGGTCGAGCTGGACACGGGCATCGTCAGCGTCATCGGCCCCAACGGCACCGGCAAGACCAACCTGATCGAGGCCCTCTACTTCGCCCTCACCGGACGCTCCTTTCGCACCTCCGATCGCCGCGACCTGATCCCCTTCGGCGAATCCCTGGCTCGAGCGGAAGCGACGATCCGGGACGACGACGGACTCGAGCGCACGCTGCTCGCCGCGGTCAGTCGCACGGAAGGCCGTCGCCACCTGCTCGACGGCAACCCCGCCGACCCCGCGACCATCGCCCGCAGCCGTCCCCCGGTCGCCGTCTTCGCTCCGGACCGCCTGACGCTGGTCAAGGGCCCGCCGGCCGAGCGGCGCGCCCACCTCGATGGCTTCATCGCCGCTCGCTGGCCGGCGCGCGCGGAGCTGCGCAAGCGCTACGGGCAGGCGGTGGCGCAACGCAACGCGCTGCTCTCGCGGCTGTCCGCGGGGTACGGCTCCCCCGCGGACCTGCGGATCTGGGATGCCGGTTTGGCGAGCGCCGCCGCGCCGCTGATCGAGGCGCGGGCGGAGGCGGTGGCCGAGCTCGCCGCGGCCTTCACTGCCGCTTCGGCCGAGCTGGGGCTGGAGGAAGCAGCCCTGGAGTACGCACCGCGGGCCGGCGGAACGGCCGACGAGATCCAGCAAGGACTCGAGGAGCGCCGCGAGCAGGACATCCGCATGGGCCGCAGCTCCTGGGGCCCCCACCTCGACGAGCTGAAGCTGATGGCGGCGGGGCGCTCGCTGCGGCGGTTCGGCTCCCAGGGTCAGCAGCGCGCCTCCCTGCTCGCTCTCCTCTTCGCCGAGCGCGAGGCACTGCTGGCGGCGCGCCGGGTGACGCCGCTGCTGCTGCTCGACGACGTGATGAGCGAGCTCGATCCCGGCCGTCGGGAGCGTCTGGTGGCCCGGCTCGGTGCCGGCGGCGGTCAGGTCCTGATCACGGCCGCCGACGAAGAGTCGGTGCCGCCGCCGGCGCGCCAGTCGGTGGTGCAGATGCCACCCCCGCAGACAGAAGGTGTCGGGGCGTGAGTCGCCGCCGCGCCCCACGTCCTGCCGCCGATGCCTTCAAGGCGGCCCTGCAGCGGGTCGCTCCGCAGACGCCGCTGGCGGCGGTTCAGGCGGCGTGGTCGAGCGCGGTCGGCGAGCAGCTGGCGGCGGTCGCCATCCCGGTCTCCCAGCAGGATGAGACGCTGACGATCGAGTGCGCCGACGCGGTCTGGGCGCAGGAGCTGGACCTGATGCAGGCGACCCTGCTCGAGCGGTTGCGGAAGGAGGTTGGCGAGCAGGCACCCCAGGCGTTGCGCTTCCGCGTCAACTCTGAGCGTTTCTAGTCATCCTTTTTCCACGATTTGCAGGGAAATCACTTCAGAAGAGGAGCTCGGACGCGGGGTCAAACTGATATTCTTATGGCAACTCGCATTTACGCCCCGACCAACGTGGAGCGAGCTCTACCGGCGTCGGGGCTTTGTGTGTCTTCGTGTCAACCGGAAGGGACTCATTGCCTGACAAACAAGCCAGCGCCGGCGGCTCCTACGGAGCCCAGGACATCACCGTCCTCGAGGGGTTGGAAGCGGTCCGCAAACGCCCCGGCATGTACATCGGCTCGACGGGTCCGCGCGGCCTGCACCACCTGGTCTACGAGATCGTTGACAACTCGGTCGACGAGGCCCTTGCCGGCCACTGCGACAGCGTCCGCGTCGTGCTTCATCCGGACAACTCCTGCACGGTGGAGGACAACGGCCGCGGCATCCCGGTCGAGACGATGGAGAAAGAGGGGCGCCCTGCGGCTGAGGTCGTCCTCACCGTCCTTCACGCCGGCGGCAAGTTCGGGGACGGCGGTGGCTACAAGGTCTCCGGCGGCCTGCACGGCGTCGGCGTCTCCGTCGTCAACGCCCTCTCTGAGCGCCTCCACCTGGAGATCAGCCGCGACGGCTACGTCTGGTCGCAGGACTACGAGCGCGGCAAACCGCAGACCGACCTGACCAAGGGCGAGAAGACGAAAGAGCACGGGACGAAGATCACCTTCCTTCCCGACCTCGAGATCTTCGAAGAGATCGGATTCGACTTCGACGTCCTGGTCGAGCGCCTGCGCGAGACCGCCTTCCTCACCCGGGGCCTGAAGATCGAGCTGATCGACGAGCGTGGCGAGACCAACAGCGTCACCTTCCAGTACGAGGGTGGGATCGAGGACTTCGTCCGCCACC
This sequence comes from Solirubrobacterales bacterium, assembly GCA_035474955.1. Taxonomy (GTDB): domain Bacteria; phylum Actinomycetota; class Thermoleophilia; order Solirubrobacterales; family 70-9; genus VAYN01. The sequence continues at coordinate 66,684 of DATIMV010000005.1, forward strand.
TCAACGGCAACAAGGACGCGGTCCACAAAAAGGTCATCTACTTCGACGGTGGCAAAGAGGAGGGTCAGGTCGAGATCGCGATGCAGTGGAACGCCTCCTACCAGGAGTCGATCTTCAGTTTCGCCAACAACATCAACACCCACGAGGGCGGCTCTCACCTCTCCGGCTTCCGCTCCGCGCTGACCCGGACCCTCAACTCCTACGCGCGCAACAAAGGTTTGCTGAAAGAGAAAAAAGACGACAACCTTGCCGGCGAGGACGTGCGCGAGGGGTTGACCGCTGTGATCTCGGTCAAGCTCCACGACCCGCAGTTCGAGGGTCAGACCAAGACCAAACTCGGCAACCCGCCGATCCGCGGCCTGGTCGAGGAGATCGTCAACCGCAAGTTGGGGGAGTACCTCGAGGAGAACCCGGCCGACGCCAAGCGCGTGATCATGAAGGCAATCGACGCCGCCCGCGCTCGCTCGGCGGCGCGCAAAGCTCGCGACCTCACCCGTAAGTCGGCGCTCGAGAACTCGACCCTGCCCGGCAAGCTCGCCGATTGCTCGGTCAAGGATCCGAGCCTGGCTGAGATCTTCGTGGTCGAGGGCGATTCCGCCGGCGGCTCGGCGAAGCAGGCGCGCGACCGCAACACCCAGGCGGTGCTGCCGCTGCGCGGCAAGATCATCAACGTCGAGAAGAGCCGCATCGACAAGGTCCTCGCCAACAACGAGATCCAGGCGTTGATCACCGCGATCGGCACCGGTGTCCACGACGAGTTCAACATCGAGGACGCGAGGTACCACAAGATCGTGATGGCGACCGACGCCGACGTCGACGGCGCGCACATCCGCACCCTCGTCCTCACCTTCCTCTACCGGCAGATGCCAGAGCTGATCAGCGAAGGCTTCGTCTATATCGCCAAGCCTCCTCTGTATCGCGTCAAACAGGGCAACCAGGAGACCTATCTGGAGCGCGAGTCCGAACTCGAAGAGCTGCTCCTCCGCGACAAGCTGGAGCAGTTCGAGCTGACCGACGCGAACGGCGAGACCCGAAAACTGACCCCGAGCCGTTGGCAGTCCTACATCCGGCGCTCGAAAGAGTACGAGGGTTGGGGCTCTTCGCTGCAAGCGGACTTCGGCCACGAAGTGGTGCGTTTCCTCGAGGAGTCGAGCCTGCTCGACGAGCAGGTGGCAAGCGTGGCCGCCGCCCGCGACTTGCTTCAGCAGGGCGGCGGCGAGAACGAGCCGTTCGACACTGAGGTTCTGGACAGTGGCGAGGATCTCGTCACCGTCAAGGCAATCGAACGCAAGAGCGGCCTCGCGAGAACCCATCGCCTGCCGGCCACGCTGTTCGAGCACCACGACTACCGCAAGTTCGCCGAGGTCCACGCGACCCTGCTGAAGCAGGTCGGCCGCCCGCCCTTCGAAGTCAAGCGCGGCGAGAAACGAAACGTCGCGCTCTCGTTCGAGGCGCTGCGCGGGGCGGTACTGGAGCTGGCTCGCCAGGGCGTTCAGCTGACCCGGTTCAAGGGACTGGGCGAGATGAACGCCAAGCAGCTGCGCGAGACGACGATGGATCCGGCTTCGCGAACGCTGGCCCGGGTCACGCTCGAAGACGCGACCGCTGCCGACACGATCTTCTCGATGCTGATGGGCGACCAGGTCGCACCACGACGAGAGTTCATCGAGGCACATGCGAAGGAGGTGAAGTTCCTCGATGTGTAGGCGCGCCGGGGGCTTCGAGGAGGAGATGAACTGATGGCTCTTGACGCCCTGACGGGAAACATCGAGGACCGCGGTCTCGAGCAGGAGATGCGCTCGTCGTATCTCGATTTCGCGATGAGCGTGATCGTCGGCCGGGCCCTGCCGGACGTGCGCGACGGCTTGAAGCCGGTGCACCGCCGCGTCCTCTACGCGATGCACGACATCGGCCTGCAGCCGACCCGGCCCTACCGCAAGTGCGCCTTCATCGTCGGCGAGGTGATGGGCAAGTACCACCCGCACGGCGACTCGGCGATCTACGACACCCTGGTGCGGATGGCGCAGGACTTCTCGCTGCGCTACCTGTTGGTGGACGGCCAGGGCAACTTCGGCTCGATCGACGACGATCCCGCGGCGGCGATGCGGTACACCGAGGCGCGCCTCGGCCGCCTCGCAACCGAGCTGCTGCGGGATATCGACGCCGACACGGTCGACTTCGGCCCCAACTACGACGAATCGACCCAAGAGCCCCAGGTCCTGCCTGCCCGGTTCCCCAACCTGCTGGTCAACGGCACCTCCGGTATCGCGGTCGGGATGGCGACCAACATCCCGCCGCACAACCTGCGCGAGGTCGCCGCGGGGGTGCGCTGGCACCTGGAGCACCCGGACGCCACCAAGGACGAGCTGCTCGACGCGCTGCTGGAGCGGATCAAGGGTCCGGACTTCCCCACCGGCGCGCAGATCCTGGGCCACCGCGGGATCGAGGACGCGTACCGGACCGGTCGCGGGTCCATCACGATGCGCGCGGTCGTCAACGTCGAGGAGATCCAGGGCCGTATCTGCCTGGTGATCACCGAGCTGCCGTTC
>DATIMV010000006.1:0-4715 GCA_035474955.1 Solirubrobacterales bacterium
GGCGTGGCGTGCGCGCTGTCATTTGTCAGGAACCGCGCCTTCGGGTTGCCCGGCGGATTGATCAGCGACTGGACGTGGCCGGATTGGCTCAGCACGAAGGTCGCCGGGCCGCCGAGTCCTGTCCTGGTCAGATAGCAGCCGTCCCAGGGCGTGATGTGGTCGGTCTCGCCGCCCAACAGGTAGGTGTCGCAGGTGATGTGCTTCAGCGTCAGAGTGTGGCCGCCGATGGTCGGACCGCTCTCGGCGGTGATGCCCCCGGTCTCGATCAGCCGCAGCAGGTCGGAATGCAGCGCGGCCGGAAGGTTTGTCGTGTCCGCGTTCCAGTAGAGAATGTCGAACGCCGATGGCGCCTCGCCCATCAGGTAGTTGTTGACCCAGTAGGCCCAGATCAGGTCGTTGGGCCTGAGCCAGGCGAAGGCTCGCTCGAGGTCCTTGCCCGCGAGCACCCCCTTGGAGCGCGAGAACATCCGGGCGAGCTCCAGCGTCTCGAAGCTGGCGAAAAGGCCCATCGAGGTGTCTTGCGCGCCGGAGACGTCGAGGATCGCCACGAAGAGCGACAGCGAGCCGGCGCGGGTGACGCCACGGGCGCCCCAGAGTGCTGCGAGGAGAGCCGCGGTGATGCCGCCCGAGCAGGCGCCGACGACGTTGAGGTCGGGCGCGCCGGTGATCTCGCAGGCAACCGCGGTGGCGCGGTCGAGCGCCTCGACGTAGCTCTCGAGGGTCCAATGCGACTCGGCCTCGGTCGGGTTGCGCCAGCTGACGATGAAGACCTGGTGCCCCTGCGCGACCAGGGCCTCGACGATGGAGCGGCCGGGCGCGAGGTCCCAGATGTAGAACTTGTTGATCTGCGGCGGGACGATGAACACGGGGCGCGACCGGACCTCGGAGCCGTGCGGCGAGTACTGAATCAGTTCCAGGTGGTCCTCGGCGTAGACGACCTGGCCCTGGGTGAGTGCGAGGTTGCCGCCAACCGCGAACTGCGACTTGTCGACCATCGACGGCAAGCCGCCGTTGGCGGTCATGTCGCGGAGGAAGTGCTGCAGGCCCGCGACAAGGTTGCGGCCGCCCTGCTCGAGCGTCGTCTTCATCGCCACCGGGTTGGTCAGGAGCGCGTTGGTCGGGGCGAGCGCGTCGATGACGAGATCGGTGGCGACCCGGGCGCGCAGCTTGTCGCGCGCGGGTGCGTCGAGCCCGCCGACCCAGGCGGCGACGCCGCTCGACCAGGCGAGATAGGACTGCATCAGGGCGCGATAGCCCGGATTGGAAGTCCAGAGCGGGTCGCGGAACCGCTTGTCGCCCTTCTCCGGCTGGATAGCGGCGCCTCCCATCAGGCTGCGCAGCATGGCCTGGCCGGCGGTCAGCGACCGCAACCACGTGCTCTGCGGCTGCATCAGCCCCGTAGCAGTCAGGCGGGCCATCGACAGCGCGAGATCGGCCGCGCTCTCCACATGATATCCGAGCATACTTACTCTCCTTTCACTCTTTATCCGACGACCAGGACGAGCATCTCGCCCACGATCGCCGGCTTGTCCGCGCCCTCGATCCGTACCGCCGCCTCCAGGCGAAGCAGCTGCCGGCCGGCGCCCTTGTCCTCGACCTCGGCAAGGCGAAAGCAGCAGGCGACCTCTGCGCCGGCCGGGACCGGCGCCAGGAAACGGACCTTGTCGAGGCCGTAGTTGATCACGCCCTTGGCGTCGGACGGCATGACGCCCGCCTCCAAGATCGCCGCCGCCAGCAGCGACAGTGTTAGAAAGCCGTGGGCGACCGGGCCGCCGAAGGGGCTCTCGACGCGGGCGCGCTCCACGTCGACGTGGATCCACTGATGGTCGCCGGTCACCTCGGCGAAGCCGTCGATCCGCGGCTGTCCCACCATCACCGGTGCCGAGGTCCCGAAGTCGTGGCCGACGTAGTCGCGCAGCGTCGCGGTGCTGTAGCCTGCGGGTGCGGCCAGCTTTTCCTCTCTCGTGCGCAACTCGCGCCGCAGGATCTTGCCGACGGTCGACGTCGGCAGCGCATCGACGAAGACGATCTGCTTCGGCACCTTGTAGCCGGCGAGCTCCTTGCGGCAGTGGGCGATGACATCGGCCTCGGAGACCGTCGCGCCTGCCGCCCTGACCGCATAGACACGCACCGCCTCGCCGCTCTTCTCGTCGGCGACACCGATGCAGGCGCACTCGGCGATGCCGTCGCAGGCGGTTACGGTGGCCTCGACCTCGTTCGGGTAGACGTTGAAGCCCGAGACCAGGATCATGTCCTTCTTGCGGTCGACGATCTTGACAAACCCGTCCTCGGTGAAGACGCCGATGTCGCCGGTACGGAAGAAGCCGTGGTCGGTGAAGGCGGCGGCGTTCGCCGCCTCGTTGTTCCAGTAGCCCTGCATCACCTGCGGCCCGCGGGCGCAGATCTCGCCGGCCTCGCCCTCGGCGACCTCCCGGCCCTCGTCGTCGAGCAGCCGGATCTCGGTCGAGGGCAGCGGCAGGCCGCAGGCGCCGGAGAACGCACTGCCGGAGATCGGGTTCAGGCAGAGGATCGGCGCGGTCTCGGAGAGGCCGTAGCCCTCCTTGATGTGATGGCCGGTCAGCGCCTTCCACTTCTCCGAGGTCGCCCTGATCACCGCCGACCCGCCGCCGATTGCGATCTTGTAGTTGGAGAGGTCGACTTCCCTGAAGCGCGGGTGCATCGCCAGCCCCTGGAACAGGGTGTTGACGCCGGGGAGCACCGAGAACTTCGCGTCCTTGATGGCGGTGATGAAGCCGTCCATGTCGCGCGGGTTCGGGATCAGCACTGCCCGGGCGCCAATGCTGGCGTAGGCCAGCATCATCATCAGCCCGAAGATATGATAAAGCGGCAGCGCGAGGACGAGCACCTCGCGGCCCGGCTCGGTCGCCTCGGGCAGGAACGCCTTGAACTGCTCGATGTTGGCGACGAGGTTGCGGTGGAAGAGCACCGCGCCCTTCGAGAGGCCGGTCGTGCCGCCGGTGTACTGGAAGAAGAGGATGTCGTCGCCGGCGAGCGCGACCGGCTCGAACGGCAGCGTCGCGCCCTCGGCGAGCACGTCGGCCAGGCGCAGCGTCGAGGTCAGCCGCGGGTCGACCGCGGGCGAGGGCATGGCAAGGCCGCTGCCGTCGCCGAGGTCGAGCGTGATCACCGTCTTAACCGGGGTCTGGTCGATGATCTCGGCCAGCGTCGGGGTGGAGCCGCCGAAGATGACGATGGTCTCGACGCCGGCGTCGTTCAACTGGTGGGCGAGTTCGCGCGGCGTATAGAGCGGGTTGACGTTCACCTGCGCCGCGCCGGCCCGCAGGACGCCGAGCATCACGATCGGGAAGGCCGGCACGTTCGGCGCCATCAGCGCCACGCGGTCGCCGCGGCGGACGCCGAGCTCCTGCTGCAGGTAGGCGGCCACCGCACGCGAGGCGCGGTCGATCTCGGCGTAGGTCATGGTCGAACCAAGGCACTCGAAGGCCGGCAGGTCGGCGAAGCGCGCGACCGCGGCGTCGAAGAGCGCGACGACCGAGGGATAGGCGTCAGCGTCGATCTCGACGGGGACGCCGTGCGTGCAGGTCTTGATCCAGGGCATGTTCATCGGGGTTCCTCCCACCTTTTCCGGGGCATAGCGGCTGGTTGCGGTTTTAAGTGACGTCGGCCCGGCCAGCCTGGCGCTGGCTCGATCACGACGCCTTGTTCTGCTTCATGAGCCGCCGATGCTGGCGGCGACCTCGTGAGCGGTTTCGATGCGGGCACGCAAGCTCGGCTTCGCGGTCTCGATGGCGGCGCGGGGGCTGCCGGGGCGTGGGCCGATCAGAACGGGACCGAGAGCGTCAGCCCCATGCCAAGCCCGTAGTTGTCCCTGAACTTGGCGCTGGCGAAGCGACCCTGAATGTCCGAATCGCCCAGCCACCTGTACTCAACGCCCCCGGCGATCTTGATGCCGGAGTCGGTGGTGTAGCTGCCACCGACGCCGAGGCCGAAGGCGCCGTCGGTCGGGTTGAGGGGGCCCAGCGTCTTGTTGATGCTGGGCTCGTAGATGGCGTGCACCGCGCCGGCCCAGTGCTCAGTGAACTGCCGACCGACGCCAAGCTTGTAGTTCCAGATGTTGTAGTCCTTCGAGGCGAGCGTCGCGTCGAAGTTCTCGGCGAGCCCGGGTGCGCGCACCTCCCAGCCCTCGTAGTTCGTCCAGCGCATCGAGCCGAAGAGCAGCGTCTGCGGCGCGATGCCGGTCTGGAAGTCGAGGTTGACCGACTTCGGCATGGTGATCTCGGTGACGCCCTTGAAGAGCATGCCCCCGGCAGCGGCGGGAAAGATCTCGGTCGAGTCGAGCTCGAAGTCGATCGCCGAGCCGTAGGTCAGCGCCACGCGCACCGCCTTCTCCGGGATCTCGAAGGCGACGCCGACCACATAGCCGAGCCCCCAGTCATCGTCGCCCTCGAAGCTGTAGCCCGATATGCCTCCATAGGCCGCGCCCACGGTGGCGGCATCGCCGCCGAAGCGCGCCGCGCGCAGGCCGCCGTAGACGCTGAAGTTCTTGTTCAACTTATACCGCGCCAGCGCGGTCGCCTCGACCGAGTGGAATTCGGCGAACGTGCCGCCGAAGGCGAAGGATCCCGGGGCATAGGTCAGATCGGCGCCGTAGGGCTCGTCGATGATCAGGGCGCCGGACCACTTGTCGTTGAGATCCATCTTGATTCCGCCGCCGTAGCGCCAGAAATCCTTGG
>DATIMV010000007.1:0-47834 GCA_035474955.1 Solirubrobacterales bacterium
AAGGCGACACCGGTGCGACCGGGCCGCAGGGCCCGACCGGCGAGACCGGCGCTCAGGGTCCGAAAGGCGACACCGGCGCGCAGGGTCCGAAAGGCGACACCGGTGCGACCGGGCCGCAGGGCCCGACCGGCGAGACCGGCGCTCAGGGTCCGAAAGGCGACACCGGCGCGCAGGGTCCGAAAGGCGATGCTGGCCTCGGCACTCCGTCGATCGCCAGTGCCGCCGGCATCACCACCCGCAACGCCAACAGCTACGCGGCGGGTAGCGGTGGAGGCACCAACCCGACGGTGACGCTGACCACGGGCACCAAAGCGATGGTGATCGTCACTGGGTTCATCGATCCGGAAGGCGACAGGACGGCTTACATGAGCTTTGCCGTCTCCGGCGCGACCACCCAGGCCGCTACTGACGCGCGAGCGGTGATCCGCGAGCACGGCAGCAGCAGCGGCACGGGTGGCATCCAGGCCAGCACGACGACGGTGATCACCGATCTGACCGCTGGCTCGAACACGTTCACCCTGCAGTACAAGAGCTCGACCGGGACCTCGTCCTTCTCAAACAGGACGATCACGGTCATCCCGCTCGGCTAGTTAGGAACAGTCAGACAGAAGCGCGAAGCGGCCGCCTCCGGGCGGCCGCTTTCGTTTCCCACTTCTCCTGCAGCGCGTTCGAGAGCAGCTCGGTCACGGGCCTATCGGACGAGAGCGGGGTCCCGTCCACAGAGCCGACCGCCTCGATCCCCCGGATCGAGTTGGTGAGGAACACCTCTTCGGACTCGCGCAGCTCGGCGAGGGTGAGGGTGCGCTCGGACGCCTCGATGCCCTCGGCCTTCGCCAGCTCGTGCACGGTGGCGCGGGTCACGCCGGGCAGGATGCGGCCGTCCAGGGGGGGTGTGAAGAGGGCGCCTTTGCGCACCGCGAAGACGTTGGCGCGGTCGGCCTCGAGCGCCTCGTCGCCGTCGACGAGGATCGCCGCCTTGCTCTGAGAGCTCGAAGGAAGCGCGGAGCGGTCGGCCCACTTGTGGCAACCGAGCCCGCCGTCGACGCGATGGGAGGAGAGGGAGACGGGGTCCTCGGGGAAGTGCAGAGAGCGGTCGATCTCGCCCCGCTCGACCTCGACGTCCGCATCGGGGACGAAGGTCAGTCGCACTCGCCCCAGCTCCAACCCCTCCGCGTGCTTTGCGACGAGTTGCCGGGTTTGCGCCGGCAGGCCGACCCCGTAGACGGCTTCGAGGCTTGCCTCCAGGCGCGACAGGTGCGCCTGGCGCGCGACGGGCTCCCCGCGCACGACGAGCATCGTCTCGAAGATCCCCTGGGCGGGGTCCGGCTGCTGGCGGGTCGTCATCGGCCTCACATTCTTGTCTATATCCTTGGCTCTGCAGAGCGCCGCCGCAACCGCGTTGCCGCGCTAGTCCGACTTCCCTCGACCGAAGCAGGAGCCATGGCCGTAGACACCGCTGCGTACCGCGAAATGACCGACGAGCAGGAAGCGATCATCGAAATGGTCCGCCAGTTCGCCGACGAGCAGATCATCCCCAACGCCGAGCACTACGACCACGAGGACTCGTTCCCGGAGCCGATCGTCGAGCAGATGAAGGAGCTCGGCCTCTTCGGGGTCACGATCCCCGAGGAGTACGGCGGCATGGGTCTCGACCTGACCACCTACGCGATGATCGTCGAAGAGCTCTCGCGCGGCTGGATCTCGATCTCCGGCGTCGTCAACACCCACTTCATCGGCTCCTACCTGCTGATGAAGTTCGGCACCGACGAGCAGAAGGAGTACTTCCTGCCGAAGATGGCGACCGGCGAGATCCGCGCCGCCTTCTCGCTCTCCGAGCCCGAGGTCGGCTCCGACGTCCAGGGCATCAAGGCCACCGCCAAGAAGGGCGAGGACGGCAACTGGGAGCTGAACGGGCAGAAGATGTGGGTCACCAACGGCCTCGGCTCCAGCGTCGTCTTCGTGCTGATGAAGACCGACACCAAGGCCGATCCGCCTTACAAGGGGATGACCTGCTTCATCACCGAGAAGGAGGCATGGAAGGAAACCAACGAGGGTGACTTCCAGGGGCTCAACGTGCCGCCGAAGATCAAGAAGATGGGCTACAAGGGCGTCGAGTCGACCGAGCTCGTCTACGACGGCTACAAGTGCCCGCCGGAGCGGGTGCTCGGCGGCGAGGAGGGGGGAGTCGGCCAGGGCTTCATCCAGATGATGGACGCGCTCGAGGTCGGTCGGGTCAACGTCGCCGCCCGCGGCGTCGGCATCGGCCAGCGCGCGCTCGAGCTCGCCCTCCGCTACAGCCAGGAACGGAAGACCTTCGGCAAGACGATCTCCAACCACCAGGCGATCCAGTTCAAGCTCGCCGACATGGCGACCCAGCTCGAGGCCGCCCGTCTGGTGACCCGCAAAGCGGCGCGGATGAAGGACGCCGGTGAGCGCTCCGACCTCGAGGCCGGGATGGCCAAGCTCCTGGCCTCGGAGTGCGGGAAGTACTGCGTCGAAGAAAGCTTCCGCATCCACGGCGGCTACGGCTACTCGAAGGAGTACGAGATCGAGCGCCTCTATCGCGATGCGCCGCTGCTGCTGATCGGCGAGGGGACCTCGGAGATCCAGCGGATGGTGATCGGGAAGAAGCTGCTGCAGCGGCACAAGATTTAGCAGCTGGGGATAACAATTGGGGATAACAAATTAGATACCACGGTCTGATTGCCAGTATCTTCGTTGTATCGGAAGAATCTGGCAGACTTGGTGGAAGTGCATCCGCTTAACTGCGATAAGCGTCGCTTTGCTCTCTTTGGGCCTCCCGGCTATTACCGTTGCCGCAGATCCTGTTAGAAGCTTCAACGGGACTACCGATCGGTTGAAAGTACGCACGACGCCCGGTACGAACATCACCGGGGCCATCACCATTGCCGCTCTTATCCGCCCTCACTCGGTTACCGAGGGCGATGCCCTGATCTCCCTGCATACGTCTGGAGGGGTGGGCTCCGGATACGGCCTGTTCATTGAAGGTAACAATACGCTTGACTTTTGGAACGGCGTGAAAGACGCCTACAGTTCTTCAGGCGCTCTCATCAACAACGAGTGGCAGCTTGTGGCTGTCACGAAGGGCGCTGGAACTGTAACCCCGCGGTTTCATGTCTATCGCTTCTCGACGAACACGTGGACGCACAAAAACGCCACCAGTTCGCTAGGCAATGGAGCTAGTACCTCAGGTGGAACGATTCAGCTTGGAACCTGGCAGGGCGGGTGGCGCTATGACGGCGAGTTCGCCGCCACCGCCCTCTATTCATATGCCCTTTCGGACGGAGATATCGAGAGCTTGGCAGTAAGCTATAGCAACTGGCTTACCAGGGAACCTGCTGGCATGTGGGTGCTGAACCAAGTGGATCCTACCCATCCATTACTGGACGAGACCGCAGGCGGCGGTGACGAAATCTTCGAAAATGGTCTTTTTACCAGCGTAATAGCGAACCAGTCTCCTCTATCGGGAGATCCTGAAAAAACCATCTTTCGCGGTGACCTTAGCAATGGAGATGCCAGCGAATGGTGGGAAGTGCAGCAGTGGCCAAATAGCGGAACCGCGCATTTCTCGGTGATCGGTGATAACACCAATCCAGACGGTGAGAAATACTATGGTCACTTTGCACTTGGAAAAGGTGACATTCGTAGTGAGTTAAGGACCGGGTTGCGTCTCTATGCAGGCGAGAACGTATATATCCGCTTTCTGGCACGCCTTAGTGAGCAGTTTCCAGCGGAGGAAGGGCCGGGTGTCTGGGGGGAGGTGATATGGCAGCTTCATCAGAAATCAAATGAAGGGACCCCTCCAATTGCCCTCCATATCATCGAAACGAATCCCGGTAAGTTTGCCCTCCGAGACTCCGAAGACAAACCATGGTGGGTCGGCCCGGCGATTGATTATGGGCAGTGGCATGAGTTCATAATTAGAGTCAACCACTCGCCCAATGATGAAACTGGGTTCGTCGAACTGTGGATGGACGGAAACCAGCAAACGCTGGCCAACGGACAGACTCGCTATTACAAAAAGACGATGCTCGATGAATTCAATTACCCGAAGGCTGGGTACTACCGCAGCCAGTACATGGTGGGCAACGGAGCGGTCGACATCGCTGGCTACCGCATCTCCCGGGGTCTCGAAGACATCACGCACGACTTTGATTTCTCGTTGAAATTTGGAGCGGGCGGTTCGGGTACCGGACAGTTTGTTTTTTCTCGTGGCATTGCGGTCGACGTCTCAGGCAACGTTTGGGTTGCTGATGGTGGCAATCACCGAGTCCAAAAATTCAACTCTAAAGGGGAATATCTGGGCCAGTTCGGCGGCTATGGGACTGGCAATGGTCAGTTTAAAACGCCGGTCGACATCGCGATAACTGAGGGTGGCGATCTCTGGATTACTGACTCTGGGAACTCGCGAGTTCAAAAGTTCAACTCTAAAGGCGAATACCTAGGTAAATTCGGTACGTATGGACTCAGCAATGGACAATTCGTTGAGCCCTCGGGCATCGACATCGCTCCAAATGGCAATATCTGGGTCAGTGATCACGGCTATTACCGGGTTGAGGAGTTTACTTCGAACGGAGCCTTTGTTCGGTCTGTGCACGGATTGGGATGGGGCGAAGCACCTGGCGAATTTGGCGCTCCGTCAGGGGTAGCTGTGGATCAGCAGGGCCATGTCTGGGTGGTTGATTCGCCTAACCACCGAGTCCAAGAGCTCTCCGCCGCTGGCGAATATTTGAGCGAGTTCGGAGACTACGGAACTGGTGATGGCAAATTCGCGGAACCCACCGTGATCGACGTGACTCCCACTGGGAATCTTCTTGTCGCGGATCGCGAAACCGGCCGCATTCAGCTGTTCTCGCCAGAAGGTGAACACCTGACGACGTTTGGCGGTGGAAACTTCTGGGAACCGGCCGGGATCGCAGCTTCGGTCGGGGGCGCATATGTCGCCAATTCTCGGAATGATCGAGTTGAGCTTTGGCTCGGTCCCTAGTGCGCTGGAGAACCATCTGTAAGTGCGAGTCAATAGAGGGAGCCGCAGCTGCGGCTCCCTCTGTATGAACTAGTTGCCGCGGGTCCGGGTCTGGGTCTGGCCGGTGCCCGTGTCGTCTCCGTCACCGCCGCCGGTCCGGGTGTGGGTTCCGGTGCCGGTGTTCGTGTCGTTGTCGTTGGTGGTGCCGCGGGTGTCTGCGTTGTTGCGGCTGGTGTCGTCGGTGCCTAGACGCGTGTTGGTGTCGTCGTCGTTGGTCGTGCCGCGGGTCGAGTTGCCGTTCTGGCTGGTGTCGTCGGTCGCCCCGTCGGCGCCGGTCCGCGTGTGGGTGCCGGTGCCGCTGTTGGTGCCGCTGTTGTCGTCATCGTCGTCGCCGCTGCCCGAGCCCGACGAATCGTCGTCGTCGCTGCCGGGGCCGCTGTTGCTGCTCTTGGCGATCGCGGTGGGCGTATCGCCGATTACCCCTGCCGCGTAGGCGGCGAAGAAGAGCGGGACGGCGCTGATGAAGAGGAGCGCGAGGAAAAGCGCGCCCCCTCGGCGCATGGCCGAGACGCCACCGGGCGTGAGCGCGTCCTCCGCCTGCAGGTCCCCGAAGACGCGGGCTGCGGCCGGGACCTTCCTGTTGTTGGGTCGCTGGGACATCTTTTCCCTCCTGGCTGGTTCGTGTTCTGGTCGGTTTACCCCGTTGTTACAGCTCAGAACACGCCTTGGACGGGAAGATCACGCGATTTTTAGAGCGGATTTCCTTACCGTAGGGGGCCGCGGCGCGAGAGGGTCATCTTCCGCGGCAGCGCCGCGACCAGCGGCTGCAGGCGCTCGACGACCTCGGCGCAGCTGGGGCGGCCGGCGGGGTCGCGATCGAGCGTTTCGCAGATCAGCTGGGACAGCTCCTCCGGGACCCGAGGTGGCAGGGGCCTCGGGTCTTCCACCAGCTGTGGGAAGCGCCCTGCCCCGTCCTTGCCCGTTCCCTTGGGAAAGGGCTTTTCGCCGCTGACCGCGTGGAAGAGGGTGGCGCCGAGGCCCCAGACGTCGGTGGCCGGCCCGATCGGCGCCAGCGCTTCCTCGCGGGGGACGCACTGCTCGGGGGCCATGTAGGGGTCGGTGCCGAGCGGGCCGTCGGTGCGCTCGGCGCGCTCCAGGGTGCGGGCGATGCTGAGGTCGAGCAGGCGCGGCGGCAGCCCCATGACGATGTTGTCGGGCTTGACGTCGAGGTGGACGTAGCCCGCCTGCGCCATGTACTGGAGGGCGCCGGCGACGTGGGCGGCGAGCGGCAGCAGCTGCTCGACCGGGATCGCCCCGTCGCGCTTGATCAGCCGCCGCAGCGAGGGCCCCTCCAGGTGCTCGAGCAGGACGTGGGGGCGGGGCCCGTCGAGGACCGCGTCGAAGCTGCGGACCAGGGTGGGATGGGAGAGCGCCCCCAGCGCCTCGACCTCGAGCCCGAGGTCGCGCAGCGCCTTCGAGTCCTCGGCCTGGTCGGGGCGCAGGACCTTGGCGATCCCGAGCGCGTAGAGCGCCTCGTCCCAGACCAGGCAGACCTCGTAGCGGTTGCCGCCGCCGACCGGCTTCAGCACGATCCGCCCGGGGACGAGCTCCTCGCCTTCTTCGAATTCCCAACTCGCGTAGTCGCCCATGGTCTCCAAGAGTAAGAGCACGAACCGTCGGCTAGCATCACGCGATGGCCTCGACTTCCGAGCTGATCCGCACCGCCATCGAGCGATTCCAGGCCGAAGTCCCCGCCCTGCAGAATCTGAAGCTGGTCTTCGGGCTTCAGCTGAAAGCCAAACACGACGTCCAGCTCTACCGGGTCGAGCTGCCGGGGCCGAAGATCAGCAAAGACCTGGCGCAGGACGAGCGGGTGCTGGTCGAAATCGACCGGCCGCAGTTCAACGAGCTGGCCGAGAAAGGGACGCTGAAGAGCTACCGGCGTGCGGCGGAGACCGGGCACATCAAGGCGACCGGCGACTCCAACGTGGTCAAGCTGATCTCCCAGGTGGTGGAGAAGCAGGAGGAACGCAACCGCCTGCGCAAAGTTCACTAGAGGCGGACGACGTTCTCCGCTTCGATCCCGCGGGTGACGCCGCGGAAGTCGATCACCAGCGGCGCCTTCGCCACCACGTCCTCGTAGTCGACATCGGGGTGGGCGGTGACTATCGCGACGACGTCGGCGCTGCGCAGGGCCTCCTCGAGGTCGACCGAGGTGAGGCCGTGGCCGGGGAGCTCGGGGACGAAGGAGTCGTGGTAGGAGAGCTCGGCGCCGAGGTCCTGGAGGCGGCCGATGATCTTCAGCGCCGGCGATTCGCGGGTGTCGCCGACGCCGCCCTTGTAGGCGACGCCGAGGACGAGGACGCGGGAGCCGTTGACCGGCTTGCGGACACCGTTCAGCGCCCGCTCGATCCGTTCCACGCAGAAGCTCGGCTGCGCCTGGTTCACTTTCCCGGCCAGCTCGATGAACTCGGGGTAGAAGTCGTGCTGGCGGGCCTTGAAGGCGAGGTAGAAGGGGTCGACCGGGAGGCAGTGGCCGCCCATCCCCGGCCCCGGGTCGAAGCGCATGAACCCGAACGGCTTGCTGGCGGCGGCGTCAATCACCTCCCAGACGTCGATCTCGAGCCGGTCGCAGAGCTGGGCGAGCTCGTTGACCAGCGCGATGTTGACCGAGCGGAAGATGTTCTCCAGGAGCTTTGCCAGCTCGGCCGCCTCGGGGCTGGAGAGGACGATCACGGTGTCGCAGATCTCTGAGTAGAGCTCCCGCGCCCGCTCGGTCGAGGCCTCGGTGACGCCGCCGACCAGCTTCGGCGTCGTCTTCACGGTGAAGTCGGTGCGGCCGGGGTCGATCCGCTCGGGGGAGAAGGCGAGGTGGAAGTCGCTGCCGGCGGTGAGCCCGGACCCCTCCAGGATCGGCAGCAGGCGGTCGCGGGTGGTGCCGGGGTAGGTGGTCGACTCGAGCACGACCAGCTGGCCCGAGCGCAGCACCTGCGCCAGCGCCTCCCCAGATTCGACCAGGTAGGTGAGGTCGGGCTCGCGCGAGTCCGAGAGCGGGGTGGGGACGCAGAGGATCACCGCGTCGCAGGCGGCCAGCTCCTCGTACTCCGTGGTCGCCCGCAGGCGCTCCCCGAGCGGCTCCAGGGACGAGCTCGGCACGTCCTCGATGTAGCTGCGGCCGGCGTTCAGCGCCTCGACCTTGGAGCGGTCGACGTCGAGTCCGACCACCTCGCAGCCGGACTCGGCGAAGGCGACGGCGAGCGGCAGCCCCACGTAGCCGAGGCCGATGATCCCGATCTGCATCGCGGGAAGTCTATGGAGGGAAGCGGCAGATAGCATCCGGCGCCGCCCAAACTTCGAAGGAGACGAAAGCGAGAATGACCGAGAGTTACGAGCTGACCACCGACCAGGCCGAGCGCGAGGCGACCGGAGCGCACAGCTACGGCCGCTACCTCGAGGAGTTCGAGGTCGGCGCCGTCTACAAGCACTGGCCGGCGAAGACCGTGACCGAGGCCGACGACCACCTCTTCTGCCTGATCACGATGAACCACCACCCGTTGCACATCAACGACGTCTACGCCTCAGGCTCCCAGCAGGGCAAGAACGTCGTCGTCGGGCCGCTGGTCTACTCGCTGGCGCTGGGGATGTCCGTCTCCGACGTCTCGGGCAAGGCGATCGCCAACCTGGCGACCGAAGAACTCAGCCACCCGAACCCGGTCTTCCACGGCGACACCCTCTTCTGCGAGACCGAGGTGCTCGACGTCAAGCCCTCGAAATCGAAGCCCGACCGGGGCATCGTCAAGGTCCACACCCGCGTCCTCAATCAGGACGGCGTCCTCGTCGCCGAGTTCAAGCGCCTGGTGTTGGTCCCGAAGAAGAACCCCGGCTCCTCGCCTGAACCGGCCGCCGACAACGTCGAGTAGCGGCGCTGCTCAGTCCCAGCGCCAGGTAGCCGGCGCTGCGAGGTCGCCAGCGTGGAGATCGAGATGGATCTTCTCGCCGGCGGCGACCTCGCGTGGGGTGACCCGCAGGAAGGGGGCGCCCCAGTGGGTCATCTCGGCCGCCGGTGAGGTGGTGAACCAGATCTCCTCGTCGAAGCGGGCGTCGAGGTAGACGCAGTAGCCGTCGAAGACGCCGGGATCGGTCACCTCGCGCTCGTAGGCGATCCGGTGCGGCAGCGAGTCCGGCGTCGCCGTTTCCAGGTCGACCTTGACGACCGGCTCGGGATCGCCGAGGAGGTGGTCGAAGGGGAAGGGGTGATTGACCCGGTAGAAGTAGCGGTGCGAGGGTTCGGCGAGCTTCTCGATCGCCTTGAAGTCGATCCCGTGCAGGTTCTGCTGCCAGACGAAGGGGATGCGGAAGCCGTCGCTGACTTCGACCGGCTCGATGTAGAGGTCGAGCAGGCTGGGGAGGATCTTGCCGCCGGGTTTCAGCAACCGGTCCCGCAGGTCGCAGATGTTGTCGAGGACGCGCTCGTCGTAGGCGGCCTCGCCGATCTGCTCGTGAAGGATCACGTCGACCCCGCCGGGCAGCTCCAGGTCCTGGCTGTGGATGCGGTGGAAGGTGATGTTGGCGATGCCGTTGTCGCGGGCGACCGCTTCCGCCGCGGTGGCGATCGGGCCGTGCTCGACGGCGTGGACCTCCGCTCCCTGCTTGGCGGCGAACAGCGCCAGCACGCCGGTGCCGGTGCCGACGTCGACGACCACGTCGCCCTCGTCGACGTGCTTGGAGATCGCCTCCCAGTAGGACTCGACCCGGATCCGGTCGGCCAGCATCTGGTCGTGCTGGTAGAGGTCGGCGAAGACGTTGCGGTTGCGCAGCGCGTAGGCGAGCTTCTGCGCGCGCGGGCTGCGGGCGAGGCGGTCGCGCGCCTTGCCGGGCAGGGTTGCCAGTTTGTCGCGTGCTTTCAAGGGGTCGGGAAGATAATCGCGGGCGCTATACGGGCGGGGGCATCAGCGCCAGCGGGGCGATCGAGTGCAGGAGGTTGCCTCGCTTCAGCCGCTTCGCCATCTGCCGCAGCGGGTCGGGCAGCCGCTGGGCGAGCCGCCGCAGCGCGTGCCGGGCATGCTTGGGCGCGAGCCAGAGGCGGATCAGCGGGTAGCGCGCCCCGCGGGGGAAGATCGTCTGCCAGGTGATCGGGCTGTTCTCGTCGGCGAGCTTGCGCTTGTACTCGTCGTTGCCGCCACCGAGGTCAACGGTTTGGACTTCGTGATCGGCGGCCTCGCGCAGCGCCGCCAGAATCGAGTTGGTGCCGGGGGCGAGGCTCGACCAGGCGGGGTCGAAGCCGCCCGACCAGAGGGTCGCGCACTGTCCGGCGCGGACCATCAGCTCGGAGGAGATCGGTCCCTCCGGGGACTCCAGCAGCACGACCTCGAGCAGGTCTCGCTCGGCCAGCTCCTTGGCGGCGGCTCGCAGCACCCGCTCGGCGCCGGCGTCGAGGCCGGAGCCGCCGCGCTCGCGCCAGCGGGCGTGGTGCAGCGAGAGCAGGCTCTCGATCGCCGCCGGGTCGTTCGCGGTGCGCGCCCGCACCCCCGCCTCCTCGAGGCGGTTGACCCGTCGCCTGTTGCTCTTGCGGAAGTTCTTCGAACGCCGGCCGAGCCAGGTCTCGTAATTGCCCCCGAGCTCGATCAGCGGTGCGTCCATCGTCGCGTCCTGCCGGATCCGCGGCTCGCGGCCGGGCCAGGCGTCGGCAATCCGCGCCGGCCAGCGGTCGCCGAGGTCGACTCCCTCGAAGACGACGCTCGCCGGTCGCGGCTGCAGCGTGGCGAGGGCGCCGGCGAGAGCGTCGGCGACCCGCTGCTCGTTGCCGGGTCGTGCCAGCGGGCCGATCCGGTGGGAGAAGCCGGCGCCGAGCAACCGCACCTCGATCAGGCCGAAGGTCGGCTTGGCGAAGAACGGGCCGACCCCGACCAGCTCCTCGCCGTCGAAGACGAGGATCACGCGCAGCTCGCCTGTCGCTTCCTCGGCCTCGCGCCACCAGGCGAGCATCCATCCGGGCAGGCAGAAGGGCCGCCCGCAGGCGATCGCGAGCTCCTCCCAGGCTGGGAGGTGGGGTGCGAGCGCGGTCTCGTTGTCGATCACGACAACCTGCACCCCTGCGAACTGTCTCGATTTCAAGGTGGCGACGTTCAAACGACTGGTGGAGGAATGCTAGAGAACGTCCTTCACCTTGACCTGCTCTTTACCTTGAAGATCGAGGTACGCCGCGGGTCCTCTGGGCGCCAGCGGCGTCGGCCCCGCCGCTCCAGCAGCTCCAGCGCGGGGTGGGACAGGACCTCCTCCTCGTGCTCGGGGTTGGCGTAGACGAAGAGCAGCCGGCGAGGGGACCGCTGCACCGAGTCGGCGAGCCGGTCGAGCATCTGCTGCAGGCTCTCGCCGCTGAGCGCGTTGTAGGCGTAGGCGATCGTGATGTCGTCCGGCACCTCCCAGCGGGTGACGTCGGCGACGACCACCTCGACCGAGCCGCAGCGCCGGCGCTTGCCGCCGGTGACCAGCTGGCGCGCCTGCTCGGCCAGCTGCGGCGACAGCTCGACCCCGAGCACGCGCCCGAAGGGGCGCCGCGTCGCCTGCAGCAGCACCCGTCCCTTGCCGCAGCCGATGTCGACGAAGCCGTCGTCGGGGCCGATCTCGATCCCGCGCAGGGCGGAGCGCAGGGCGCGCCAGCCGGAGGGCTCGTACTCGTGGTACTCGCCGCCCTCCAGTCCCAGCTCCTCCATCGTCACGTGGCCGCCGGTCTCGCCGTGGCGTTCCAGCGTGCGTTGGATCAGCGCCCGGCGCAGTCGGCTGGGCAGCGTCGCGAGCGAGCGGAGGGGCACGCCGGGGATTATCCGCGACTCGGTTGGCTCAGTCGCGGTCGGTCGGGACCCGCAGCGACTCGACCGTGTGGGTCACCACCGCGCCGTTCGGCTTGAACCCGGGGCAGATGCTGCCGGCGAGCGCGTAGACGCGGTCGCCGACGGCCGCGGCTCCGAAGGCGTGCCGTTCGACGTGCATGTCGGGAAGGCGCGTCCACTTCCGGGTCTCGGGGTCATAGGCCCAGGCGGTGGGGGAGACGAAGCCGCCGCCCTCTTTCCAGTTCTCCTCGTCGTCGCCGCCGAAGACGACGATCCGGCCGGCGACGGCGGCGACCCCCAGCGAGGAGATCTTCCCTTCCGGCAGGTCGGGCAATCGGGTCCAGCGGTCGCTCGCCGGGTCGTAGCGAACGAAGGCCGGGCTCGAGGCTTCCTCGTCGAGGCGCCCGCCGGCCATGTAGATCATGTCGTCCAGGAGGGCGGCCATGACGTGGTGCACCCCGACCGGCGGCGGCGCCTTGGTGGACCAGGTCCCGGTGCGGAAGTCGAAGGCTTCCAGGTGCGCGTAGGGGGGCCGGGGCTCCTCGACTTCATAGGCCTGCGGACCGCCGTCGATGACGTAGAGCCTGTCGCCGACGGTGACGGCGGCGGCGCCGCCCCGCGCCCGCTTCATCGGCGGCATCTTCGACCACTCCCCGGTGGCGGGGTCGTACTCGAGGAAGAGGTCGGTCTCGTCTTCGCCCTCGCGGTAACCGCCGGCGACGTAGAGCTTGCCGTCGTGGGCCGCCGCCGCCACGTGGTTGAGCCCGACCGGGAGCCTCGTCGGCTCCGACCAGCGGCCGCTGCGGGTGTCGAAGGCGAGCACCGTGTGCAGGTTTCCGGGCTCGTTGCCGCCGGCGAGGTAGATCGTCGACCCGATCCTGGCGGTGCCGCTCTCGATCGGTGCTTTCGGCGCTTCGGCCTCGAACTTCCACTGGCCCGGCGCGGGGGGCGGCGAGGCCGGCGATCGGCGGTAGAGGCCCGGCCGGCAGGGTGGGTTCGGCGCCTCCTCCTGGAGGCCGAGCTGCGTCCGCCAGTCCCCCGGCAGGTCGATCACGTCGGCATAGGCGAGCACCGCGGCGCCGAAGAGGATCGACAGCGCTGCCAGCAGCAGGGCGAGGATCCTCATGAGACGGGCAGCGACTCGACGGTGCGGGTGGGGGTCGGCCCGTTGGGCTTGATCCCAGGGCAGTAGCTGCCGGCCAATACGTAGACGCGCCCGTCGACCGACGCCGCTCCCATCCCGCGCCGCTCGACGTTGAGGTCGGGGAGGCGCTGCCAGCGGTTGGTCTTCGGGTCGAAGGCCCAGGCGGCGGGGGTCACCCAACCGCCTCCGTCCTCCCAGTGGGTCTGGTCCTCGCCGCCGACCACGACGACCTTGCCCGCCACGGTGGTGACGCCGGGGTAGCCCGCCGGGAAGGGCAGCTCGGGGAGCCGCTCCCACTTTTCCGTCTGCGGGTCATAGCGGTCGAACTCGCCGGTCGGCGGGACGTCGTTGTTGGTGTCCAGCAAGCCGGCCCGGCCGCCGACGACGTAGAGCTTGCCGCCGAGCCCGGCTGCGGCCAGGTGGTGGCGCGGCATCGGCATGTCCGGCCCGCGGCTCCACTCGCCGGTCTCGAAGTCGAAGATCTCCATGCTCCCGTAGGGGGAGCCCTTGGCGCTGACGCCGAAGGTCTTCGGCGCGCCGCCGGCGACGTAGAGCTTGTCGCCGACGACCGCGGTCCCGGCGGCCCCCCGCGCCAGATCCATCGGCGGCATCTGGGCCCACTCGTTCGTCTCGGGGTCGTAGCGCCAGAACTGGTCGGTCGCTTCGTCGCCGTTGAGGTAGCCGCTCGCCAGGTAGAGGTCACCCTCGTAGGTGGCGGCCTGGCTGTGGTTGAGGCCGATCGGGGTCTGGGTCGGCTCGCTCCAGCGGCCGGTCCTGGTGTCGAAGGCGAGGAACCCGTGGAGATTTCCCGGCGCGGAGCCGTTGGTCACGTAGATGACCGGGCCGATCTCGATCGCGCTTCCCTCGACCGGGCCTTTCGGCGCTTCGGGCTCGAACCGCCACTTTCCCGGGGCGGGCTTAGGGCTGTCGGGCGATTCGCGGTAGAGGCCGAGGCGGCAAGGGGGGCTGGGCGCCTCCTCCTGGAGGCCGAGCTGCGTCCGCCAGTTCCCCGGCAGGTCGATCACGTCGGCGTAGGCGAGGACCGCGACGCCGAAGAGGATCGCGAGCGCCGCCAGTAGCGCAGCCAGGATCTTCATCTGTACCTGAACGCCGCCTTGGCGAGTTCGTCAGCCCGTTCTACCCGGAGATGGCGAGCGACTCGACGGTGTGGGTGCCGACGGGCCCCCCGGGCTTGAGGCCGGGGCAGTAGCTGCCGCCGATCGCGTAGACGCGGTTGCCGACGGCGGCGACGCCACCGCCGCGACGGTCGAACTTCATGTCGGGCAAGCGGGACCAGCGGTTCGTCTTCGGGTCGAACTCCCAGGCGCTGGGGGTGACCCAGCCGCCGCCGTCCTCCCATTCGTTCTGGTCCTCGCCGCCGACCAGCACCAGCTTTCCGTTGACCGCGACCAGGCCGGGGGAGGCGACGCCCAGCGGCAGGTCCGGCAGGCTTTCCCACTTTTCGGTGGCGGGGTCGTAGCGTTCGAAGGTGGCTTGCGAGTGGTCGGCTTCGCCGCGGCCGCCGGCGACGTAGAGCTTGCCGCCGACGGTGGCCCCGGCGACGTGGTGGCGCGGCTGCGGGATGTTGGGGCCGAGCGACCACTTGCCGGTCTCGAAGTCGAAGATCTGCAGGTCCTCGTAGGGGGGGACCGGCCCGGAGGCGCCGAAGGTCTGGGGGGCGCCGCTGGCGACGTAGAGCTTGTCGCCGACCGCCACCGTTGCGCCTGCGGCCGTCGCCCTCGGCAGCGGCGGCATCTCGGTCCACTGCTCCGTCTTCGGGTCGTACTGCCAGAAGTTGTTGGTCGGGTCCCTGCCGTCGAGGTAGCCGCCGGCGACGTAGAGCTTGCCGCCGTGGGCGGCCGCCTGGACGTGGTTGAGCCCGGTCGGCAGCTGCGGCGGTTCGCTGAACTTCTTCGTGCGGGTGTCGTAGGCGACGACCATGTGCAGGTTCCCCGGCGGGGTGCCGCCGATGACGTAGATCGTGTCGCCGATCGAGATCGCGCTCGCCTCGATCTGGTTGCGCGGCGTTTCCGGCCCGAACTGCCACTTGCCGGGTGGGGCGGGCGGCGAGGTGGGGTTGTTGGTGTAGAGGCCGACGCGGCAGGGCGGGTTCGGGGTCTCGTTCTCCTCGAACCCGAGCCGCTTCTTCAGGCCGCCCGGCAGCTCGACCACGTTGGCGGCGGCGAGCACCCCGACGATCAGCAGGAGCGACATCACGGCGACCAGTGCGGCGAGGAGCTTCATTCCTCTGCCTTCCATGAAGGGCGGAGTATGCCGAAGCCCCTCCAGCTCGGCGAGTGGCCTGCCGATGAAGGGAAAGCCCGTGCACTGGTTGAATCAAGCGCCGATGACCTCCGAGACCCAAGCTCCGATCCCCGTCTTCGACGTCCAGTTGAACGAGCGCCACGTCGAGGCGGTTGCCGAGACGCTGCGCTCCGGCTGGCTGACGATGGGGCCGCGGATCCAGGAGTTCGAGGCCGAGTTCGCCGAGCACCTCGGGGTGCCGCACGCGATCGCCGTCTCCAGCTGCACCTCGGCGCTGCACCTCGCCTACCTCGCCGCCGGGATTGGACCCGGGGACGAGGTGATCGTCCCCGGCATCACCTTCGTCGCCTCCGCTGCGGCGGTGCGCTACTGCGGCGGGACGCCGGTGCTGGCGGAGATCGCCGGCCAGCACGACCTCGGGCTCGACCCGGAGGACGTCGCCGCCCGGATCACGCCGAAGACCAAGGCGGTCTGCGCGGTCCACTACGGCGGCTACGCGGCGCCGCTGGAGCCGCTGCGGGCGCTCTGCGAGGAACGCGGGCTGGCGCTGATCGAGGACGCCGCGCACAGTCCCGAGGCGACGCCGGTCGGCGGCGGCGGAAAACTCGGCACCTTCGGGCTCGCCGGCACCTTCAGCTTCTTCTCCAACAAGATCCTCTCCTGCGGCGAGGGGGGCTTGCTGGCGACCAGCGACGACGGCGTCGCCGAGCTGGCGCGGAGCCGCCGCTCGCACGCGATGACCTCGGGGACCTGGGACCGCCACCGCGGCCACGCGATGGGCTACGACGTGGTCGAGGTCGGCTACAACTACCGCATGGACGAGCCGCGGGCGGCGCTGCTCTCGGCCCGGCTGAAGGATCTGGGCGAGGACATCGCCCAGCGGCGGGCGGTGACCCATCGCTACCGCGAGCTGCTCGGCGAGCTGGACGGCATCGTCCTCCCTTATGAAGACCAGGAGGTGGACGTCAGCTCCTGTTACGTGATGCCGGTGATGCTCGAGAACCCCGCGCTGCGCGACCCGGTCCGCAAACTGCTCTCCGAGAAGCACAAGGTCCAGACCAGCGTCCTCTATCCCTCGATCAACGAATTCACCGCCTACGGGGCGGGCGAGGCGGAGCTGCCCCGCTGCGAACTGGCAGCGCGGACGCAGCTGACCCTGCCGCTCTACCCGCACCTCGGCGAGGAGCGGCTGACGCGGGTGGTCGAGGCGCTGCGCGAGAGCCTGACCGAGGCGAGCGCTTAGCGAGTCGCCGCCACGGCGGCGAGGAACTCGGTCCAGTCGGCGGCGATGCCTTGCAGGAGGCGGCAGAGGCGGCGCAGGGAGGCGAAGTCGTCTTCCAGCTCCCAGCCCCAGTGCAGCGTCACCGGCGCCCACAGCGCCGCTTCTTGCTCCAGCAGGCGTTCGACGCCCGCGGCGGCCTCGGCCGAGGTGCCGTAGAGCGGGGCGTAGGAGGGGAGGTAGACGGCCTCGCCCTGCCAGGCCGGGGTCGGCTGCCAGCCGAGCAGGCGCACGCTCTCCGGGCCGCCGCAGACGACCTCGAAGCGCTCGGCCAGCAACGGGTAGTGGCCGGCGTCGAAGCGGTTGAAGGGGGGGACGAAGACGGGGGTGGGGTGGCCGAGGTCGTCGAAGACGGCGCGGGCGCCGTCGATCCGCGCGGCGGCCTCGGAGTTGTCGAGGCCGAGGAACTCGGAATGCCGGCGCGGGTTGGCGTAGCGGGTGCGATGGTCGGCGCCGTGGAGGCCGAAGACGACGCGGTCGCCGGCGACGTCGCCGATCGTCTCGAGCTCACCGGCGTCGAGGCGCCGCCGCTCGCCCACCTCGGGGTCGAGGTAGTCGCGGGAGACGTTGGGCGTGATCGCCAGCAGGTAGGGGATCCCGGCCTCGGCGAGGACGGCGTGGAAGCGGCGGAAGTTCTCGGTGCCGAACTTGCCGTGGGGGTCGAAGGCGCGGGCGTGGGGGAACTCGTCGACCCGCACCAGCACCCGCGGCCGGCCCGCCGCCTCGGCGCCGAGCGCGTCGCGGCGGAAGCGCTGCAGCAGCTCGACCACTCCCTGCTCCCAGCCGAGCCGCCCCGCCTTCAGGGCCAGCGCCTGGCCGAAGCGCAGCGGCTGGGGAGTGGGCAGGCGCGGCGCCAGCCGGCGGGGCGCCTTGGTGCCGGCCGGGACCTGGTGCGGCCAGAGCTGGAGGGCGCCGCTGCGCTGCGCGTCGTTCACAGCGCGGATGATCCCTTAGGCGCCGGACCCGTGGTTAGGCTCCACCGCGTGAAGCGTGCCGTCGTACTTGCCGGAGGGCTGGGGATGCGCCTGCGCCCCTACACGACCGTGCTGCCGAAGCCGCTGATGCCGGTCGGCGACCGGCCGATCCTCGACGTGATCGTGCGCCAGCTCGCCCACCACGGGTTCGAGCGGCTGACGATCGTCACCGGCCACCTGGCGGAGCTGATCGAGGCCTTCTTCGGCGACGGCGAGAAGTACGGGATCGCGATCGACTACTACCGCGAGGAGGAGCCGCTGGGGACGGTCGGCGCGCTGGCCCTGCTCGACGACCTCGACGAGGACTTCCTGGTGATGAACGGCGACGTCCTCACCGACCTCTCCTACGGCGACTTCCTCGAGGCCCACACTGCCTCGGGTGCTGCCGCCAGCATCGCCGCCTACAAGCGCGAGGTCCAGGTCTCCCTCGGCGTGCTCAAGTTCGACGACGGCGAGGATCCCGACCGGCTGACCGGCTACATCGAGAAGCCGACCTACCACTACGAGGTGAGCATGGGCGTCTATGCCTTCTCGCCGCGGGCGCTGGAGCTGATCGAGCCGGGCCAGCGACTCGACTTCCCCGACTTGGTGCTGAAGCTGCTCGACAAGGACGAGACGGTGCGGGCGCAACGCACCGCGGACTACTGGCTCGACATCGGCCGCCACGACGACTACGAGACGGCGATGGACGAGTTCGAGCGCCTGCGGGAGCGGCTCTTGCCCGAGTCCCCCGTCGGATGAGGCTGAGCGGGCAGCAGATCGTCTGCATCGGCTCCGCGGACTGGGCCACCGAACTGCCGATCAACCAGCACCAGCTGATGGGCCGGCTGGCGAAGAAGAACGAGGTGCTGTTCGTCGAGTCGCTGGGCCTGCGCCGGCCGCAGCTGGCGGGGCGGGACCTGAGCCGCCTCTGGCGGCGGCTGAAGCGGGGCCTGCGTGGGGCGCGCCCGGCGCCCGAGGGCCTGCACGTGCTCGCGCCGCTGGTCCTGCCCCTGCACAGCAAGGAGGCGGTGCGGAAGCTGAACCGATGGCTGCTGCGCTTCCAGGTGAAGCGGGCCGCGCGCAAGCTGGGGATGGAGCGGCCGATCCTCTGGGCCTACGTGCCCCAGGCCGAGACCGTGATCGACGTGCTCGACCCCGAGCTCGTCGTATACCACTGCGTCGACGACGTCGCGGCGCAGAAAGGGGTCGACGCGGAGAGCTTCCGCGAGGCCGAGGAACGCTTCGCGAGGCGCGCGGACCTGGTCCTGGCCTCGGCGCCGGCGCTGGCAGAGCGCATGCGCACCCTCTCCGACCACGTCCTCTACGCGCCGAACGTGGCGGACACGGCGACCTTCGCAACGGCCCTGGAGCCGGGTCCCGTGGACGAGGCAATCGAGAGCCTCCCGCGCCCCCGCCTCGTCTTCCAAGGCGCGATCGTGGCGACCAAGCTGGACGTCCAGCTGCTGGCCGAAGTAGCGAAGCTGAGACCCGAGTGGAGCATCGTCCTAGTAGGCCCCCGAGGAGCGGGCGACCCGACGGGAGACCTCTCTCCTCTGGACCAGGCCCCCAACATCCACCAGATCGGCCCCCGCCAAGCCAACGACCTCCCCGAAGTCCTCCGCGGCGCCGACATCGGCCTGATCCCCTACGCGATCAACGACCTGACCAGAAGCGTCTTCCCGATGAAGGTCTACGAGTACCTGGCGGCAGGCCTGCCGGTGCTGGCGACGCCGCTGCCGGCGCTGGAGGGGGTGGAGGGAATTGAGACGGTTGTGTCGGCTGATGAACTCGTGGATGCCGCCGAGCGCGACTTAGTCGTCGATGCCCCGGAGGGCCGTCGCGAGCGTTCGCTTGCCGCCGCCTCCCACTCGTGGGAGGCGCGAATCGAGGAAATCGAGCGGGCTTTGGACTGGCATCACGGCTGAAGTCGCAAGCCGGATCAGCCAGCTGAAGCTGCGGCGTCGGGGGGTACCGCCCCGGCCCGCACGCCGTCGAGTACCGCGATTAGATCGTCAACCTGCTCGCTGTTGAACAGCCCATCCGGACCCTGCGAGGCGATGTCGGTGAAAG
Organism: Solirubrobacterales bacterium; assembly: GCA_035474955.1. GTDB lineage: Bacteria > Actinomycetota > Thermoleophilia > Solirubrobacterales > 70-9 > VAYN01. Next base: position 19,532 of record DATIMV010000007.1, read on the forward strand.
GCGACTCGTAGAGCAGCGCGGCGTTCATGACGCCATTGGCCATGAGGTGGTCGACGATGAGATTGACGAACTCGATCTGGGTGGAGTTCAGTTCCTTCCCGTCCAGGAACCCGGCGAACGCCCTCTCGGCGGCCTCCCGGTCGAGGCCGACGAGGGATCGCACGAAGAGGCCCAGTCCGTGGCTCTGCTCGACCGCCTTCCTCAGATCCTTCTCGCCGCCGATCCCACTCTCCAGCAACATCCGCTCCAGCTCGGCGAGGTCGGTCTCGGTCGGTGGCCGGTTGCGGCGCAGCTTCTGAATGGCCGCATGATCCTCATGGGCCCTGAGGAAGTCGCGGACCTTTGCCCGATAGCGCTCGAAGGTCTGAGCGCTGGCAAACTCAGACAGGGCGATCTCGTCCTCATGGCCGAGCATGTCTTCGAAGTCCGTGTAGACGGGCTGTCGCTTGCGGCGATCGATCAGCCGGACAAGGCCGCGCAGGCGCTTTCGCACGCTCTCCAACATTCCGGTCGTGATGCCCTGCCACCAGTCGTCGGTCTGAATCTCCTGAATGAGCTCCATCTCGTCGCCGACAGCGGGAATCGCCGACTTCTCTTCCAGCAGCGCGGCTATTACTCGAACCTGTTGGCTGAGCCTCGCCATCGTTGGGTCGGCGCGCAGCACCGCAAGCTGGAGGTTGAGGATAAGCAGGTCGAAGCGTTTTGCCTCCTCATTCTCCGGATCGAGTTGGGAGGGCAGCCCGGCCAGCCGGCTGGCCAGCAGTTCGCGCGCGTCCTCATTGAGTTCCTGCCAGGCATCCGGTTTCGCAAAGCGCTCCACCAGCTCGCGTTGCGGACGGACGACGAAGTTGCCGGTGTTCATCGCCGCTACCTCCCTCTGCAGCAGGGCGCTGAGCTCCCGGCGCAGCTCTGTCGCCTCGTCCTCCTCACTGCTGAGGGTGGTTGGGCCGTCGAGGGCGCCTATCAGCTCCAAGCGCTTGCCGAACAGCCGTTTGGAGAGCGAAGCGCCGTGCGAGCCTTCGGTCGTCGCCGGATCTTGGCCGAAGAACTCCAGGTTCTGACAGAAGTCGAAGACGTAGAAGAACTCCTTGTCGAGGCCCGGGCCGAATAGATCCTCTCGGAGGCGCGTTCCGCGTCCGATCATCTGCCAGAACTTCGTCTTCGAGCGCACTAGCTTGAAGAAGACAAGGTTCGCCACCTCGGGCACGTCGATGCCGGTATCGAGCATGTCGACGGAGATCGCGATGTGCGGAGCCTTCTCCGGATTGGAGAAGTCGTCGATCAAGCTCTGCGCATAGGGCACGTCGTGGTGAATCACGCGCGCGAAGGAGCCCCTGTACTGCGGGTAGTTCACATCGAAGCGCTCGGCAATGAACTCCGCGTGAGCCTGATTCTTTGCGAAGACGATGGTCTTGGCGATCTGGTCTCCGCCGGAGACGGTCTGCCCACGGGTCATCAAGGTCTCGAGGACCTTGTCGACCGTGTCTTTGTTGAACAGCCACTTGTTGACCGCCTCGGCTTCGACGCGGTCGGGGACGATCCCGTCCTCATCCCACTCCAGGGCGTCCCACTGTTCGCGTTCGTTCTCGTCGAGGTCGTCGTACCTGATTCCCTCGCGCGGGAACTTCAGCGGCACCGAGATCGCTTTCGGCGGCACGAGGAACCCGTCCTTGACCGCCTCATCGAGCGGGTAGGCGTCAGTCGGCACGCCCCGCTCGAGATCGAAGAGGCCGTAGGTATTGACGTCGATCTCGTCCTTCGGGGTTGCGGTCAGGCCAACCAGGAGCGAATCGAAGTACTCGAAGATGGCCCGGTACTTCTGGTAGACAGAACGGTGCGCCTCATCGATGATGACGAGGTCGAAGTGCCCGATGCCGAAGCGGCGCTCTCCCTCCCCGGCTTCGTTGATCAAGCGCATCACCGACGGATAGGTCGACACATACACGCGCCCCTCCGTTTGTCTCTCGGTGACGAGGTTGACCGGTGACGACTCCGGCAGATGGGTTTTGAACGCGCCGACCGTCTGGTTGACCAGTGCGACGCGATCGGCGAGGAAAAGCACCCGCTTGACCCAGTTCGCCCGCATGAGCAGGTCACAGAGCGCGATCACAGTGCGGGTCTTCCCGGCCCCGGTGGCCATGACAACGAGCGCCTTGCGCTCGTTGTGGTCTTCAAAGGCCTCGCAGATGTGTCGGATCGCACGCGTCTGGTAATAGCGCTCAACGATCGCTGGATTTATTTCCTCGTCGGCCAGCCTCTTGCGAGTGGTCCGCCGCTGGATTGCCAGGTCCAGCTGATCCTTCGTCAGGAAACCCTGGACGGCGCGCGGCGGATAGCGCTGGTCGTCCCACAGCCAGTGCTGATAGCCGTTCGAGTAGAAGATGACGGGCCGGCGGCCGAATCGGGCCTCTAAGCAGTCGGCGTAGAGCTTTGCCTGCTGCTGGCCGATCTGCGCTGACTTCTTCGTCCGCTTGGCCTCCACGAGCGCGAGCGGGATTCCGTCATCGCCCCAGAGCACATAGTCGATGAAGCCTTGTCCGTTCTGGTTGGGCATCCCGCTGACCTCGTACTCGCGGTCGTGATCATGGGCGAGGGGCCACCCGGCCTCGCCGAGCAGGACGTCGATGAAGCGGTCGCGGGTCTCGGCCTCCGAGTAGTCGTGGGTGTCGGGTTGGGCATTCGCATCCTTCTTGGTCCTCGCGACCTCGGCTCGTAGGCGCTTGATCTCCTCGTCGAGTTCCCCCTTTCCCACCAGCAGAGCCGATAGCGGCTTGTCACGCTCTTCCAGCTCGGCCTCGAGCTTGCGCAGCTTCGTCGGGGTTTGCCCGAGGGTCTCGGTCTTGGGCACCTTCTCGGCGTCGAAAGAAAGCTCTGCGGGCGGTTTTTCCCTGCGTCCGTAGGTGCGCGCCAGCCAGTAGCCGACGTGAAAGAGCTCGCGAACCGCGCTCAGCGCATCGAACTCCTTGACCGGCCCTGGCCGATGGACGGCTCGGTTGCCGAGGCGCTGGATCAGGCATGCCTTAGCGAATACGGCTTCCCCGACCGCCGCTTTGAAGGTGGGCTCATGCAGCAGTGCGTTGAGGTCGTCGCGGTAGGGCAACCGGATTGCCGGATCGGCTTTGTAGACCCACCGCACGGCCAGTTCCAGCGCCCGCCGGGCGTAGAAGCAGGCGGTCCGGGGGTCGGCCGTGATGTTGCCCTCGGCCTCGGTGGCCGCTTCATATACGTCGGGCCACTCTGGGTCCAGGAAGGCGAAGTTGCTCATTTGGACAGGAGGTCGACGCCGGGCGGTGCGGGTGAGATCTCGCTGGCGTTCTCTTCTGCCGGCGTCCCGTAGAACGCGTTGTACTGGATGGAGGCGAAGAGGTGGTCGACTTGCGCCAGCGCCCGGCTGTGTGCCTGGCGCAGATGGTCGAGAGCCATCACGCAGTCGACGAATGACCGTTGATCCGCCTCGGGCGGGACGATGACCGGCAGCTTCTTCACGTCGGCGAGGTTGATCCCTCGAACCGCGACTCCCTTCGTGCGTCGGGCCATCCATGCCTGGATGGAGGGGGTCCGGAGGCACTCCCGGACAAACACGGGCAAAGCGCCGATGATCGCCAGGCGAGCCGTATCCTGAGTTATGTTGGCCCCATCCAGGGCGGGGGGGACCGAGGCGAGCCGTCCGACGTGCCCTCGGATCGAGAGCAGGAGATCGTGCGGGGCGAGCAGCGACCGGCGGTGCTCGCGGGAGATCTCGGGCGAGGTTCGCCGGAGGGCGGCGGTATCGATGCCGCTTTCTTTCATGTCCAAGACTCGGACGTAGGACACTCCATCGGGGAGGCTGGGACCGGGCTTCAGGATCCCGTAGGTGATCGGCCGCCGCGGATCTACGAGCTCCATGAGGGCCCTGGTTGGGTAGCGCCCTGGGTTGTCCAGCGGATCCCCGAAGCGCTCATGGAACAAAGCCCCGGCGAGCACGCTCAGCTTTGACTGGGCAGCACTCCTTCTCCGGTGAAGGTCGTCGGCCAAGTCGAGCCGCCGCGCGACGCGCCGCTGCTCGACGAGCGGCGGCAGGGGTATCTCGATGCGGGCGACGGCGGCCTTGGAAAGCTCCTTGAAGGTCGCGCCGTTCCCGAGGCCGGAGAGGTAGGAACGGTGAGCTCGCAGCCACCAGTAGAGGTACTCGGCGACGATCTGCTCAGGGTCGGGAACGAAGCTCTTGAATCCCTGGTTGGTGGCCATCGGCACCGTGTTGATCGCGACGTGGCCAATGGGCGCGCGTGAGCTGAAAAGGACGGAGCCAGGAGGCAGGATCCGAGCCGAGCAGGAGCGCATCCCCTCGGGAGTCAGCTTCCGCGGAGTCTCGGCAATCTCACGTGACTTCAGGTCGCCTAGATCTTTCGGCGTCGCCCAGGGGATGAGGCCGTTCCAGTAGCCCTCCACCGACGTCTTGGGAGTAGCGCCGCTGACGATCTCGCAGCACGAGTCCAGGCGGACCCGTCGCCATCTGGTCATGAGAGCTTTTCCTGTAGCTCTTCCATTCCCCTGTGGATTTCCGCCTCGATCTCCAGGAGATCGGCGAGCAGCTCCTCGGGCGGCTCGTGGACCGCCGCGAGGGGCAGCACCTCGCGGTAGCGGTTGATGCTGAGGTCGTAGTCTTCCTCGCACAGCTCCTGGCGCGAGACGCAGAAGCTCTGCTCCGTTCGGGAGCGCTCGCGCTCCGAGGTGTGGCGCCTCCGCCATCGAGCCAGCACGTCCGGCAGGTTGTTCTGGTCGTGCTCGTCCGGCTCGAGCCGGACGGTGGGTACGGGGCCGAGTTTGTCCTCGTTGAGCAGCGGCGCCCGTCGGTCGTCGAGCGACCAGCCGTCGCCGCGCACCTCGTAGAACCAGACGTGATCCGTTCCGCCCGAGTTGGTCTTCGAAAAGAAGAGAATCGCGGTTGACACGCCTGCGTAGGGCTTGAACACCCCGGCAGGAAGAGATACGACCCCCTCCAGCTTCTGGTCCTCGACGAGGATTCGCCGCAGTTCCCGGTGCGCCTTTGAGGAGCCGAACAGAACGCCCTCGGGAACGATCACAGCGGCGCGACCACCGGGCTTCAACAGTCGCAGGAACAGCGCGAGGAAGAGCAACTCGGTCTTCTTGGTCTTGACGATCCGCAGTAGGTCCGTGGCGGTGTTCTCGTAGTCGAGCGATCCGGCGAAGGGTGGGTTGGCCAGGACCAGGGTGTAGCTCTCGTCCTCGTCGGCGTGGTCCTGGGCCAGCGAGTCCCGATAGCGAATGTCGGGACCCTCGACGCCGTGCAGGAGCATGTTCATGCTGCCGATTCGCAGCATCGTGCTGTCGAAGTCGAAGCCGTGGAAAGCCTCGTGGTGGAAGTGCGCTTTGAGCTTTGCTTCGCGCAGAACCTCGGGGTGCCGCTCGCGCAGGTGTTCGGCGGCGGCGACAAGGAAGCCGGCGGTACCGCAGGCGGGATCGCAGATCACGTCGCTGGACTTCGGCTCGACCATCTCGACGATCAGCTGGATGATGTGCCGTGGCGTACGGAACTGGCCGTTGGTGCCGGCGGTGGCGATCCTGCTGAGCATGTACTCGTAGACGTCGCCCTTCGTGTCGCGGTCCGTCATCTCGAGATCGTCGAGCTGGTCGACGACTTTCGCCAGCAAAGCTGGAGTCGGGATCGTGAACCGGGCGTCGCGCATGTGCTGTGCGTAAGTCGACTCGTCGCCGCCGAGCTCTCGCAGGAACGGAAAGACATGCTCGTCGACCACCTCGAACATCTTGGCCGGCGCGAGATTCTTCAGTCGCGACCAGCGGAGGTTCTCGTACGACAGGCCTCTCGGGTCGGTGCCTTCGGGGAAAACCCGGTGGTCCATCGGCCGCTTGAGCCGGTTGGCTTTGTTCTCTTCGAGTATGTGCAGGTCGTCGAGGCGCCGGATGAAGAGCAGGTAGGTCAGCTGCTCCATGACCTCGAGCGGGTTCGAGATTCCGCCCGCCCAGAAGGCGTCCCAAATGCGGTCGATCTTGCCCTTGAGTTCTCCTGCGATCACGTGGGCAGGTGCTCCGGTTTGGGTTCGGCGGCCAGGGGGTCCATGGTGCGTGCAGGCATCGTAGGAGAGCCGGTCGTCGCTTTCGCGGCTCTCGCCTCGCCGTGCGCCCTGCGAGCAAGGCACCGTACCGCGCTTCGTGTGCTTACGGACCCACTTTCGCGTTCATGTCGGCCGTGATCTCGGCGGCCGTGAGGGCTCGGTTGTAGACGCGAACCTCGTCGATCAGGCCGGCGAAATAGTCGCCCCAGACGGTGTTGCCGCCGATGCGGAGGGGGTTGGCGGTGTTGGGCATCGGGCCGGTCAGGACTTGGCTCGCTACCTGGCTGCCGTTGACGAAGAGGCGGAGGCGGGTGTTGTCGTAGGTCGCCGCGAGGTGGGTCCAGGCGTTTAGGGCCAGGGCCGTTGGGCCGGCGACGCCGGTTTCGGCACCGGTGAAGTTCTCCACTGCCGGTTTGGTGCCGTTGGAGGAGTAGAGGGCGTAGACCATGCCGGTCGTGCCTCGCTCCTTCATCAGCACGCTGCGCCAGCCGCTGTTGGTCGTCGGCCGCACCCAGGCCTCGAGGGTCATCGCCGTGGTCAGGTCGAGGGTTGAGGCGTCGGGGACGTCGACCCGGTCGTTGACCCCGTCGAAGCTGAGCGCGCGGCCGAATTTGCCCGAGGCGCTGCTGGTCGCGCCGTTGACGGTGCCGTTGTTTTTCGCCCCCGAGGAGTCGGTCGCGGTCGTCCCCGCCGTCTCCTCGAACCCGTAGGCGAGGACGAGGCCGTTGGCCGGCGGTGGCGTCGTCGTGTTGTTGACGGTGACGCTCACCTCGCTGGAGGTCGTCAGTTTGCCGGCGGTGTCGCGGGCGCGGGCGCTGATTTTGTGTTCGCCGTTGGCGACGCCGGTGCTGGGCCAGGAGATTTCGTAGGGAGCGACCGTGTCCTCGGCCCCGAAGGCGGCGCCGTCGACGAGGAACTGGACGCCGGCCACGCCGACGTCGTCGCCGGCGGTCGCTTTCAGCGTCACCGCGCCGGTGACGGTGCTGCCCGCGGTGGGGGCGGTGAGCGAGACCGTCGGCGCCTGGTCGGCCGCCGAGGTGGCGCTCGCCTCGGCGGAGGAGTCGCTGAGGTTGGGGGCCGCGTCGACCGCCTTCACCCGGTAGTGGTAGGTGCCGGCCGCAACCGTGTCGACGTACCCCGGCGAGGCGGGGGTGGCGATCCGGTTGGCGGCCGAGGGCGTGAAGCCGGCGGTCGTCGAGCGGTAGACCTCGTATCCGGTGACGCCGACGTTGTCGGTCGAGGCGTCCCAACTGAGCGTGACTTTGCCGATCGCTCCCGTGGCTTTGAGGTTGCCGGGCGCGCTCGGCGGCGTCGTGTCGGGCGGGGACGGCGCGCCCGATCCGACCGCCGCGTTCATGTCGGCGGTGATTTCAGTCGCGTTCAGCGCCCGGTTGTAGACGCGCACCTCGTCGATCAGGCCCGAGAAGTAGTCGCCGTAGACGGCGTTGCCGCCGATCCGCAACGGGTTGGCGGTGCTCGGCATCGCGCCGGTGACGGCTTTGCTCGCGACCTGGGCGCCGTTGAGGAAGTAGCGCAGGGTGGCGCCGTCGTAGGTCGCGGCGATGTGGGCCCAGGTGTTGAGGGCGAGCGCGCTGGGCCCGGGGACGGCGTTGACGGCACCGGTGAAGTTCTCGGCCGTCGGTTTGCCGCCGCTGTTGGAGCCGTAGAGCGCGTAGACCATGCTGGTCGTGCCGCGCTCCTTGAACAGCACCGCCCGCCAGCCGGTGTTGGCGGCTGGCCGCACCCAGGCCGAGAGCGTCATCGCGTTGCTGAGGTCGAGCGAGGCGGCGTCGGGGACGTCGACCCGGTCGTTGGTGCCGTCGAAGCTGAGCGCGCGGCCGAATTTGCCGCTGGCGGTGCCGGTCGGGCCGTTGATCGCGCCGTCGTTGTTGGCCGCGGAGACGTCGTTGGCCGTCGGCCCGGAGGTCTCCTCGAACCCGTAGGCGAGGACGAGGCCGGGCGCCCCCGGTTCGGCTTTGTAGCTGGCGGTGTAGGTCGTCGCCGTCGCCGGGGCGACGATGTCGTGGCTGCCGGCGCCGCCGTCGGACCAGGACGAGAAGCCCAGCGTCGAGCCGTTCAGCGACTGCGGCGAGGGCGCTGCGATCGAGAGCTCGGAGCCGACGATCACGGTTTTGACGAAGGGGGCGGGGCCGCTCTGCTCGCCGACCGCCAGGTTCAGTCCCGGCGGGTCGGATTTGAAGGTGAGGTCGACGGTGTCGGGGTCCAGGCGCAGCGTCTCGGTGTCGCTGAGGCCGCCGCTATCGGTCACGGTCAGGCGCAGTTCCAGGTGCGAGGGGAAGTCGTGGTCGGGTGCCGTGAACGAGCCGGAGGCGACGCCGGGGTAGGTCTGGATGTTGTGCGAGTGGCAGTCGTTTTCGGTTTCGCAATGGCGCAGGACCAGGGCCCACGACATGCTCGCCGCGCCGAGCGCCCCGTCCTGCGGGTCGCTGCCTTTGCCGGAGAAGGAGATCGTGTCGCCGACCTTCCAGCGCAGCGCCGAGGTCGGGGTGTCTATTTCGGCTTTCGGAAGTTCGTTGCCGGCGCCGACCAGGACGCTGGCGATCGAGACGAGGCCGCCTTTGTCGGTCACTTTCAGTTTCACCGTGACGTTGGCGGCGCTGGTGTAGGTCCAGCTCGGTTTCACCGCGGTCGAGTCGCTGTACTGGCCGTCGCCGTCGAGGTCCCAGGTGTAGGAGAGGACGTCGCCGGCGTCGGGGTCGGTCGAGCCGGAGCCGTCGAAGCTCACCGTCAACGGGAGCGGCCCGGCGTCGGGATCGGCTTTCGCGACCGCGGTCGGCGCCCGGTTGCCGCCGGGGTAGTGGATGCGCCGCAGCGAGCCGTTGAAGTCGACCAGGAAGAGGTCGCCGCCGGGGCCGATCTCGAGGTTCACCGGGTCGTTCTCGTTGAGGAAGACTTTCCGCGTCGAGGGGTCGGGCACCCCGTTTTTCTCGAACATCACCCAGGTGCACCGTTTCGAGTAGTCAGCGAAGAAGAGCGCGCCGCTGTACGCGGCGGGGTAGCTGCCGCCCTGGTAGAAGGCGAGGCCGGAGACCGAGGCGCCGGACTGGGCGCAGTCCTCGCCGGCCACCACGTCGCCGCTGTGCGAGTAGGTGTAGAGGGGGGAGGTGGCCGCCCCGGTCGCCGAGTAGAGCGATTTGCAGAGGTTGAGGCCGGCGCCCGCGTAGGCCGGCGACTGGCCGTTGCCCTCGTAACAGGGCCAGCCGAAGTTGTCGACGGTGGTGTCGGTGGGGGCGGAGAGGCGGTTGATCTCCTCCCAGGCGCCCCAGCCGACGTCGCCGACGTAGATTTCGCTGGTCCCGGGGCGGAAGGCGAAGCGGAACGGGTTGCGCGTCCCGGCGGCGACGATCCGCCGCGCGTTCGCGTCGGAGCTCGCGTTCAGCGGGTTGCCCGGCGCGGCGGCGCCGGTGTCCGGGTTGATCCGGATCAGGGTCCCGTCGAGGCCGGTCGGGTCGGCCGTGGTGCGGAAGTCCTGGCTGCGCAGGGCGCCGCCTTCGGCCGTCGGCGAGGTCAGGTTCGTGCCCGCCGCGCCCGGCGGGTCCCCGCACGGGTTGCCTTTCTGGCCGTAGTCGGTGAAGTTGAAGCTGGCGCCGTCGCCGCCGGAGGCGTAGAGCATTCCGTCGGGGCCGAAGGCGAGGCCGCCGGCCGAGTGGCTCGGGTACTGCTGGCACCAGTCGTGGACCAGCGTCTGTTCGGAGGTGACGACGTTGCCGCTGACGGTCAGCTTGGTCAGCCGGCTGCTGACGACGCAGCCGGCGTCGGTCGGGCCGGGCGGCGACGGGCAGGGATCGGAGCTGACCCCCGGCTGTCCCCAGCGCGGCGCCGTTTCGCCGATTTTGCCGTCGTAGGTGTAGAACGCGTACAGGTAGGGACGGATCGGGAACTGCGGGTCGATCGTGAGGCTGAGCAGGCCGCGGTCCCAGAAGTTGTGGACCTGGGTGCGGAGGTCGGCGGCGATCGTCGGCGGCGTCGCCGTGTTGAGGCCGGCGAAGACCTTGATCAGGCCGCTTTTCTCGGCGATGAAGACGCGCCCGTCGGGGGCGAAGGCGACGTCGGTGGGTTCGCTCATGCCGCTGAGGACGGTCGATTCGGTGAAGCCCGGCTGCAGCGGCTGGGCGGGGGCCGAGGGAGCCCACGCCGCGACTAGCGCAAGGGCCAGGGCAAAGGCAAGGGCGGGTGGACGAATTGCGGACGAGCGGGCGATGCGGCGGATCTTCAGCAGGCGACAGCGGCCTGTCAACCCGACAACCGTCTAGGGGGAGGGGTTCTCCACCTTTTCGAGGAACTCGTCCATCGCTTTTAGGTACGGAGTGATTCGAAAAGCCTGGGCGCGCTCGTTTGCACGCTCGGCGCGAGCCGCCGTCTCCTCCGGCTCGGTCAGGGTCCGCCGCAGCGCCGCGGCCAGCGCCTCCGGGTCCCCGGGGGGACAGAGCAGCGCCTCGTCGGGGTCGCGGACGATCTCGGGGATGCCTCCGACGCGGGAGGCGACGAGGGGAACGCCGGCGAGGGCGCCCTCGACCAGGACCAGCCCCGCCGGCTCCTCCCAGACCGAGGGGACGACCAGGGCGTGCAGCTCCGCGTAGAAGCGCTTCAGCCCCGCGACGTCGAGCGGGCCGAGGAAGGTGACGTGACCGGCGATCCCCAGTTCGGCGGCCAGCGCCTCCAGCTCGCGCCGGTGGTCCTTGGGCCCGGCGCCGGCGATCTGGAGATGGACCTCGAGCCCTTCGTCGCAAAGCCGCGCCAGGGCCCGCAGCGCCACGTCGATCCCCTTCTCCGGGGAGATGCGGCCGACGAAGCCGACGGTTGCCTGCGGGGCGGGCCGCCGCTCGATCCCGACCAGCTCCTCGCTCTGGCGGGTCGCCGGCAGCTGCACGTGCTCCAGTACCGGCTCCAGCAGAGGTGGCGTATCGACTTGTCTTCGCAGCGCCTCGCTGTTCCAGCTGATCGCGACCTCGACCCGGCGCTCGGCGTCGATCCGCAGCGCCGGCAGGCGGTTCCAGAACCGCGCCATCCGCTTGAAGCGGCCGCCGGTCAGACCCCGCATCAAAAGGCTGTGGTGGCTGCGGTAGAGGGCCCCGAACCAGTGCTCGCAGACACGGTAGGCGACCGGGGCGCCGCTGGTTTCCAGCACCCGGATCGCCGCCTGGGAGAGCTGGGCCCCGTTCCAGATGTAGATCAGATCCGGCTGGAACTCCTCCAGGGCGCGCCGCGCCGCCTTCGCGGCCCGGATCGCGTAGACCGGGCTCAAGGCGTCGATCACCCGTCGCCGTCGCAGGAAGGGCAGCTCCCGCCGCACCCCCGGGTCCGCTGGCGCCTCGCCCCGCCGCTTGGCGGAGGTCAGGACCAGCACCTCGTTCCGCTGCCGCAGGTGCTCGACGACCCCCTGGCACTCGACCTCGTAGCCGCCGTGGGCGATCGGTGGGTAGAGGTTGGTGAGGACGAGGATCCGCCTGCCCTCCACGCCCGCGCCGCTCATGCCGCCGCCTCCCCGCGGCTGCGGACCAGCCGTTTCAGCTGGGCGACGTCGAGCGCCCGCAGCGCCACCAGCAGCGCCGGGTACAGAGCCGCCATCGCCAGGATCAGGGCGATCGCCCCGGCCCCGGCCTGGCGCAGGCCCCAGACGGCAAGCGCCGCCGCCGTCGCCGCGAGCAGCGCCAGCGCCAGGCGGCGCAGCGAGAGCCGCATCTCCATCCGGCGCAGGACCATCACCGTGGCGAACGCGACCACCACCACCTCGGTCGCCAGCGTCACCCAGGCCGCGGCCTCGATCCCGTACTCCGGGATCAGGACCACGTTCAGCGCCACGTTCAGCACCAGCCCCAGCGCCGCCAGCCAGAGGTATCGCCGCTGCAGGTCCATCGCCACGACCATGTTGCCGGCGACGTTGCCGATGCAGATCGGGATGAAGGCGGCGATCAGGACCGTCAGCACCGTCGCCCCGGAGGTGAACTCCTCCCCGTAGAGGAGCTCGATGATCGGCTCGGCGGCGACGATCGTCAGCGCCAGCCCGCCGAGGGCGACGAAGCCGAGGTAGTCGATCGCCATCTGCATCACCCGCCGCAGCCGCGGCCGGTCGGCCGGGAAGAGGCCGGCCATGACCGGGAACATCGTCACCATCACCGCCATCGGCACGAAGCCGGCGTTGTCGAGGATTTTGTACATCGCCGCGTAGACGCCGACTTCCTCGGGGTTCGGCGCCAGCTCGTAGACGAGGAGCTGGTCGATGCGGCCGTAGGCGAAGGTGAGGGTGGCGGCGATCCCGACCGAGATCCCGATCCCCAGCATCCGCCCCCAGAGCTTGTGGGAGCCGCGCCAGCGGACGTGGATCGTCCGCAGCGCGACGATCGCCAGGCAGACCTGGACGATGAAGGTGATGACGACGAAGGCGACGGCGAACTCGACGATGCCGCCGTCGAGGGCGGCGATCGCGATCACCGAACCCGCCCAGAGGATGCTGTTGAGCGTGGTGAAGAAGACCGTGACGTGGTTGCGGACGTGGAGGCGGAAGACGATCCGCAGGGTCGAGAGCACCGAGGTGATGTAGAGCAGGGAGAGGACTATTCCGGCGAGGAGCATCTCGTCGTCGGCCGCGACCACCGCCAGCACGGCGACGAAGACCAGCAGCGCCGGCAGCGCGATCGCCATCCGCAGGGTGGCGGCGGCGCCGACCCAGGCGCCCTCGCGCTCGGGTTCCTGCGTCGCCAGCCGGATCACCACCGTTTCCAGGCCGAAGTTGCCGACCATCGCGACCAGGTCGATGATCGCCATGATCGTCGCCCACTCGCCGTAGCGGGTCGCCTCCAGCGCCCGTACGAGGACGACCGTGGTGACGATCCCGAGGGCGACGTTGACGATCTGGCCGCCGAGCTGGACGCTGACGTCGCCGAGGATGCGCCGCGATCCGACCCGGGTCGCGCGGTGGGTGGTGGGCTCGCTCATCGCCTCAGCGGCTCAGCGCTGCCCGGCGCGCCGGTAGGTCCTGCCAGGCGGCGGCAAGCCAGCCCAGCAGCGATCCCAGCAGGATCGTCAGCCGGGGCTCGATCCCGCTGAAGGTGGCGGTCAGCTCGACCACGGCCAATGCGGTCAAGCCGCCGAAGACGGCGATCGCGCAGACCTGGACGATCGGATCGGGGTGGAAGCGCCAGACCTGCCTACCGGTCCACAGCGCGGTGCCGAAGAGCAGCAGGTAGGCGATCGCGCCGAGGATCCCGAAGGCGAGCCAGTACCAGAGGAAGGCGAAGTGGGCGTAGCGGCGGTCGTGGGCTTCGGCCAGCGGCTGGTGGACCTCCCAGTTGACCCCGAGGCCGACCCCGGTCACCGGGTGGCGCTCGATGTTTTCGATCACGTTGGCGCGCTCGTCCACCCGGTAGCGGTCGCCGCGGTTGCTGCCGAGCCCCCCGGGGGAGAGCGTCTGCGCCCGCTCGGCGATCGGGCTCGGCGCCGCGGTCTCCGAGGGCGCGGCGATCGTGTTGATGGCGAGGAAGCTCAGCGCCAGGGTGACGACGCCGATCGCCACCACCGCCCGGCCGCGGCGACGGCTGGCGATGATCACGACGAGGACGATGGTGAGGATCGCGGCGATCCAGAACGAGCGCCGGTAGGAGAGGAGGAGGGCGAGCAGCGCGATCGGCAGGCCGGCGATCATCCAGGCCGGAATCCGCACCCGCCGCACCAGCGCCGCGATCACCCCGAGCCCGAAGGTCAGCATCAGCAGGTTCGGCAACGGGTTGAGGAAGCTCGCGACCTCCTCTTCGACGCCGCCGCCGAAGCCGCCGAAGCTGGCGTAGATGCCGGTCACGCCTTTGACGCAGGCCAGCGCCGCGGCGGCGACGGCGAAGATCTTCAGCGCCCGGGTGTCGCGGAGGACGTTGACGGCCAGCAGCGGGATCAGGATCAGGTGACCGATTTTGGTGCTGCGGTGGAAGAGTTCGCCGAGGGGGACGCCGGCGTTGGCGGTGACCGCGGTGGCGACCCCGGCGACGAGGGCGAAGCCGAGCACGGCGAGCGGGACGGTCAGCGGATCGGGCAGCCGCGGGCGCAGATCCTGGGCGACGAAGCGCAGGACCACCCCGGCCAGCCCGAAGAGGATCAGGAGGTCGGGCGCGGTGAGGCTGGAGAAGACCTGTTCGTAGAACCTGTTGCCGGAGGGGATCGCGCCCACCGGTTCGACTTCGGCGAGGGTGGTGCCGACCAGCAGCAGCCCGAGGCAGACCTCCGGAAAGCGGAGGAGGGCGATGCAGACGAGGATGACGAGCGGGGCCAGGGCCCCCTGGGGGCCGGCTTTCTCCAGCCCCGCCGCGAGGGCGAACCCGGCGACGGCGCCGGCTCCGAGGACCGCGAGCCCGGTGCCCAAGGCCGGCATCGCGAGGTCGCGGCGATTCAGACTCGCGCCTCCTGCGAGGGGCGCGACCCGGAGCGGCGCGGGTCGGTGGGCCGGTAGGCCTCGTAGGCCGACTGTTTGGTGCTGGAGCGGTTGAAGGCGAAGCCGAGCAGCGGCGCGCCGGTGGCCCGCAGCGCCTCGATCGCCCGCCGCGCCTCGCGGCGCCGGGTGTGGCGGGAGTCGATCACGAAGACGACGCCGTCGGCGTAGCGCGAGAGGACGACCGGGTCGACGACGGCCAGGGTCGGTGGGCTGTCGAAGAGGACGACTTCGGCGTCGTCCTGCAGGGTGCGCACGACTTTGCCCATCCGCCGCGAGGAGAGGGACTCGACCGCCTCGTCGGTGTGGTCGCCGGCCGGGAGCAGCCGCAGGCCTCCGCCTTCGGCTTTGCCGGCGGCGAGGCGGACGTCGTCCATGACGTCCTCGGGCTCGGGCTCGTTCTCGTCGACCAGCAGGTCGCTGAGGCCGGGCGAGAGCTTGGTTTTGAAGATGTCGTGCAGGGTGGGGCGGCGCAGGTCGGCGTCGACCGCGATCACCCGGCGGCCCTCGGTGGCGAGGGTGCGGGCGACGTTGGAGGAGACGTAGCTCTTGCCGCAGCCGGATTCGGGGCCGGTGACGAGGATCGTGCGGCCGCCGTCGCTGGGGGCGTTGAGGGCGCGGGCGTCGGCCCGGTCGAGGGCGAAGGTGATCGCGGTGCGGAGGCTGCGGAAGGCCTCCAGCGGCGTGTCCCTGCGCACCCGCGGGATCTCGCCGAGCAGCTGCAGGTCGAGGTCGCGGGCGGCGTCCTGGGCCGAGCCGTAGCGGTCGAAGAAGAGGTCGCGCAGGTAGACCGCGAGGGCGCCGAGGAGGAGGGCGACGATGAAGGCGAGGAGGGCGTCGCGTTTGGGCCGCGGCGTCACCGGGGTGGATTCGGGAGCGGCCTGCTCGACGATCCGCAGCGAGTCGCCGGGGTTGGAGGTCTGGGTGGCGATCTGTTCCTGCAGCGCCTGCAGCTCGATTTCCAGGTTGGCCCGGTCGGGATCGGCGGGATCGAGTTCCTGCAGTTCTCCTTCGATCGCGATGACGTCGTTCTGCAGCGGCTCCAGCGACTGTTTCAGCTGTTCGACCTGGAGGCCGCCCAGGTAGGCGGAGAAGGCGCGGGCGTAGGCGTTGGCGAAGTCGGCCGAGAGCTGCGGGTCGTCGGTTTGCGCGTTGAAGCTGAGGACGCCGATCCGCGACTCGGGCGAGACGTCGACGGCTTCGTCGAATTCCTCGGTCCGGTCGGCGATGACGGGGTCTTTGTGGGCGATGTCGAGGACCGTCCGGGTGGTCGCCAGCTGGTCGTAGACGTTGGTCAGGCTGAGCATTTCTTCCTCAGTGAGGACGTCGCCGGAGGCCTGGCTGGTGGAGATGATCTGGCCGAGGGCGTTGCTTTCGTATTCGTCGGTTTTCGAGGAGGAGACGAGGTAGACGACGACCGCCGCCGCAACAGCGAAAAGGGCCAGCCATTTCTTGGCGGCCCAGATCAGTCGGAGTTGAGGGTTGGGTTCCACGCTCGGTGACCTATCGGGAAGGTCGAGGATCGACTTGAATTGTGGCCGCCTCGGCGGCAGCCGCGAGGGCGAAAGATTACTTCTACGGCTACCCGCGCCGACCTCTCTAAACGCCGCGGGTTGCGCTTTGCAGCTTGTCCAGCGTCGATTTCGGGGGGTCGCCGGCGGTGAGCGGCGGGACCGCGCCCCGCAGGGCGCCTGAAACCAGGCGCAGCGCCAGCCGCTCGCGCCGGCCCGAGAGCAGCAGCGCGTCGACCGGCCGCAGCTGGTCCTCGGCGTCGAGCGCCCGCGCCAGGCGCCCCGGCCCAAGGCGGTCGAGGGGGCGGTGGGGGAGCCGCGTCGCCTCCGGCGGCGGCGCCCCGACCAGGGCGACGTCGGCGCCGCCCTGCTGCGCTTCCTCCAGCCAGCCGGCGAGTCGGGCGGCGCCGCGGCGGCTGAAGGCGACGCCGACTATTCGCACCGGCCCCAGCCGCGGCGGCTCCTGGCCGAACCCGCTCGCTCCCTCGCTGGCGCCGCCGCGCAGGCGGTAGACGGTGGCGAGCGAGTCGGCGCCGCACTCGAGCGCGATCTTGGCCAGGCCGCGGCCGCCGTCGCGCCAGCCGCCGTAGAGGAGGACGCGGTAGGCGAGCTTGGCCAGCGGCCGGACGAGGATCCCGGTCACCGCTTCGGCGGCGCCGGGCCGGCGTCGCTGCGCCGCCTCCAGCCGCGCGTAGGCGCGGGCGTCGGCGAGCGCCTCGCCCCAGGAAGAGGCGAGCAGGTGCCGCAGCTCGCCCGCGAAGCGGTGCACCGGGCCGTCGGGCCAGAGGCCCTCGTGGACGCTGCGCCCCTCGTCGTGGCGGAAGGCACCGCGGCGGAACAGCCGGTGGCGGTAGCGCGGGTAGCGGATCGAGGGGCCGAGGGCCTTGCCGAGGAAGACGTCGCGCATCGGGATCGCCCCCATTCGCACCTTCTCGCCCGGCGGGTCGACGAGGAAGGCGCGGAGCTCCTCGGCCAGCTCGGGGCTGACCCGCTCGTCGGCGTCGATCTCCAGCACCCAGTCGCCGCCCGCGTGGTCGAGGGCGACGTTGCGCTGGGCCGAGAACCCGGGCCAGGGGTTCTCGATCACCTTGGCGCCGGCGGCCGCGGCGAGCTCGCGGGTGCGGTCGCGCGAGCCGCTGTCGACGACCACGACCTCGTCGCAGAAGCCAAGGCTGGCGAGGCAGTCGGGGAGGCGCTCCTCCTCGTCCTGGGCGATCACGCAGGCGGTGATCGTCGCGCTCACGCCGCCTCCCGGGCCAGCTGATCGCCGAGCCGCAGCGCCAGCGCCGCGATCGTCAGCGTCGGGTGGACCGGCGCGTAGGTGGGGAAGGCGGAGGAGCCGGCGACGAACAGGTTCTCGACCTCGAGGTGGCGCATCTCGGCGTCGACCACGCCTTTGCCCGGCGGCCCCATCCGGCAGGTCCCCATCAGGTGCCCGCCCTGGGGGCCGGGGGCCGCCTCGATCGCCTCAACCCCCAGCGGCGCCAGGCGCTCGCGCATGCCGGCGACGGCGGCCTCGATCCCGGCCCGCTCGTAGGGCCCGGGCGGGGGATAGGCGGTGCGGTTCAGCGGCAGGCCGAAGGAGTCGCGGTTGGGGGAGAGGGTGACCCGGCGGTCGGGCCGCGGCAGGTCCTCGGTCAGCATGTCGAAGGGCACCGTGCGCCGCCACCGCGAGATGGCACCCGAACGGACCGCCTTGCCGTCCTCGCGGGCGACGACGCCGGCGCTGACCAGCGGGCCGATCGGGGTCCCCGGGTTGAAGGGGCTGAGGATCGCCGCCGAGCGGCGGGCGCGGAAGCCGCCTTCGCGGAAGGCTTCGGTGAGGCCGGTGGCGAGGGTGTTGCCGACCCCCGGCTCCAGCTCGCGGCGGAGGGTGACGGTGACGGTGGTGTGGCCGTGGTCGAAGAGGAAGCGGCCGACGGCGGGGCCGTCGAGCCCGGAGCGCAGCAGCAGGCCGGGGTTTTCGATCCCGTTCGCCGCCAGCACGTAGCGCTTGCCGCGGAAGAACAGTCGCTTGCCGTCCCCACCGATCGTCTCGACGCCCTGCACCTCGCCGTTGGCGACTTGCAGGCGGGCGGCGACGGTCTGCTGCCGCAGGTCGAGGTTCGGGTGGTCGAGCACGGCCTCGAGCCCGTTGAGGGCCGAGAAGCGGGCGTCGACCGGGCAGAGCTCGCAGGTCGCCGAGCCGCAGCAGGGGGGGCGGCCCTGGATCGCACGCGACGGCCGGGCCTGCGGCAGCGGCACGAAGGGCTTCAGGTGCGGCGCCACCGCCCGGTCGATCGGGCTGAGCGGGTGGGGCGGCTGGGCGCCGGCACCGGGGATCGGCGGGCCCGGGGGTGAGGGTGCGCCGGCGGGTGCGCCGGCGACTCCCAGCGCTGCCTCGGCCCCGGCGTAGAAGGGCTCGAGCTCCGCCAGCGAGAGCGGCCAGTCCTCCATCACCCCGAAGCTGGAGCGCATCTTGAAGTCGGCGGCGGAGAAGCGGGGGGCGGCGCCGGACCAGTGCAGGGAGGAGCCGCCGACGCCGTAGACGTAGCTCCAGGGGTAGGGCGGGGTGCCGGGAGCGGTTTCGTTGTTGGGCTCGGCGCCGGGGACATCGGCGGACCAGTAGCCGTCCTCGACCTGTTCGGCGTGGGTCTTCAGCGCCCCGCGCTCGAGCATCGCCACCCGCAGCCCCCGCTGCAGCGGCGCCCAGGCGGCGAGCAGCCCGCAGACGCCGGAGCCGACGACGACGACGTCCGCCTCGATCGTTTTCACGTGCGGCGCACCAGGCCGGCGCAGGCGGGGCTGCCCGGATCGGAGCCGGTGACGGCGTAGGCGAGGTTGGAGGCCGGGGCCGAGAGCATCGGCTCCAGCAGCCCGTCGACCGCCTTGCGCCGCGCCCCCTCGGGCATCACCGCCGCCGCCGGGTCGCGGACGGCGAGGGCGAAGGCGGCGGCGCGGGCGTCGTACTCGGCGTCGCCGTACTCCTCCCGCGCCCGCTCCAAGAGCTGCTTGGCGAGCTCGGCGTCGATCCCCAGCCGCGAGGCGACCAGCTGCTCGAACTCCTGGTCGGGGATCAGGGCGGCGTAGGGGGCGGCGACCGCGGCGGCGGCGGCGCCGGCACCGACGGCGACGAAGGTGCGGCGGCGGATCCGCCGCCCGCCGCCCGCCTCGGCCAGGGACTTGGCCAGGGCGACGATCCGCGGCGTCTGCAGCCTGTTGTCGTAGCGCTCGTGGACCCGCGCCTGCGCCGCCTCCCCGAGCTGCCGCCGCCGCTCCGGGTCGCGCAGCCGCCGCAGCGCCGCGGCCAGCGCCTCGACGTCGCCGGGGGGAACCACCTCGCCGGTGTCGCCGACCATCTCCGGGATCGAGCCGACGCCCGAGGCGACCACCGGCAGTCCCGCCGCCATCGCCTCCAGCACCGCCCACGGCACCGCGTCGGCGCGGGTCGGGAGGGCGAACACGTCGGCGCCGGCGTAGAGGTCGCGCAGCTGATCGGTGCCGGCGCTGACGCCGCGGTGGACCCGGACGAACTCGCGGGCCTCGATCTCGTCGCCGCTGACGACATCAAGTACTGCCTCTCCTTCCAGGGCGGTGACGGCCTCGATCAGGGTCGGCAGTCCCTTGCGGTGGACGTCGTTGCCGACGAAGAGGACCCGCATCGGCCCCCCGCTCGGCGCCGGTCGCTTTGCCGCCGCCTCGGCCCACCAGCCGGCGTCGAGGCCGGGGTGGATCGTCTCCATCGGCTTCCCGCCGAGCTCGTATTCGGAGCGCACCGCCGCCGCGATCGTCTCCGTCCACGGCATCGCCGCCGCCGCGGCCCGCATCGCCCGCCGCTCCAGCCGCTGCATCAGCCGCAGCTGCCGCGGGGTCCAGGAGTCGTGGGGGGTGTATTCGAGGGCGGTGAATTGCCCGACGGTGGCGTCGATCGAGAGCACGCAGGGCAGCTCGCGCATCGGCCCCTTGGCGAGGTAGGCGAGCGCCTGGGTGTTGATCAGGGCGACGTCGGCCGAGCGCCGGTGCCGCTTGAGGATCTTCCGCCCCTGCCAGGACCAGCGCAGCCGCCAGCGCAGCGCCTGCAGGTCGATGTCGCTGCCGCGGGTCCGCTTGCCGACGAACAGTCGCCCCAGCCGCGAGGGCGGCGGCACCGTCGCGAACGTCGGCTCGACCCCGGGGAGCACGGCCAGCGTCTCTTCCAGCTGGGCTTTCAGGGTGCGGTGGCCGAGCACGCCCTCGTCGATCACCAGCAGGCGCAGCGGCCGCTCCGCGTCCTCCGGTTCGTTGCGGCGGCTCATTCGGTTTCTCCCCGCAGCAGTCGCTCGGCCCGCTCGGCGACGACGCCGCGGTCGAAGCGCTCGACCGCCGCCCGCGCCGCCAGCGCGCCCTCGCGGCGCACCCGCTCCGGGTCGCCCTCGTAGCGGCGCAGCACCGCCGCCACCGCCTCGACGTCGTTCTCGGGCGAGACGATCGCCCCGTAGGAGTCCTCGATCAGGCCGACCACGCCCTCGGCGCCGGTCGAGACGCAGGGCCGTTCGGCCAGCATCCCGAGGATCACCGCCCGCGGCTGTCCCTCGGCCGGGCTGGGGCAGAAGACGTCGACGTCCATCGCCGAGAGGACGTCGCCGATCTCGCCGCCGGGGGTGGTGAGGAAGTGCGCTCGCTCGCCCAGCGGCTCCGCCCGCTGGCGCAGTTCGTCCTCGGTCTCGCCGGAGCCGGCGAGGATCAGGTGGGTCTCGGGGCCAAGCCGCCCCACGGCGTCGATCAGCACGTCGTTGCGCTTCTTCGGGTGAAAGCGGGAGACGCAGCCGACGGTGAAGGCCCCGGCGGGGATGCCGAGCTCGGCCCGCACCCGGGCCCGACCCTCCTCGCTGAAGCGGATCTCGTCGGTCCGCATCGCGTTCGGCATGTAAGAGACCTTGCTCGCGGAAATGCCGGCGGCGATCACCGACTCGCGCGTGCCCTCGGAGATCGCCATCACCGCATGCACTTTCTTGCCAGCCCTCGCGTAGGCCCAGCGGCCCGGGCCCTTCCGCATCTGGCGCGGCACCGGGCCCCACTCGCACCAGGCGACGCGGGGGCGAAGTTCGGGCGGCAGCCCCGGCGCCAGCAGCTGCTCCTTCTTGTAGTGGAGGAGGAGCACGTCGTAGGGCGCCTCCTTTTCCAGCGCCTGGCGCAGGCCCGCCCGCAGTGCCGGCCACTTGAAGGCGAGCTCGGGCCAGGCCTTGCCGGAGAGCTTCGGTCCCAGCTCCAGCGGCCGCACCGCGACCGCGGTCTCGCGCCCGATCCCCGGTGAGTCGCTCAGCATCACCGCCTCGTGCTCGCGCTCGACCAGCGCGTCGAGCAGCTCGACCGCGGCGAACTCGGCCCCGCCGGGGGCGGCGCCGGTCATCACCGAGACAATCTTCACGAGGCCAGGCGCCGCTCCAGCGCCTCGATCGAGTACTCGCGCTCGGCCAGCTCCCGCCCGGCGGCGGCGAGCGGGTTGCCGCGGGAGGGATCGAGCGCCTCCGCCAGCGCCGCGGCGAAGGACTCGCCGTCGGTCTCGCCCTCGACGTAGTGCTCGCCCGCCTCGACTTCGAGCCCGGCGGCGGCGCGGGGGGTGGCGGCGACGGGCACGCGGTAGGCGAGGGCCTCGACGAACTTCAGCGGCGACCCGCCGCCCTCCAGCAGCGGCACCGCGACGGCGCCCGCTTGTAGGTAGACGTCGCGGAGGTCGGGGACGAAGCCGCTCGGCCGCACCCGCGGGTCGCCGGCCTCGATCTCGCCGCTGCCCTTGCCGGCGACGACCAGCTCGACCTCGGGAGCCCTCTCCCACAATGCCGGCATCGCCTGCTCCAGCAGGAAGCTCAGCGCTCCGCGGTTCGGCTCGTAGGAGAGGTCGGCGACGAACAGCACCTTCCGCTCATCGGCACGGGGAGGCACCGGCTCGATTCCGGCAACGTCGACGACGTTGGGGACGAGCCGCAGGTTCGCCCCCGGGGCAAGCGCCGCGGCGCCCTCCATGTCGGCCGGCGAGACCATCCAGTTCTCGCTGAAGGTCTCGAGCAGCAACCGCTCGAACCGCTCCAGCCCGGTCTGCGACATCTTTGCGTCGTCGAGGCGGTGGCGGAACGAGGACTCGAGGTTGTGGGCGTCGTAGATGGCGGCCCGCCGGGAGGCCAGCCCCAGCAGCGCCGCCGCGGCGACCGGTCCCTCGGCGACGACCCGCGTCCCCTCGTCGTCGCCGGCGAGCTCGGCGGTTCGCCGCGCCACCTCCGGCCAGATCCCGCGGGCGAAGTCGTCGGGGACGCGGCGCAGGCGGGCGCGGGCGTAGGCGGGCAGCCGCTCCAGCGCCCCGGGCCGCTCGACCCGGTGCATGGTCAGGTTCTCGATCTGCTCATAGGCCGGATCCGGCTCCTCGGCGCCGAACGCCCCGTAGACCAGCTCGACCGGCCCCAGGGCGGCCAGCGCCCGCACGATTCCATGGGTCCGCCGGGCCCGCCCCGAGTCGAGCGTGGGCGTAAATGAGGTGGCGATCACGGTCCGCATCAGACTGGGTGCCCCAAGGGGCGCGAACGCGCGAGTTTACGGTCGGCCCCGGACCGCGAAGCGGCTAGCGGGAGGCCTGCACGGCCGCCTCGACCACACCGTAGGAGGGCTTGCGGCTGCCGTCCTCGCGCAGCAGCCCGAACTGCAGCTCGCGGTCGCCGCTGTCCGTGCCGCGGTCGCGCAGCTGGAAGACCGAGATCATCCGCACCCGCCACTCGGGGTGGAGCCGAATCGCATCCAGCATCTGCTGCAGGTGCAGCGCCTGCGCCTCCTCGGTCACGCACTCCTCGCCGCAGAGGGCGGTCGACTGGCCGTACTCGGTGATCCAGATCGCCTTCCCCTCGGCGCCGTGCTCGTCCATCCGCTGCCGCAGCGTCTCGATCCACCCCAGGGGGCCGCCGGCCGCCCCCTCCTCGGTGGGGCTGTGCCCGTACCAGTAGGGGTGCGCGGCGAACGCGTCGAAGAGGTCGTTGAGGTCGGGGATGCGGGCGTAGAGCCTGTCGACCCAGGCGGTGTCGGAGTCGTAGACGCGGCTCGGCAGGACCACGGTCACCGGCAGCTCCAGCGCCGCGATCGCCTGCAGCGCCGGCTCCACCGTCGCCGCGTACTCGCCGGCCGACATCTCGCCGACGTAGGGCTCGTTGCCGAGCTCGATCGAGGTGATCGCGAAGCGCCGCTCGTCGTACTCGGGGTGCTCCTCCCAAAAGCTGCCGCCGAGGCCGTAGCGGTCGAGGAAGGCGAGGACGAAATCGCGGTAGAGGTAGGGGTCCCCGAGCTCGTTGCCGCCGAGCAGAGCGTGAATTCGGGTGTGGATTTCGCCGGCGGCCTCTTCCATCACGTCTTCCTGCTCGTCGACCGGCTCCCAGGGGTCCCACTCGTGCCGGGTGACGGCGGCGCCCAGCTCGGCCCGCTCTTCGACTTCGACGTCCCCCCAGCTCGTGTAGCCGCCGTCGATCGCGATCGTCAACGGCAGCGGGGGTCGCTGCGGCGCCTCGGCGGCGGTGGAGGCAGGCTGCCTCGGCTCCTCGGCAGGGGTGGAAGAGAGACTGACGGCGAGGACGCCCGCGGCGAGGATCACGGCGAGCGCCCCGGCGATCAGCTTCGCGCGGGCAGTTCTCATCACTGCCGAACACCGTAGCGAGCCGCCTCGGGCAGCCTTGGCTCAGCCGCGGTACTGCTGCATCAGCCCCCGCACCACCGAGTAGGAGGGCTTCGCGGTGCCGTTGTAGCGCAGCAGCCCGAACCCGTGCTCACGGTCGCTGGGGCTGGTGCTGCGGTCGCGCAGCTGGAAGGGGAAGAAGGTCTCGATCTTCCACTCGGTGCGGGTGACCGCGGTGGTGAGGAACTTTTTCAGGTGTTCGGCCTGGGCCGTCTCGCTGACGCACTCGACGCCGCAGCTGGCGGTCGACTGTCCGTACTCGGTGATCCAGATCGGCTTTGCCGAGGCGCCTTTTTCGTTCATCCGGCGGCGCAGGACGTCGACCCGGCCGAACGGCCCCGCGGCGCTGATCGTGCCCGGGTCGCGCCCGTACCAGTAGGGGTGGTCGGCGAAGCCGTAGAAGAGGTTGTTGAGGCTGGGGATGCGGGCGTAGAGGGTGTCGATCCAGGCCGTGTCGGTGCCGTAGACGCGGCTGGCGAGGATCACCTTCACCGGCAGGCCGAGGTTCTTGATCGCTTCCAGGGTCGGGCGGACCGTGTCGGCGTAGAGGGTGGCCGACATCTCGCCGAAGTAGGGCTCGTTGCCGAGCTCGACCGAGGTGATCGCGTAGCGCGCTTCGTCCAGCTCGGGGTGCTCTTTCCAGAAGCTGCCGCCGAGGCCGTAGCGGCCGATGAAGGCGACGACGTATTCGCGGTAGCTGGTGGCGTTGCCGAGGTTGTTGCCGCCGAGCAGGGCGTGGATCCGGGTGCCGATCTGCCCGGCCGCCGCGAGGACGATCTCCTCCTGGTGGCGGACCGGCTCCGCCGGGTCCCACTCGTGGCGGGTGAGGACGGCGCCGAGCTGGGCGCGGTAGCTGATTTCGGTCGGCGACCAGTAGCCGTGGCCGCCGTCGACGCCGATCGCCAGGGAACCGACGGTCGGCGAGGGGCCGGGGATGGGAGCGGGCTCGGGGGCCGGTTCGGGCGCGGGTGCGGGTGCCACGTTGGAGACGTTGACGGTGACCGAGGCGGTGCTCGAGTTGCCGGCCGCGTCGTAGGCGGTCGCGGTCAGGGTGTGGGAGCCGTTGCCGACCAGGGTCGAGTCGAATTTGCAGTTCCAGGGCCCGTCGCTCTCGGTGTTGAGGACGGCGCCGTCGACCTTCATCACCACGCGGTCGACCGCGACGTCGTCGCTGGCTTTGGCCTCGCAGGAGGCGCCGCTGATCGCGCCGCTGACGGTGGCGCCGGCGGTCGGGACCAGCCAGGCGACGCTGGGGGCGGTGGTGTCGCCGGGCGTCGGGGTCGGCGTGGGCTCGGGCTCCGGCTCGGGCTCAGGGGTGGGGGTGGGCGCCGGCACGTTGTCGACGTTGACGGTGACCGAGGCGGTGCGCGAGTTGCCGGCCGCGTCGTAGGCGGTGGCGGTCAGGGTGTGGGCCCCGTCGCTGACCTTCCTCGAGTCGAAGACGCAGTTCCAGGGGGCGTCGCTCTCGGTGTTGAGGGTGACGCCGTCGACCTTCATCACCACGCGGACGACGCCGCGGTCGTCGCTGGCGCCCGCCTCGCAGGAAGAGCCGCTGACCATCTCCTTGACGGTGACGCCGGCGGTCGGGGTCTTCCAGGCGACGGAGGGCGGGGTGACGTCGGTGGTGCGCCGGCGCGAGGTGCTGGCCCGGTTCGTCTCCCGCACGCAGCGCTGGCGGATCTCCCGCCGCTTGGCGGCGCTGGCGGCCCGGTTGGCCTTCTTCGCGCAGACGGTGCTGACCCGCTTCGAGCTGGCGGTCGGCTGCGGCTTGGCGACGGCCGTGGCGGCGAGGGCGGCAAGCAGGCAGCCGAGCGCCAGGGTGAGGACTGCGATCCGGGGGGAGGAGGGGCGGCTGTTCATGACTCCCCTGATCGGCCCCTTGGAAGAGATTCCTTGCGGAGTCCAGGGATTTTGGACAGATGATCCAGTCCGGCCGGGAGCTTCTGGGCGGACCTGCCCGCGGCTAGCCGCGGTAGGCGGCCATCGCGCTCTGCACGACGCCGTAGGCGGGCTTCGGCGAGCCGTCCTCGCGCAGCAGCCCGAACTGGCGCTCGCGATCACCCTGATCGGTGCCGCGGTCGCGCAGCTGGAAGACCGAGATCATCTTCACGCCCCAGTCGGGCCGGGAGACGATCGCGCCCAGCATTTCCTGCAGGTGCTGCGCCTGCTCCGCCTCCGAGACGCACTCCTCGCCGCAGTCGGCGGTCGACTGGCCGTACTCGGTGATCCAGATCGGCTTCGTGTTGGCGCCGTGCTCGTTCATCGCCAGCCGCGCCTGTTCGATTCGCCCGAACGGGCCGGCGGCGGTGCCCTCGGCCGGGGTGTGGCCGTACCAGTAGGGGTGCTCGGCGAAGGCGTCGAAGAGTTCGTTCAGGTTCGGGATCAGCTCGTAGAGGCGGTCCATCCAGTCGGTGTCGCTGCCGTAGGTGCGGCTCGCCAGGACGACGGTCACCGGCAGGTTGCGGCGGTGGAGCTCTTCCAGCACCGGACGCACGGTGGCGGCGTACTCCTCGACCGACATCTCGCCGAAGTAGGGCTCGTTGCCGAGCTCGATCGAGGTGATCGCGTAGCGCCCCTCGTCGTACTCGGGGTGCTCGGCCCAGAAGCTGCCGCCGATGCCGTAGCGGCCGAGGAACTCAAGTACCCACTGCTGGTAGGAAGCGGGGTCGGAAAGCTGGTTGCCGCCGAGCAGGGCGTGGATCCGGGTGTGGATTTCGCCGGCGGCCTCTTCCATCACGTCGTCCTGCTCATCGACCGGCTCCCAGGGGTCCCACTCGTGGCGGGTGACGGCGGCGCCGAGCTCGGCCCGCTCTTCGACTTCCTCGTCGCCCCAGCCCATGTAGCCGCCGTCGATCGCGACGGTCAGCCCGCCGCCGACCTGCGTCGGCAGGACGGTCTTCTTGGTGCGCTTGTTGGCGCAGCGGCGGAGGACGCGGCTGTAGGCGCGGCGGGCCTGCGAGCGCCCGGCGCGGGAGGCGACGCTGCGGGCGCGGTCAGCGGCCAGCTTCTTGCACTTGCCCTTCGGCCCGCCGAGGGCGATGGCGGAGCGGACCTTCGCCTTGCTGCGCGCTTCGGCGTTGCTGACGCCGAGGAAGACGAGGCAGAGGCCGGCGATGACGAGGGCGATGCCGGCGATCCTGCGGCTGTAGGTCGAAAGCTCCATGCCGTCCCGTCATCGGGGCGGCGGCGGAAGCTCAGTAGGCGGTGTCCAGTCGACTGGACGGATGTACGAGTGCCCGCCTCAGAGCGCAAAAAAGCCTGCGCCCCCGATGGGGACGCAGGCTTGGTGCCAATGGTGAGTTGTGGCCCTGATGAGGGCCACAACTCACCAATCGCGCGTCTGGCTAGGGCGTGTTGCGGTGCGTGGCGTCGAACGGGTCGCCGAAGGCCTCGTCGTCGAGGCCCTTGGCGATCTCGCGGACGCCGTCGGGCACC
This sequence comes from Solirubrobacterales bacterium, assembly GCA_035474955.1. GTDB lineage: Bacteria > Actinomycetota > Thermoleophilia > Solirubrobacterales > 70-9 > VAYN01. The sequence continues at coordinate 46,655 of DATIMV010000007.1, forward strand.
CGCATCTCCGGTTCGAAGCCGAGCCGCTCCTTCACCTTGGCGAAGGAGACCTTGTAGTCGCGCGGGTCCTCGTCGCGGGCGACGTACTCCACCTCGCCCTTGCCGAGCTTGCCGGTGATGATCTCCACGAGGTCGAGCTTGCGGTAGTTCTCGTCCGAGTGCCCGGCGTTGAAGACGCGGCCTGAGACCTTGTCGAGCGGCGAGGCCAGCACCAGCGCCACGGCGCGCGCGGCGTCACGCACGTGCACGTAGGGGCGCCAGAAGGTCTCGCCGAAGACGTCGAGCTTGCGGTCGGCCCACAAATCGCGCGTGAACTCGTTGACGGTCAGGTCGAAGCGCATGCGGTGCCCGACCCCGTAGACCGTCGCGAAGCGCAGGCAGGTGGGCGCCATGCCGTTGTGGTCGCCGTCCAGCAGCGACTGCTCCATCGCGACCTTCTGCTCGGCATAGAGCGACACCGGGCGGAGCTCGCCGGTCTCGTCGATTGGCACGGTCGGGTCCGCCATGCGGCCGTAGTTGGAGCAGGTCGAGGCGAACAGGAAGCGCTCGACACCGGCCGCCTTGGCGTCGGCGACCAGCTCGCGCGTTCCCTCAACGTTCACGGAGTTGGACAGCTCGGGGTCGCGCCCGCAGGCCGGGTCGCCCACGATCGCCGCCAGGTGCACGACCGCGTCGACGCCCTCGAGCGCGCCGCGGCGCAGATCGGCGTCGCGGATGTCGCCACGGCGCAGGTCCACGCCGAGCGAGTCGAGCCGCGCGGCCACGTCCTCTTGGCCGTGCAGCAGCACGTCCAGGCCGCGGACCTCGTGGCCCGCCGCCAGCAGTTCGTCAACAAGCTCGCCGCCGACATAGCCGGCGGCTCCCGTCACAAGTACCTTCACTGAGCCGTCCCCGTCTGTGGTTCGCGTTCCGGCAGGAACATCGGTCGTAGCTGCTCGAACTCGATCAGCGCCTTCTCGTAGTCCTCGTGGCGCCCGATGTCGAGCCAATATCCGTCGTACAAGTAGGAACCGACCTGGCGGCCCTCGGCGAGCAGCCGCAGCACCAGGTCGGGCAGGTCGAGATAGGTGCCCTGCTCGATGTAGTCGAGCGCGGCGGGCTCGAGCACGTAGACGCCCATGCTGACGACGTAGGGAATCTCCGGCTTCTCCTCGAAGCCGGACACGTTCAGCATGTTCCC
>DATIMV010000008.1:0-51604 GCA_035474955.1 Solirubrobacterales bacterium
CGCGATCGCCACCCCGCCGGTGTTCAAGTTCGGCACGCCCGACCAACACGAGCGCTTCCTGCGCCCCGCGATCACGGGGGAGCGGATCGCGGCGCTCGGGATCACCGCGCCGGGCGCCGGCTCGGTTGTCGCCTCGATTCGGACCTTCGCTCGCAAGGTCGACGGCGGCTACGTGGTCAACGGCTCCAAGACCTTCATCACCAACGGTGTCCGGGCCGACTTCCTCGTCTGCGCGGTGAAGACGACCGAGGAGGGCGGGCACGGCGGCCTCTCATTCCTCGTCCTCGAGCGCGATATGCCGGGCTACGAGGTCGTCTCGAAGCTCGAGAAGATGGGCTGGCACTCCTCGGACACCGGCGAGCTCTCCTTCACCGACGTCGAGGTCCCGGCCGAGAACCTGCTCGGCGAGGAGAACGGCGGCTTCAAGCTGATCATGTTCAACTTCGCCTGGGAGCGGCTGCTGATGGCGATCGGCGCCGTCGGCGCGATGCAGCGCCTTATAGAGATCACCGTCGCCTACGCCTCAGAGCGCGAAGCCTTCGGCCGCCCGATCGGCAAGTTCCAGGCGATCCGCCACCAGGTGGCGGAGATGGCCACCCTCGCCGAGACCTCCCGAGCCCTTACCTACAACGCCCTCCGCCTCTTCCACACCGGCCAGGACTGCATCCAGGAGGTCTCGATGGCGAAGCTCCTGACCCAGCGCGCCGTCCTCGACATCGCCGACCAGTCCCTGCAGATCCACGGCGGCTACGGCTACATGCGCGAGTACGGCATCGAGCGCGCCGTCCGCGACGCCCGCCTCGGCCCGATCGGCGGCGGCACCGACGAGATCATGAAAGAGATCATCGGCAAGACGATGGGGCTGTAGCACGGGATCCGCTGCTGCGGATCCCGTGCTTGAACTGCGCTATCCCTGCGAGCACTGGTTATGTGCAGATCAGTGTCCTCGCACCGCCGAACGTGACCGTCGCATGAGCGGTCATGCCCGACTCAGAAGCGGAGCCGAGAATGGTGGAGGTCAGGTTGTAGCTGACGCCTGTGTAGGTTTTGTGGTTCTGGATCCCGCCAGCCTGCGTAAAGCTGAGTGTGGCGGTGGTGCTGGTCCCGCCACAGGCCGGAGCGGTGATTGTGCCGATGATGCCATTGCCGTTCACCGTAACGCCGATTCCGATGCCACCGCAGGTGAAGCTAGCGAAATGGCCGATGTTGGATGTGATCAGGATGGCCGGATTACCGGTGGGCGTTGTGATGAGATGGAACGGGAGGGTTGTGGTTGTGACGGTTCCCGGGCCCGTCGCTCTCGAGTGACCTTCGGCCGTGCTCGCGCAGTCGCCGAGGGTTTCGGATTTCACTTTCCCAAACGTGAGTTTCACGGTCCCTGTTGTGGTGTTTTCGAAGGTCCCGTTGCCGCTAACGGTTTCACCTTTGGTGCCACCCCCGGATGACCTCACAAGTTCCGAAGCTCCGCCGGCAACGGTGAACGCTCCGGGATTACCTCCAGCGTGGGTTTGCACGTGGACCGGCGCCGCCGAGGCGAAGGCCGGCAGCGCGAGAAGGGCGCTAACCGCCGCGAGGGCGAGCAGCATCATCTTCTTCATTTCTCTCTTCCTTTCCGTATGACTGGACTGCCTCGTTTAGGAGTACATGGACGTACCGGGGCGGTCAAGACTCTCAGTCCTAATGGACGAGGTTCGAGCCATTCGGGGTAGAAGGATCCGAGGTTTTCCCTGGAATCGAAAGGATTAGGAGATTCAACGCCTGTAATTCTGCACGCGCTGCGGTCAGCGGCGGGCACCTACTGCGCCCGCCGCCGTTCTGCCACCTGCCGAATATCGCCATTCGGCATACAACCGGGTTATGTACAGATCAATGTCCTCGCGCCGCCGAACGTGATCGTCGCGGAGAAGGTCATGCCTGTCTCGGAAGCGGAGCCGATAATGGTCGAGGTCAGGTTGTAGGTGGTGCCTGTGTAGGTTTTGTGGTTCTGCACGCCAGCGGTCTGCGTGAAGCTGAGCGTGGCGGTGGCGCTGGTCCCTCCACAGGCCGGAGCGGTGAATGTGCCGATGATGCCATTGCCGTTCACCGTAACGCCGATTCCGATGCCGCCGCAGGTGTAGGAGGCGAAATGGCCATTGTTGGATGTGATCAGGATGGCCGGATTACCAGTGGGAGTTGTGATGAGATGGAACGGAAGACTTGTGGTTGTGACGGTTCCCGGACCTGATGCTCTCGAATGACCTTCGGCCGTGCTCGCGCAGTCGCCGAAGGTTGAAGAGTTAACTTTTCCGAACGTGAGTTTCATGGTCCCTGTTGTGGTGTTTTCGAAGGTCCCGTTGCCGGAAACGGTTTCGGCCGTCATGCCACCTCCGGATGCCCTCGCGATTTCCGATTTTCCGCCGGCAACTGAAGACACTCCGGGACTGCCTCCAGCGTGGGTTTGCAAGTGGACCGGCGCCGCCGAGGCGAAGGCCGGCAGCGCGAGAAGGGCGCTAACCGCCGCGAGGGCGAGCATCATCATCTTCTTCATTTCTCTCTTCCTCTCTCTAAGACTGACCGTCTTTTAGGAGTACGTGGACGTACCCAGATAGTCAAGACCCTCGGTCTATAGAGGCTCGAAGAGCTTGGGTTTCTCCTGGAATCCGAAGGATTAGGAGATCCAGCGCCTGTAATTCTGCACGCGTGCGGCGGGACCTACCTGCACCCGTCGCCCTTCTGCGGCTGCGCTATTTGCGCTTGCCGCCTTTCCCACCCTTGCTCTTGCCGCACTGCGCTTTCACCACCGGGTTGAATAGGTGGCGGCGGCCGTTCTGTCCTTTGAAGTCGGCGACGGCACGCTGTTTTCTGCGGCAGATGTTGGTGCTGTTGACGATCAATCCCTTCTCGCCGCCCTGCATTTCGAGGACGAACTTCGTCACCGGCGCATCCGGCACCGTCTCGAAGGTGTTGCGGATCCGCCTATTGAATGAGTCGATCCGGCCGACGAGGTTGATGTCGACTTTGCGCGAATGCAGAGCCGCCACCAGGTCGGGGAGCACGTTGTTCGACGAGCGCAGGAACACGGGGCCCGACAGCGGTTCGTCGAGCAGCGGGGAGATCGCGCGCGCCCGGCCGTAGATCGCCGCTTTCGGGCACTGTTCGCCGTTGCCGCCGCCGGCGCGGAATTGGACGCGGGTGCAGATCGTCCGGATATGCGCCTGTTCCAGGAAGGCCGACGGGGGCAGCGTCACCTGCGCCCGGCCGATGTTGGCGTCGCCTTTGCGAGCGGTTAGGACCGCTTTCAGGCGGGGGGTGGCAGTCCTCTTCGTACCGCCCAGGAGCTGCAGCGACAGCTTCGGCTTAAAGCCGAGGCTGGCGCAATCGGCGGCCTGGAAGGGCGAGCTGACGCTCACCGCCTGATCGTCGGCCAGGGATCCGAGGTCAAGCCCGGAGCCGAGGATGGTCGAATCGGCAGTCATCCGCTCGCAGTTGGTCGGGTTGAGGACGAACTCGGGCCGGTCGACGAAGACCCGGATATCACGGGCATGCACGACGATCCCCTGCAGGATGTGCGGGATCGGCTCCGATGCCAGCCCGTCGGTTGAAACCTCAGCCGTCTCGGGGTCGACCCTCAACGCCTGGCGAATCACCACGTTGCCGAGGTCGAACGGGCCGACTTTGGCGGTCGAGATCGCCACTATCGACAGTTTCGACCCCTGGTAAGGCCCGGCGAGATAGATCTTGCCGGGAGCGTAGGAGAGCTCAGGACCCACGCCCGCCCCGACAAGGGTGCGGCCGATCTGCGATGCGGCCGGGCAGCTCGGGCTGTCGAGCTCTTCCTGGCCGCCGTTCGGGCCCGTCCGGGCCCTAGCCGCGGCGATCGCCGCCTCGGAACAGAAGGGGATGCCGGCGATCTTGCCGATGACACCCTTCGGCAGCTTCATCGAGAAGCGGCTGAACTCCTGTTCGCCGTCGTTGCGGGTAAGACGGGCGACAAAGGGCGAGTAGCTGCCGGCAGCGTTGTTGGTCGTGCCGGCGGTGAAGCCAGGGTTGAAGGGCGGCGTCCCGCTCGGACATGGGGCGCCGTTCGGGCCCCGGTCCACCACAAAGCTGCTCGACCTCGTGATGATCTCGCTCGGAAGCGGGTTGTCCGGATTCGACGCATGCCAGGGCATGAACCTCGCCACCATCTCGTAGGTCCCGCACTTCGGCGGCGTCACCAATGGCGCCCGGCCCCCTTCGAAGAAATTCAGTTTGAAGGTGTCGAAAGGCAGTTGTGGCAGGTCGTCGAAGGTGGTGACTATCTGGCCCGTGGTGGGGTTCAGCGCCACCTTGCCCGCCTGTTTGACGAGGATGCCGCGCTCAGGGATCTTCGCGACCATGTAGAGCGCGATCAGCGAGTTGAGCGGGTTGTCATAGGGCTTCGCCACATAGAGAGAGCCCTTTGCTTCCTCCTCGAGCAGCGGCGTCGAGATCTGCACGGTTCCGACCTTCGAGCTCTCGGGGCAACCTTGCCCGGGCGGTGAGCTCGCGGTCTCCCGGCCGTACTCGGCAGGGCTGCAGGCCCCGAGGCCTTCCGCCTGTGAGGGATTGATCGTCATCCCCTGTGGCAGGGTCACCTCCACCTTCTTGGCCTGGCCTTCAGCAATCGCGTCTTCGTCGGCGAGGCCGATGTTCGGCATGTCGAGGCGGAATTCCAGACCGCTTGAGCTGACCGCCGACTTGCTGGTCGGGCTGGCGGCAATCGCCGGGCTGAAGGGCACCTTGTTGCAACCGTGAAGGGCCGCAGCGGCAAAGGAGGCGCGGCCGACCACGCTTCCAAGGGGCACGTTCCAGGGTTCGACTTCGGCCTGGAAGGCGAGCGGCCCCTGGCAGGAAACCGGCTGGCGCAAGAAGGCCTCTTCACTGAGCCCCGATGGGCGAGCGCAGGGTTCGGCGCTTAGCTCCGGCCGAATGCAGCTCCAACCCCGCGATGAGTCATGGCGCGGATCGCCCGGGTTGCCCCAGAAGACGACGGTGCTGGAGAGAAGTTTGGCCAGCTGGGTAGCGTTGCTGACGTAGGCGACGATGCGGTAATCGTCATCGGGATCGACCGCGGTATCGATCACGACCGGCGTCCCCTGGACGTTGAAGCCGAAGCGAGCTGGCTCCCCTCTTTTCGGCGGCAGGTTGAAGACCGGTGCCGGCATCCGGACGAACCCGAGGGCAAGCTTTTCGACGATGGTCACGGAGGCGACCCCGACCGCGGTTTCAGGGGGGCAACTGCCTTCTTCTTGCTTCTCGAAGAAGTCAGCCATGTTGCAGTAAGGCATAGCCGTGGCGTTGCCGACCAAGCCGGCGGGCAGTGGGAAGCGGAAACTGCGCGCCAGGGCTGGCTGATCGACATTGCCGGTCAACCTCGAAATCCCAGGCACACCGGTGGCTACGCCGGGGCGATACGCGCCCGAGTTGAACTGGATCGTCGTGGTCAGCTGAAAGGGGTGTTTGCCGGCCTGCGTGGTGGGGATGCCGCCCTCTTCTTCGGCCTGCGCCGAGAAGCGTTCGATCCCAAAGGGGACCTCGTCAGGACTGACCTCGATCTCCTGGGATATGGATTTCGAGGGAGCGTTGCCACCGGACACGGTGATTTTGCCCGGCCCCCCGGCGACCGGCGGGTCGTCGGCCAGGCTGACCAGGACGTCGATCTCGATTGCTTCATAGGGACGCAGCGTGCTTTCGAAGCTGCAGCTGACGAGATCGGGCTCTTTGATCTCACAGTCGACCGGTCCGGCTTCGCCTTGTCGACCGGCCAGGGCTTCGATGTCCGTCGCGATCGCTCCATCGGGCAACTCGTCGACGATAGTGACGGGCGTCTCCGTCCCGTCAACTGGAGCATCGCCTAGGTTGGTCAGGGTGAGGATGAGACGGCCGCTGCCGCCAGGCGAGAGGGTCCTGACCTTCGCTTCGCCCAGAACGGGAGTGATCTGAATCGGAACGACGCCTCTTCCGATGAAGGTGACCTGGAAGGGATCTCCGCCGACAGGTCCCCCGGAAACCTCCAACGCATCGGTTCCATAGGCGGATTCGAGAACCGATTCCAGCTGCGCCGCGGTGGCGGTGGAGGGGAAGCCGGTGACAGATCCACAGAACAGATTTCCAAAGGCGTTGTCCGTCCCCAGGCAGGCGACCACTTCGCCGCCAACTTCGATTTTGCCGACCATGACCTCTTCGCCGAAATTGACGGTCTCAGTCTCGATTTCCTGCACGTTGTCGCTCGGCACCCAGAGGTTCGTCGGGCGGCTTCCATCGAGCACCTGCCACCAGGGCGAGGCGGCCGTCGCGGAGGCAGCCGGTAGGGCAACGAGAAGCAGGACCGTCAACCCAAGGAGAGTTGCGACGGTTGCAAGACGGTTGGACATCCTGCCGTTCCCCTGACTCATCGGACCGTCCCCCTGTTCTGGCTGGCTTTCCTACGGTTAGGTGGGCGTTTCCGCGCGACGCAGCGGACCTTGCCTTTGGAGCGCACCTTTCGCTTGCCCTTGGGGCAGCGTTTGCCCTTGTTCGGCTTCACGTTGCCGGGGCCCTGGAAGGTCCCGCTGCCAGGAATCAGATTGCCGGGCGGGATCGTGGCGGCCCGGCAAGCTTCACCCTGGCATTCCGGTTGCGGCTGGAGCGTAGCCGGGGTGCCGCCCACACGGGCGTCATAGACGTCCAGCTCGTCGTCCACGTCGGTCACCGAGAGTCGCGCGGGGGTGAGGAAGAAGACGTCGTTGCCGCTGCTGCTTGCGTCGAGGAATGCGGATTCTTCTTCCGCGGTTCCCGAGGAGAGCAGCGAAACGCAGCCGGCGGCGGAGCGAACGGTTGCCGCGTCGCCCGAGGAGGAACTGCAACTCCCGACGCCGAACGGCTCCCACTGGTAGACGTCCCACTCTCCGTTGGAGTCGGCCGGGACCAGGGAGTCGAGCGCGTTGAAGAAGACGCGGCCGTTTTCGAGCGCGGTGCGAGCGCGATAGGGGGAAGTACCGAGCTCGTTTTTGAACGGCCCGGGAAGTACCGCCGCCGCCTCCAGGCCGTTGTACAACCCTCCGGCGTTGACCAGCGGTCGGCCCTCCAGTGGCCCTCCCTCGGGAGCGGCGCCAGAGGGATTGCAGGAGAGACAGTCGAGGCTATCGGTCCCCGCGTCGTAGCGGAAGACCTCCTGTACGGGGTTACCGCTCGTCGTCTCGAAATTGGAGTAGCCGCTGAGGCTCCGCTGTGACATGAACACGAGGTAGCGGCCGCCGGGCGAGGCGGTTGCGCTCAGCCTCGAGGCGTTGCCGAACGCAGTGGTATTACCGCGCATGCCCCAGGTGCCTCTGTCCTCGTCGCCGAGAGTGCCGATGAACCGCACCCCCTCACCCTCTTCCCAAAGGTAGAGGTTGGGCTCGCCGGTTTCCGGGCTGTCGCCGTACTGGTTGGGCGTGTTGTCCAGCACGCCCCCGGCGACGAAATAGATTCTCGCACCGTCCTCGCCGACCCCGGAAACTCTGCCCAGCACTTCGCCGTTTTCGCCCGAGCCGGCAGACGGAGCGCTGAGATTGACGAGGCTGGCGCAGCCCGCCGCGGGGCCGTCGAGAGGAATCTCGCAGCGGTAGAGGTCGCGCCCCGTGGGACTGGCGTCGGCAGTCAACTGCTGCGTGTCCGTAAAGAAGACGACCGTCCCGTCGGCGCTGGCGCCCTGGAAGATGGGCGTGGAGCCGCCGGTGCCCGAGGCACCGGATTGCGGGACGTCGAGCCGCACCGTCTCTTCGGCGATGGTGTCACGCATGTAGAGGGCACCGCCGTCTACCTCCGACAACCTCCCCCAGAAGACCCGCGAGCCGTCGTCGGAGATCGCGTTGTCGATGGAGGTCAGGTTTGAGCCCAGATCCGGGAAGGCCGCCATTGACCCCCCCTCATCGGAAGGGAGCAGGCTGACCGGTTTCAGCTGCCCCCCCGTCCAGAGGTAAAGCGACCGGGGGTTCTCAGACGGGATGGTGAGCCCTGCGACAAGGGGCTGAGAAAGCTGGGATTGAAGCACGACATGGCTGAGATCCGGCGTCGCGCCGATCGGGATGACCAACCCAAAAGTGTTTGCGTCGGTACCGCCGAATTCGGTACCCGGCGGCACGTTGGCGAACCCTTCTTTGCCGGTGAGCAATGGGGTGTACAGGGCCGGTTCGCTGTTCTGGCGCAGATACGGCGTACGTTCGGAAGCCTGTGGCGAGAGCAGAGTGCCGCCACGCGGCATGACGATCCCCTGAGAGAGAGAGAGACTGAAGAACTTGTATTCGCCTGCCGCTTCAGACCCGCCCGGGATGACTTCATCGTTGGGCAAAGCGATGTCCCGCGAGCGCCAGCCGGCCGGATCGCGCCGGGCCAGCACCGCCGAGAGTTCAGGGGCGCGGTTGCCCTGCGGATCGGGTTCGATGGTGCCCAGGGAGACATACGCGAGCGCTTCTCCATCGCTCGCCGCCTGGACCAATCCCCCCGCCGTTCCCCGCAGCAAGGCGCCGCCCTTGTCGAGAGGTGAAACCATCTCCCAAACCCGCGAATCAATCAGATCGGGGCTCAGATCCAGCAGTTGGGTCGTGAAGGTACCGCTCGGACCCTCCGTAGAGCCAAGTGAGCTGGTGGCGACGACTCGATAGTGGTAAGTGGTTCCCGGCTGCAGATCGAAAATGCTCTGCGAGACCTCGACCGGATCTTCACCGCTGCCGATGCTTGCCCCGCCGAGAGGCACGCTGGTACACGTGCTCACCGCGCAGTCTTCCAGCCCGTACTCGAACCAGTAGGTGGTCTCAGCCGTGTTGGGATCGACCGAAGCGCGCAGCTCCGCGGAGTCGGCAGTCACGTCATGCACGGAGGTGTTGTCGATCTCCGGCGGTCCGATGATGACCCTGCGGCCCACCGCCGCGACCTTCGAGGGGGGACCGCTCAACGCCTGATCGGCCAGATAGAGCTTGATCGCTTCTCCCAATGCGATTTCGTCGGCCTCATCCCAGACCGCTATGTGCGCGGACGCTCCGGCGAATGCCGATTCCGTCGGGGTGCCCGGCGCGCCGAAGGATTCGATCAGCGTTGCCGCTGCGTCGTAGCGGCGAATCCAGACAGCGGAAAAATCCGATTCCAGCACGTACACGTCACCGTTGCCTCGGTCGACGTCAAGGCCACTGAAGAAGAAGCTGCTGGCTTCGGGCACCGACGCGAAGGTCGATTCCGAATAAGTGGTGCCTGCGGACACCGGGGGCGGGCTGGTGGGGGTGAACCGCTTTACAACCTTTATGAGCTGTGAGAATTCCGAGTCGCTCTCCCCGACGAACACCTCTCCGCTTTTGCCGACCTTCACGCTGCGTGGATTCGTTACCGCGAAACTCGTCAGCGGTTCGCCGGTGGACCCGAAAATGCTCACTTTTCCAGAGCCATCGATGTGACCGACATAGATATTGCCTTCCGAGTCGACGTCAACGCCTTTGACTTCGCCGAGCGCCGGGATTTCGTTCGTGCCGGCCCCACCTCCCGCGGTGAATTCGAGGGGATCCCCATCGGGCTCGAAAGCGACGATCGAGTTCGGCTGGGCGACGTAAACGGCGCCGCTGACCGAGTTGACGGCGACCTTGTTGACGTAGGAGTCGAAACCCGCGTCCATCGGATCCAGGCCGGTGAGTCGATTGCCGTCGATGTCGGGGTTGGAGCCCTCGAAGGCGATCGGTTCTCCCTCCGGCCCGAACCTGAACAGGGTGGCTTCCGTTCCGGTTTCGTCGAAGACGTAGACGAGGTCGTCCTGCTGGTCCAACGCAACGGAGTCGATGGCGTTGAAGTCCGTCGCTTCGGTCCCGTCTGGGCCGAAGTCGAAAAGCCGCTCCAGCGGAAAGGGTTCATCCGCCGCCGCGGCAGCCGCGCTACCGATTCCCATTGGAGCGAAGAGAAGGAATGCGAGGCAACTCAATATGCCGACAACCCCGCACCTCAGATAGCTGCCAGATGCTCCCGCCATCGATCCCCCCTCGGTCCATAAATGAGGCACGATGCGTCCCGCCGTTCGCCCCCATCTCCCTAATCCCAGTTACCGATAAGTACCAGACAAGCACCCGCCTAACAACCGCGCACCGACCGAAACATTCCCGCCTCGTCCCCCGTCCAACTAGTTTTGCCTGCAAATCGCAGAGCGCTAATAATTAGCGCGCGCAAAATGATGCGCTAGAAATCGTAGAAGCCGATGCAGTCGCTAGCGCGGCTCGAGGATCACCATCTGTATTTCGCGGCCCTGGCTGCGCTTCTGGTAGGTGCGGTAACCGGGCCAGGCTTCTTCGGCGATCGGCCAGAGGCGGTCCCGCTCATCTTTGGAGGCGACCCGGGCGCGGACCGGCAGCAGCTCCTTGCCCACCTGGACGGTCGTCTCCGGGTTGGCCTTGAGGTTGTGGAACCAGGCGGGGTGCTTGGGATAGCCGCCTTTGGAGGCGATCAGGACGACGTCCTCGCCGTCACGGATGTAGAGCAGCGGAGCCGTTCGCTTAACCCCGCTCTTCGCGCCGACGTGGTCGAGCAGGCACATGCTTCCCGGCACGCCGGGGATCCGCTGGCCGATCCGCCCACCCGTCGCCCGGTAGGCGCGGGTGTGCAGACCGGCGGCGCGGGTGAGAGCAGGCCAGATCCGGTCCGCCACCTCGAGGTAGAGGACCTTCGGCCTGCTCTCTGACGCGGTGGAGCTCAGGTGTACATCCCCCCGAACATGCCGCCGGTGACGTTCAACACCTGGCCGTGCACGTAGTTGGCGAGCGGCGAGGAGAGGAAGAGGACCGGGCCGGAGGCCTCCTCCGGGGTGGCGGGGCGTCCCATCGGGATGATCGCCGAGGCCATCGCCCGCATCTGCTCGGGGATGCCGAGCTCGACCTTCTCGCCGGTCGGGGTGGTCATCTCTTCGCCCTGCTCCTTGGCCTGGGTGAGGCGGGTTTCGACGAAGCCAAAGGCGACAGCGTTGACGTTGATCTTGAACTGGCCCCACTCCTTGGCCAGGGTCTTGGTCAAGCCGACGACGCCCATCTTTGCGGCCGAGTAGTTGACCTGGCCGGCGTTGCCCATCATCCCCGAGGTCGAGGAGACGTTGACGATCTTGCGGAAGACCTCTTTGCCTTCGCCGCGCTCGGCCTTGGCCGCCTCGCGCCAGGTCGGGGCCAGCGCCCGGGCGACCCGGAAGGGGACGATCGTGTGGATGTCGAGCATCGCCTGGAACTGCTCGTCGCTCATCTTGTGGGCGACGCCGTCCCAGGTGTAGCCGGCGTTGTTGATGACGATGTCAACCGAGCCGAAGGCGTCGTTGGCGGCCTTGACCAGCTCGTCGGCGGCACCCTCCTTGGTCAGGTCGCCGGCGTGGACGGCGGTCTCGCCGTCGATCTCGCTTGCCGCCTGCTCGGCGACGTCGGCGTCGAGGTCGTTGATCAGCACCTTGGCGCCCTCGGCCACGAACAGCTCCGCGGTGGCGCGTCCGATTCCGCGCGCCGAACCGGTGACGATCGCGGCTTTTCCGTCCAGAAGTCCCATTACTCCGTCTCTCCTTAGCTCGATGAAAAGTCGGTTGGGGAGGCTATCGGGATTAGGGCCTCCTGGTTGACTGGCCAGTCGATCTTCAGCTGAGGCGGATGCCGCCGTCCGGGGTCACGGTCCAGTGCGGGTTGTGGCGACCTCCCACGGGTGGCCGTCGGGATCGATGAAGACGCCGCTATAGCCGCCCCAGAAGGTTTCCGCCGGCTCGCGGCCGATCGTCGCCCCTGCCGCCCGCCCCTCTTCGATCACGGCATCGACCTCGGCTGGCGAGCCGAAGTTAAGCGCAGGGTCACACCGCCCCAGCCGCCGCCATCCTCGACGCAGCTGTCCTCCGCCAGCTTCGCCCGGTCCCAGAGGGCGACGACCATCTCGCCGGCCTGGAAGAAGACGACATCGTCGCCAGGCTCGGCGCCCGTCTTCCAGCCGAGCGCTTCATAGAAGCGGCGGCCGCGATCGAGATCGCCGGTGCCCAGGGTGATGAGGCTAACCCGCTGCTTCACGCGCTCGAACTTAGCGCTCTATCCCAGACCTTCCAAATAGTGGGGAGGAGGCGACTACCGCTTATGTGGGCAATCCGACTGAACACTCTGTCCAGATGCGCCACAATCAGAAGGAATGACAGTTCTGGTCGCCTACGCCTCGAAACGCGGCTCCACCGCTGAGATCGCCGAAACCGTGGCTGCGACGCTGCGGCGCGAGGGTTTGGGGGTCTGTCTGGGGCCCGCGGAGGACGTAAGGGACCTGGAGCGGTTCGATGCCGTCGTACTTGGAAGCGCTGTCTATATAAAGAGGTGGCGCGGGGACGCGCGGCATTTCCTCAAGAAGCACCGCCGAGCGCTGCGCCAGATGCCCTTCTGGGTTTTCAGCTCGGGCCCGGTGGGGGACCCGGCGCGGGACAACCCCGAGTGGATGGAGCCGCCAAAGCTGGCCGAGAAGCTCGAGGAGCTCGGCGGCCGGGGGCACGTCGTCTTCGGCGGGCGGGTGCCGGCGGAGCCGCGGGGAATGATGGAGAGGGCAATGGTCGAGGAGACTCCGAGGGAGTACCGCGACCGTCGTGACTGGGACGAGATCCGCGCCTGGGCCAAGCAGGTCGCGTTCGATCTCGTCCCGGTTCACTCCTGAGCCCGCGCCGGATAGATCACTTTTCCCATCCAATTTGCAGGCTCAAATGTCTGTTGAGGTCAAGTTTTCCGGTTTGTTAGCCGATGCACATGTTTAGTATGCCCGCGATGCCAGCCACCCCCGGCCGCAAGTTCGTGGTCGGCGTGCTCACGGTCCTCGCCCTCCTGGCGACGCCGGCCGTTGCCACGCCCGCCAGCAAGATCGTCGTCTACGGCGCCCACTCGGGCGCCTCGCTGAAGCTGAGCACGAAGGGCGACAAGATCGTCGTCAAGGGCAACCTGGCCGAGCGCCGCCAGCCCGGCTGCCGCTTCGTCCGCGGCCACCGCGTCGCGGTCTGCACCAGCCGCGCCAACGCGATCGAGATCAAGATGGGTCCCTCCGGAGACTTCGTCCGCGTCGAGGAGCGCCTGCCGGTGCCGCTGACGATCTACCTCGGCAACGGCTCGGACAAGTTCATCGGCCACGGCGAGCGCGATACCTGCTTCCCCGGCGGCGCCCGCCGCAATCGCTGTATCGGCGGCGGTGGCAACGACATCTGCATCACCGGCCCCCGCAACAGCGACTGCGTCGGCGGGCCGGGAGACGACTACTGCCGCCACGGCACCGGCAGTGACGGCTGCTGGGGCGGCCCCGGCAACGACGTCTGCGTCATGGGCCCGGGCCAGGACGGCTGCCATGGCGAAGAGGGCAACGACCGCCTCTACGGCGGTGCCCAGCCCGATCAGCTCTACGGCGGCCCCGGCCACGATTACTGCAACGGCCAGAGCGGCTGGGGCAAGTCGCATACGTGCGACGCCGGGCCCCGGCGCTAAGACTTTTCTAACAGCGCGCAGAAATACGAGCGCGCAGATCCCGTGTCCTGGGGATTTGCGGGAGAAATGTGCAAACCCTTTCGGGCTCAGTGGTTCGAACTCCTGCGAATGGAACAGAGACTCTTGACCTAACTGGGAACGGTCCGTTACTCCTTGCAGCGCAAGCGGGTCGGGCAGGGCGGAAGCCACCGATCCATCAACAGCCCAGCGGGAGGGGCCTTGCGATATCTCCTCCTGCCTGGGTGCAAAAGAAAGGCAAGAAAATGAAGAAGATGATGCTGCTCGCCCTCGCGGCGGTTAGCGCCCTTCTCGCGCTGCCGGCCTTCGCCTCGGCGGCGCCGGTCCACGTGCAAACCCACGCTGGAGGTAATCCCGGAGCGTTCACCGTTGCCGGCGGAAAATCGGAACTCGTGAGGAAATCCGGGGGTGCCACCAAAGGGGAAACCGTTTCCGGCAGCGGGACCTTCGAAAACACCACAACAGGGACCGTGAAACTCACCTTCGGAAAAGTGAGTTCCGAAACCCTCGGCAACTGCGCGAGCACGGCTGAAGGCCATTCGTCCGCATCGGGCCCGGGAACCGTCACAACCACAACCCTGCCGTTCCATCTCATTACAACCCCCACCGGCAATCCGGCCATCCTGATTACATCCGCCGCCGGCGGCCATTTCGCCAGCTTCACTTGCAGTGGCATTGGGGTCACGGTTAACGGCAACGGCATCATCGGCACAATCACCGCTCCGGCCTGTGGAGGGTCCAGCGCCACCGCCACGCTCAGCTTCACGCAGACCGCTGGCGTGCAGAACCACAAAACCTACACAGGCGTCACCTACAATCTGACCTCCACCATTCTCGGCTCCGCTTCCGAGTCGGGCATGAACGCCAGCGCGACGATCACGTTCGGCGGCACGAGAACACTGATTTGCACATAACCAGTGCTCGCAGGTACCTACTCAGAAGTATGGAGTAGATAGGTCATGGCACGGGACCCGCAATTGCGGGTCCCGTGCCTCTAGTTCGGTTGACGTCAACGAGGCGGCCGTCGCTCCTCGGCGACCGGATCGCCGCTCTCGGTCGCTATCGCTTCCGGCGGCCACGGGCCCGCCCAGTTGTCGCGGGCGCCGTCGATCGTGATCGTCGTGCCGGAGAAGAAGTCGCCGGCGGGAGAGGCGAGGTAGGCGACCAGCCAGGCCATCTCCTCGGGGCGGCCGGCGCGGCCGATCGGGATCGAGCGCTCGAGGTTGTCGACGACCACCTGCGGATACTTGGTCAGCAGCGTCTCGGTCGCGAACTGGCCGGCGGCGAGAGCGACGGTCTTGATCCCGAACCGCGCCCACTCGACCGCGAGCGTCCGCATCATGTTCTCGACCGCGGCGCGAGCGGCGCCGGAGTGGACCATCCCCGGCATCCCGTTGTGAGGCGAGAGGGTGACGCTGAGCACCTTGCCGCCGCCCTGGGGGATGAACGCCTTGGTCGCCGCGGCGTGGGTCATCAGCCAGGTCCCCTGGACGTTGAGGTCGATCACCGTCTTGAAGCCTTTCGGGGTGATCGCCTCGGCCGGGCTGAGGAACTGGCCGCCAGCGTTATTGACGAGCACCTCGAGGCGGCTGTGACGCTCGAGCAAGCCGTCGAAGAAGCGGCCGACCGGCTCCTCCTCCCGGATGTCGAGCGTCTCGTGCTCGAAGGAACCGGGGAGCGAGGCGGCGAGCTCGGCGGTCTCCGCCAGCGGCTCCTCGCGGCGACCGCAGGCGACCACGGTGGCGCCGAGCCGTGCCAGCTCCAGCGCCGTCTCCCGCCCCAAGCCGCTGCCGGCGCCGGAGACGACGCAGACCTGGCCCTCGAGGAGGCCGTCCCTGAAGACCCGCGAACGGTTGCTTTCAGTCATCGACGGGGAGCCTATAGGCGCGCCGCGCGGCGTAAATTGGCCGGTCGATGAGCGTTTCCGTCGAACCCCGCCCGCTGCACGAGCCGCTCGCCGGCGGCACCCGCGGCGCCACCGTCGCGGTCGAACCGCTGATCGCCGGCCACGTCGAATGGTCGCGGGAAATGATGGTCAGCCCCGGCGGTCGCCTGCTGACCGCGAAGCTGCTGCGGGCGCTGCTGACCGGCCGCAACGCGATCGCCGTCCCCTGCCCCGCCTTCCTCGTCCGCCATCCGAGCGCCGGCGCGATCCTCGTCGACACCGGCCTGCACCCCTCGATCGCCACCGACCCCAAGGAGAACTTCGGCTCGCTCGGCACGCGCTTCGGCAAGCCGACCCTGGAGGCCGGTGAAGACGTCCCCTCGCAGCTGCGCAAGCGCGGCCTCGAGCCCGGCGAGGTACCGATCGTGGTGATGACCCACCTCCACCTCGACCACACCTCGGCGATCTCCGAGTTCCCCAACTCGACCTTCGTCGTCAGCGAGACCGAGTGGCGGGACGCCGCCCACGGCTCCGGCCCGATGACGAAGGGTTACCGCCGCGCCCATTTCGACTACGCCTTCGACTACCGCACGGTCGACTTCAACCGCGACAACATCGACTCCTACGCCAGCTTCGGCCGCAGCTTCGACCTCTTCGGCGACGGCTCGATCCACCTCGCCTTCACCCCCGGCCACAGCGCCGGGCACATGTCGATCGTCTGCCGCCTTAAAGAGCACGACTTCGTGATCGCCGGCGACACCATGTACGCGCTCTCCCAGCTCGACGGGTCCGAGCCGGGGCCGCCGCGCCCCCAGGACGCCCACAACTTCCGCCGCTCCCTGCAGGAGCTGCGCCTCTTCCACAGCCAGTTCCCCGACGCGGTGATCGCGCCAAGTCACGATCCGGACTTCTACGCCCGGATCGAGCAGCGCTACGAGTAGTCCCTCCGCACCAGGCCCTCGTAGAGCCTGCGCACCCGGGCGAAGATCTCGCTCGCGATCTCGATCTGCCGCTCGCGGCTCGGCGCCTCCTCGACCTCGAAGCTGACCGGCTCGCCGAACTGGACCGTGACCTTGGGGAAGCGCAGGCGCTTCCACTGCCGGGCCCGCTCGGAGCCATGGATGGCGACCGGCACGATCGGCGCTCCCGTTTCCAGGGCGATGCGGCCGATCCCCGGTTTCGGCTCGCCCAGCTCCCCGGAGCGCGAGCGGCCGCCCTCGGCGTAGACGAGCAGCATCTCGCCCTGGTCGATCAGCTGGCGGGCGGTCTCGATCGCCTCCTCGTCGTGCTGGCCCCGCCGCACCGGGAAAACGCCGCCGTGCTTGTAGACATAGGTGAGGACGGGCGGGCCGAACATCTGCGATTTGGCCATGAAACGGACCTTCCGCCGCAGGTAGACGGCGACGAGGAAGTGGTCCATCTGGCTGAAGTGGTTGGGGGCGAGGACCAGCGGCCCGCGCTTCGGCACGTTCTCGAGCCCGATTGCCCGCACCCGGTAGAGCAGGATCGTCGGCAGCGTCAGGACGACTCGGCCCAACGCGTAGGTCCAACCGGCGCCCTTGCGCGCCGCGTGGTGGAACTCGTCGAAGTACTCGGCCGGTCGCGGGTCCTTGTAGACCTGCGGCTTCATCTCGCCCATTCGCGAGAACGCTCCAGTGCTCGTTTCCAGTCCACCAGCAACTGCTCCCGCTGCGCCGCCTCCATCCGCGGCTCGTAGCGGTCGGCCTCCCGCCACATCTCCCCTACTTGCCCGGCGCTCCAGATTCCGGTGGCGATCCCGGCCAGGTAGGCGGCGCCGAGCGCGGTCGTCTCGGCGATCTCCGGCACCGAGACCGGCGCCCCGAGCACATCGGCCTGGAACTGCATCAGCCAGCGATTGACGGTGGCGCCGCCGTCGGCCTTCAGCGTCTCGAGGCGCTCGCCGCAGGCGGCTTCCTGGGCGCGAACTGCATCGACCGTCTGGTAGGCGATCGCCTCCAGCGCCGCGCGCGCCATGTGGGCGCGGCCGCTGCCGCGGGTGAGGCCGACGATCGTGCCGCGGGCGTACGGGTCCCAGTAAGGGGAGCCGAGCCCGGTCAATGCCGGCACGAAGTAGACGCCTTCGTTGGAGTCGAGCGAGGCGGCGAGCGCCTCGGTCTCCCCTGCCTCATCGATGATCCCGAGGCCGTCGCGCAACCACTGGACGGCGGCGCCGGTGACGAAGATCGACGCCTCCAGCGCGTAGGCGGCCTCCTCGCCGATTCCGCAGGCGACCGTCGCCAGCAGCCCTTCCGTCACCGGCGGCGGTTCCGAGCCGTTGTTGAGGAGGACGAAGCTGCCGGTGCCGTAGGTGTTCTTCGCCGTCCCCGGCTGGTGGCAGGCCTGGCCGAAAAGAGCGGCCTGCTGGTCGCCGGCCACCCCCGCCACCGGCACCTCGCCGCCGAACTCGGTCGTCGTCCCGAAGACGTGGGACGAGGGGCAGGGCTGCGGCAGCCGCGCCGGGTCGACGCCGAGGAGGCCGCAGAGCTCTTCGTCCCACCCGAGCTTGCGGATGTCGAACAGCAGCGTCCGCGAGGCGTTCGTGTAGTCGGTCAGGTGCCGGCCGGTGAGCTTGAACAGGAGCCAGGAGTCGATCGTCCCAAAGACCGCCCGCTCCGCTCCCTCGGCGTTCCGCAGCAGCCACTCGATCTTGGTCCCGGAGAAGTAGGGATCGATGGTGAGGCCGGTGCGCTCGCGGACCAGCGGCTCGTGCCCCGCCTCCCTCAGCTCCCCGCAGCGGCCGGCGGTGCGACGGTCCTGCCAGACGAGCGCCCGGTGGATCGGCTCGCCGCTCTCCGGGTCCCAGGCGACGACCGTCTCCCGCTGGTTGGTGATCCCGATCGCCTTCAGGTCAGCGCCCTCGATGCCGGCATCGGCGATCGCCTCGCGAGCGACCCGCCGCGTCACCTCCCAGATCTCGTTCGCGTCGTGCTCGACCCAGCCCGGCTGCGGGAAGAACTGCTGGAACTCCGAGTAGGCGCGGCCGGCGACGGCGCCAGCTTCGTCGAAGACCAGACAGGTCGTGCCCGTCGTTCCCTGGTCGATGGCGAGGATCACTGCCCGGCCCCCGGCCTATTCGCGGACGCTGCAGGTGCGGATCAAGGTGGAGGCGAGTTTACGGCCGTCGGCGAAGGTCATCCCGACGCGGACGAAGGGGAAGATGCCGATCCGGGTGCCGGCGGGCGCCGCGCAGGCTGCGCTGAGGTAGCTGCGCGGGCGACCTCGATAGACGAACTCGCGCCGCAGGTCGAGGACGATCCGCTTCAGGTACCCGTAGCGGTTGATAGAGGCGGGAAGGGCGGCGGTAAGGACCGTTCCGTAGGTGCCTTGCGTCTTGCGGATGTGGAAGACGAAGATCCGGCTGTTCGGGAAGGGATCGGTGCCGTAGATGTGAGCGAGGATCGCTCGCCTCCCGTCGTCCCGGGTGTTGAAGGCGAGGATCTTCCCGCGCAGCGGCAGCGCCGTCTGTTCCGGAAAAGAGACGGCGGCCGCGAAGCGCCCCCCGCCGACCAGCGCCGGGCCGCAGACGGCCAGCGCCTGCGCCGAGCTCACCGCTTCGATCTGCGAGCGGCGGCACAGCGGCAGGCCGCGGGTATCGATCCGGCCGCCGCGATTGATCGCGATCGAGATGTAGCGCAGCGCCGGCGGCCGCTCCTCGGAGAGGGAGCGCACGGTGCCGTCAACCCGCACCGAGATCGGCGCATCCGCGTGCCGGGGCAGCGCCGTCGGCGCGATCCCACCCTGGAATTTGACGAAGAGATCCCCTCGCTCGATCAGCTCGGCGTGGGCCAGCGCGGCACCGAAGGCGAGCGTCACGGTGAAAACCGCTAGCGCCACAACCCTCTTCGGCCTTCTTCGCATAAGTCTCACTCTAGGCGTCCTTGCCCGTCCGCCTTCGAGCGAGGTAAGCCCGCGCGAAGTCGCGCAGCTGGCGGGCGCGATGAAGGAAACCGCGGAAGTTCCTGCCGGTTGCTCGATGCTCGAGGTCGAGCTCGATCTCGCTCAGGCGGAACCCGGCGCGGACGGCGTCGACGGTCATCCCGATCTCCATCCCGTAGCCGCGGGCGAAGGGCAGGGCCGCGCGCAGCACCTCGACCCGCATCGCCCGCTGGCCGGAGATCGGCGCTTCGGTCTCGGCGCCGCAGAGGCTGCGGATCGCCCAGCGGGCGAAGCCGAGGGCGAGGCCGAAGCCGCCACCGACCCGGCGGCTGAAGGCGGCGACGGCGAGGTCGCACTCACCGTGGCGGACCGCTTCCGCCAGTGGCTCGAGGCGCGCGGCCGAGGCGCCGAGGTCCCCATCACAGAGCAGCACCAGGTCGGGCGGCGCCCCAACGCTCAGGACCGCATCCGCCGCGGCCGAGACGTTGGCGCCCTTGCCGTGGGGCTTGCCGCGGCTGACCACCTCGGCGCCGGCCGTCATCGCCACCTCGGCGGTCCCGTCCTCGGAGGCGTCGTCGGCAACCCACACCCGCGCCCCCGGGAAGGCCGCGCGCAGCGCCCGCACCGTCTCCCCCACCCGGTCGGCCTCGTTGCGGGCGGCGACGATCACCGCCAGCGCGCCTTCGTCCCCTGCCACCTGTTCCGGTCCCATCGTCGGGCTATTGTCCCCGGCCATGGCAGACATCGAGGCACACATCACCGGCAACGTCTGGAAAATCGAGGTCAAGGTCGGAGACGAGGTCGCCGACGGCGACACCGTCGTCATCCTCGAGTCGATGAAGATGGAGATCCCGGTCGAGTCCGAAGACGACGGGGTCGTGAAGGAGATCCGCTGCGAGGAGGGCCAGTCGGTCAGCGAAGGCGACGTCCTCGTAGTCCTGGAGTAGACGATGGAAGAGCGCCTGGCGGGTGGCAAGCTCCTGCTCGATAGGCCGGCCGAGGCCGTCGCCCGGCTGACGATCTCCAACCCCGAGCGGCGCAACGCCCTCGACCACGAGATCCTCGACGCGATCGCCGAGGTCCTGCCCCAGCTCGACCACGGAATCGAGACCCGCTGCGTCATCCTCACCGGAGCTCCGCCGCTGTTCTCGGCCGGCTACGACATCGGCGGCATCCCCGACCAGACCTTCGAGCGCGACGCCGAGGCGCTGGTCGCCCACCCCTTCCACGCGGCGATGGAGGCGATCGCCCATCACCCCTGGCCGACGATCGCCGCAATCAACGGCCACTGCCTGGGCGGGGGCCTGGAGCTGGCGATCACCTGCGACCTGCGGATCTGCGCGGCCGGCGCGAAGCTGGGGATGCCGCCGGCGAAACTCGGCCTGATCTACGGCCATACCGGCCTGCGCAAGTTCCTCGACGTGATCGGCCTCCCCTACACCAAGGAGCTCTTCCTCACCGGCCGCAACCTCGGGGCGGAGCGGGCGGAGCGGATCGGCCTCGTCCACTCGGTCGCCGCTGACGAGGACGCGATCGCCGAGGAGTCGGTCGCCCTTGCCGCCGCGATCGCCGAGAACGCCCCGCTCTCGATGCGCGGCAACAAGCACGCGATCGACCTCCTCCAGGCCAACCCGGAACTGACCGAGCAGCAGGAGGCCGGCCTCGTCGCCCTGCGCGAATCCTGCTTCTCCTCGGAGGACTTCCGCGAGGGCATCCGCGCCTTCGCCGAGAAGCGCCGGCCGCAGTGGACCGGTCGGTGAGCGCGAAGGCCCGCAAAGCCCTCGCCGCCGCCGATCCGACGATGGCCGCGCTGATCGAGCGCGTCGGCCCGATCGACATCGCCACCCGCCTCAGCCGCCGCAAGGAGGAGCGGCCGGTGGACGCCTACGGGGCGCTGCTGCGGGCGATCGTCGGCCAGCAGCTCTCGACGAAAGCGGCGCGGACGATCTACCTGCGCGTGGTCGAGCTGTTCGGCGGCAAGACGCCCTCGCCCGAGCAACTGCTCGAAGCGAGCGAGGAGGACCTGCGCGCCGCCGGCCTCTCGGGCCGTAAGACCGAATACGTCCGCGACCTCGCCTCCCACGTCATCGGCGGCGAGCTCGAGCTCGACCGGCTGGAGGAGCTCGGCGACGAGGAGGTGATCGAGGAGATCGTCGCCGTCCGCGGCCTCGGCCAGTGGACCGCGGAGATGTTCCTGCTCTTCCACCTCGAACGCCCCGACGTCCTCTCCGGCGGCGACCTCGGGATCCGCAAAGCGATCCAGGTCGAGTACGGGCTGGAGGAGATGCCGCCGCCGAAGCGGGTGATCGAGATCGGCGAGCCGTGGCGGCCCCACCGCAGCCTCGCCTCGCTCTACCTCTGGGAGTCGCTGGCGGCGGTGCCCGGATGAGAAGGCGCTTCTGGCTCGGGATCGCCGCCGTCACCCTGGTGGCGCTCGGCTCGGTGCTGGCCGCGATCCTCGTCTACGCCGACGATCGCAGGGACTTCGACCAGCGCCAGCAGGACGAGGCGCTGCGTGCCGCACACCAGATGGAAGCGGTCGCCGGTCTCTCCGTCGGCCAGCTGACCAGCGCCGCCGCCTTCTTCAAGGCCGAGGACGACCTCAGCCGCCACGAGTTCGAGGTCTACGGGCGCTCGCTGCTCCGCCAAGGGGCCCTGTCGGGAGCCGTCTTCGTCCCCCACGTGCCGGCGGACAAGCGGGCGCGCTTCGAGAGCTCCCATGAACTCGAGATCCTCGAACGGACGGCGCCGTTCAGCTTCCGCCGCTCGCAACCGCGCCAGGCCTACTTTCCGATCACCTACGTCGTCTCTGACGACGAACAGCGGCGCCGGGCGCTCGGTTACGACCTCGGCCAGGACCCGGAGCGGGCGGCCTACTTGAGCCGCGCCCGGGACCTCGGCGCCGCCGTCTCCAGCCCCGTCATCCCGCTGCTGATCGGTGGCAGCGGCATCAACGTCTTCCGTGCCGTCTACCGCGACGGGGCGTCTGTGGAAACGGTCGACCAGCGCCGGCGGGCACTGGTCGGCTTCGCCGCCGGCAGCTTCCAGATCGACGATCTGGTCGCGAGCGCCGCGGGGGCCGTCTCTTCCGACGTGCGACTGCAACTGCAGGATGGCGGCGCCACGATCTTCGGCGCGACGGGAGATCTGAGCGAGGGCGCCTCCGCCCCGGTCCGGATCGCCGACCGGACCTGGACGCTGAACGTCGAGGATCCCGACGGGCCTGGCCTGGCCCTTCCGCTCACCCTGGCGATCCTCGGGATCTCCCTGTCGGTCCTGCTGGGCGCCCTGATCGTCACCTGGAACCGCCGCGAACGGATGCGCGAGCTGGAGCGGCAGGCGAGCGAGGACTCGCTGACCGGGCTCGACAACAGGCGGCGGTTCGAGAAGGACCTGGCGACCGCGATGGCGCGCAGCCGGCGGGACCGCTCGACCGGGGCGCTGCTGATCCTCGACATCGACGACTTCAAGCGGGTCAACGACTCCCAGGGGCACCCGGCCGGCGACCGGCTGATCCAGGGGGTGGCGGGGGTGCTGCGGCGGCGGACGCGGCGCAGCGACAACCTGGCGCGGCTCGGCGGCGACGAGTTCGCGGTGATCCTGCCGCGCTGCAGCCGCGAGGAGGCGGAAATCGCCGCCGAGGCGATCGCCCGCGAAGTGCGGGAGTACCGCTCAGAGGATGGAGCGGAGTCGGTGACGATCAGCGTCGGGGTGGCGATGTTCGGCGACGATCCCCGCACCAGCGCCGCCACCGTCTTCTCCGAAGCCGACACCGCGATGTATGCGGCAAAGGACGAGGGACGGGACGGCGTCCGCGTCTTCGACCCGATGGCGGTGCGGGAGGACGTGACCGAGCGCTAGCGGCGCAGCTCGGCGCGCAGGCCGAGCACACGCTGCGCAGCTTCCTCGAACTCTTCGCGGTCGAGACCGCCGGAGCGCAGCTTCGCCAGCAGCGCCTTCCAGGCCCTTTCCCCGGGGCCAAGCCGCGCGTAGAGCAATATGTCGGCACCGGCGCGAGCGCCGGCCACCGCGGCCTTGGCGGTGCCGCCGAAGTCTTCGACGGCGGGCGTTTCCAGCGCGTCGGTGATCGAGACGCCTTCGAAGCCGAGGCGGTTGCGCAGCTCGCCGGTGGCGATCGCGCGGGTGAAGGCGGCCGGGTCATCGGAGAAGGCGGGGTAGATCGCGGTGCTGAGCATCGCCATCCGGCCGCCGGCGGCCGTGAAAGCGGCGTAGGGCTTCTCGTCGACCCGGCGCAGCTCCGCCTTGGAGAGGTCGATCCGTTCGGTCGAGAAGTCGGTGTTTTCGCGGGCGGCGCCGAAGCCCGGGAAGTGCTTGCCGGTGGCGACCACGCCGCCGGCTTCCAGCCCTTCGGCGAAGGGGATCGCGGTGGCTTCGACCCGGCCGGCGGTCGCGCCGAAGCTCCTTTCGGTTCCGGCGATCACCCCGCCCGGCCGGCCTACGTCGAGCACGGGGGCGAGGTCGACGTTGACGCCGACTTCGCGCAGGTTGACCGCGGTGCGGCGCCCCTGGCGGGCGCTGAAGGCGGGGCCGCGGGCGCCCATCTCCTCTGCCGAAGCGCTTGGCGCGCCGGCGATCCGCTTCACCTGGCCTCCCTCCTGGTCGGTCATCACCAGCAGCGGGTCGCGCAGCTTCGGCGGGCGCGGAATCGCCTGCAGACGGCCAATCAGCCGCTCACCGGCGGCACGGCTGGGAAAGTTTTCGGCGAAGAGGACGACGCCGGCGACCCGTCCCTCGCGGATTGCCGTCCGCAGGCGCGGTGAGATCGAGGTGCCGCTGAGGCCGACGACGATGCGCTGGCCGGCAAGCTGCTTCAGCGGCAGCGCCTCAGCCGCGCTCGAAGTCGCCCCGTTGCCCTGCCCGAACGTCGCCCCGAGGGCGAACGCCGCCATCGCCAGCGCCACCAGAACCACCATCGCCAACCTCCGCCGTCGCCGCACCACTGCCCGCTGCATCGCGCCGATGCTAGGGAGTGTGGTTGAGCTTTGGGGCCTTATAGGAGGCTAAAGCTCAACCACACCCCTGTTTCTGGCGTCCGGCTCGATTCTTAGATTTGCCGCGTGTCCTCCCTAATCACCGTCGACGAGGCCCGCGCCTACGGCCGCCTCACCGACCACGCCGAGATCGAAGCCCTCGTCGAACGCGCCTGGGAGGTGCGGGTCGAGAACTTCGGCGACTCGACCGACATGTGCTCGCTGGTTAACGCCAAGTCCGGCGGCTGCGCCGAGGACTGCGGCTTCTGCGCCCAGTCCCGCTACGCCGAGGCGGACACGCCGATGCACGCGATGATGGAGCCGGAGCAGATCCTCGAACACGCCGAAGCCGCCGAGGCGGCCGGCGCCCACCGCTTCTGCATGGTCACCCAGGGCCAGGGCCTCTCCAAGCGCGACTTCCAGAAAATCCTCGACGGCACCAAGCTGGTCGCCGAGAAGACCAACCTCAAGCGCTGTGCCTCGATCGGCCACATGTCCGCCGACCGGGCGAAGGCGCTGAAAGAGGCCGGCGTCCAGCGCGTCCACCACAACGTCGAGTCGGCCCGCTCCTACTACCCCGAGGTCTCCACCACCGTCCGCTACGAGGGCCGGCTGCGGACGATCCAGGCGGTCAAGGAGGCGGGGCTGGAGACCTGCGTCGGCGGCATCCTCAACCTCGGCGAGAGCGAGGAGCAGCGGGTCGAGATGGCCTTCGAGCTCTCCGAGATCAACCCCACCTCGGTCCCGATCAACCTCCTGATCCCGAAGGAGGGGACGAAATTCGGCGACCGCGAGGTGATGGACCCCTGGGAGGTCGTGAAGTGGATCGCGATCTTCCGCCTGATCATCCCGGGTGCCCTCTTCCGCCTCTGCGGCGGCCGGGTCGAGAACCTCGGCAGCCTGCACAAGCTCGCGGTCAAGGCCGGCCTCAACGGGGTGATGATGGGCAACTTCCTGACTACGCTCGGGGCCGAACCAGCCGAGGACCGGGCGATGTTCGAAGAGCTGGGCCTGAACGTCGCGCGCCAGGAGGACAACGGCGCCAACCCGCGTCCGGACAACCGCTCCGGCTGGCTCGAGGGCGAGACTCCGGCGACCCCGATCGACGAGCTGGTCGACAGCCAGGAGGAGGCCAACTTCTGGGACCCCTCCACCCAGCTGCGGGTCGTGAAGAAGGCGAAGAAGCCGCCGTCGTACCCGCGGGCGGCGTGACTGACGTCTCCGAGCGGCTAGAGGAGCTCCGCGATCGCGGGCTCTACCGGCAACTCCGCCTGATCGAAGGACCGCAGGGCCCGACTGTCACCCTCGACGGCCGCCCCGTCCTCCTCCTCTGCTCCAACAACTACCTCGGGCTGGCGGACCGGCCGCAGGTGCGGGAGGCGGCGGCCGAGGCGGCGCTGCGCTGGGGCGCCGGCGCCGGCGCCTCGCGCCTGATCTCCGGCACCATGGACCCCCATCGGGCGCTCGAGTCGCGGCTCGCGGCCTTCAAGGGCTACGAGACGGCGCTGCTGTTCGGCTCCGGTTACCTCGCCAACACCGGGGTAATCGCCGCCCTGGCGGGGCGCCGTGAGGTCGTCTTCTCCGACGAGCTCAACCACGCCAGCATCGTCGACGGCTGCCGGCTTTCGCGGGCAGAGACCTTTGTCTACCGCCACGGCGACGTCGATCACCTCGCCTGGGGCCTGCGCCGCGCCGGCGGGCGGGCCGCGCTGATCGTCACCGACGGCGTCTTCTCCATGGACGGCGACATCGCGCCGTTGCCGGAGTTGCTGGAGCTGGCGCGCCAGCACGACGCGCGGTTGATGGTCGACGAGGCGCACGCGACCGGAGCGGTCGGCCCGGGCGGGCGCGGCTCCGTCTCCGCCGCCGGTCTCAGCGGGGAGGTCGACGTCGTCGTCGGCACCCTCGGCAAGTCGCTCGGCTCCTACGGCGCCTACGTCTGCGCCGGCAGCGAGCTGGTCGACTTCCTCGTCAACGCGGCGCGGCCGTTCATCTTCTCGACCGCCCCCCCACCGCCATCCGTTGGAGCGGCGCTGGCGGCGCTGGAGGTCCTCGAGGCCGAGCCTGAGCTGGTCGCGCGGCTGCAGGAGAACGCGGAGACGCTGCGCTCGGCCCTCGCCATTCAGGGGCTGGAGGTCGGACACTCGACGACGCAGGTGGTCCCGCTCCACGTCGGCGAGGCCGATACGACGATGGAGCTCTGCGAGCGGGCACTCTTGCGGGGTGTCTTCGCGCAGGGAATCCGGCCCCCGACCGTGCCGGAAGACTCCTCCCGCCTCCGTTTCACGGTGATGGCGACGCACCAGCGCCAAGAGCTGATGGATGCGGCGGCAAAGGTCGCCGGTGCAGCCCACGCCGTCGGTCTGACCAAGTCCCAGCCGCTGGCCGCCTGAAGTCATGGCACAGGGAGTCTTCGTCACCGGCACCGGCACCGAAGTCGGCAAGACCGTCGTCGCCGCGACGATCGCCCGCACCCTCGCGGACGAAGGGCGACGGGTAGCCGTCTTCAAGCCCGCCGTCACCGGCCTCGACGAAGGAGTCGAGACCGACCACGAGCTGCTGCGCCGGGCTTCCGGTTCGAACCAAAGCGACGAGGAGATCGCCCCCTACCGCTACGGGCCGCCAGCCTCCCCGCACCTGGCGGCGGCGCTGGCCGGCGAGGAGATCGACCCGGAGCGGCTGCGGCGCGCGGCCGCCGCGGCAGCGGAGGGCGCTGAGGCGATCGT
The DNA here is from genome assembly GCA_035474955.1 of Solirubrobacterales bacterium. Classification (GTDB taxonomy): domain Bacteria; phylum Actinomycetota; class Thermoleophilia; order Solirubrobacterales; family 70-9; genus VAYN01. Next base: position 26,969 of record DATIMV010000008.1, read on the forward strand.
CTGCGAGGGCGTTGGGGGCCTGTTGGTCCCGCTCTCCCCCGACTATCTCGTCCGCGACCTCGCCGCCGATCTTGGCTACCCGCTGGTCGTCGTCTCCAGCCCCGGCCTGGGAGCGATCAACCACACGCTGCTGACGGTCGAAGCCGCCCGCGCCTTCGGCCTCGAGGTCGCGGCGGTCGTCCTCAACCCTTGGCCGGGCGAACCGAGCGAGATCGAGCGCTCCAACCGCGAGACGATCGCCTCCCTTGCCGACGTCCAGGTCTTCACCCTCCCCCAGCTCGACCTTGCGAAGCCGGAGACCTGGCCGGCGCTGCAGATCTAGACGATCACGTCGAGGCAGCCGCCGTTCAGCTCGACGGTGAAGCCGGCGGCCTCGGCGATCGATGCCGCGCCTTCGGGATCCGCGGGCGGCTTCTTCGCCTCCAGCAGCACCCGCGCCACGTCGCCCCGCACCGCCTTCGCCATGTGGGAGACGGCCTTGCGCTGACCGCCCTCCTCGCTGAAGGCGCGCACCGGCAGCAGCGTCGCCCGCTGCGGCTTCCAGAAGGTGGCGTAGGCACCGGAGCGCATGTCGACGACGAGATCGCCGTCGGTGTCCGGCAACGCCTCCGCCAGCGCCGGGCGCCAGTAGGCGGCCGGAGGCCCGATCCCCTCCAGACGCGTCTTCGGCGGGAACTTGTAATGCGGGATGCGGTCGTCCGGCCGGACCATCCCCCAGAGGGCGCTCGCGATCAGAACCTGCTGCCGTGCCTTGGCGGGCAGCTCTGGCAGCTCCAGCCGTTTGAAGAGGACGCCGGTGTAGACCTCGGCGGCCGGCGCAGTTGGCGCCTCACGCAGCTTTGGGTCGAACGTGTCCAGCAGTTGCTCCCGACGCTCCCCCAGTTGCTCGGCAAATGCAAGCGCGCCGAGGTCGACCGGGTCACCCGTCTCGGGGTGCGCCTTCCCTTCGGACGGGGGCAACAGGACCAGCATCAGACGGCGCCAGCCTCTGCCGCGACCTCGGGGCTGAGCGGGGTCTTCGCTTTGGCCCGGATCGCGAAGGCTCCAACCGCCACGCCGATCAAGACGACGAAGGCGGAGACGACCATCGCGCGGTCGAGCGCGTAGACGAAGGCCTCGGCTTTCGCTGCGGCACCCGCCTGCGCCCCGGCGCTCTCCAGCCGCGAGCTGGAAACGCTCTGGAAGATCGCGCCGGTGACGGCGATGCCGAGGCTGCCGCCGACCATTCGGAACATCGACAGCACCCCGGAAGCGATCCCGGCTTTCTGCACCGGCACCGCGTTCATCGCAGCGCTGGTCATCGGCGACATCGTCATCGCGATCCCGATGCCGAGCAGCATGAACCCGGGCAGCAGGTCGAGGTAAGTCGAGTCGACGGCGAGCTGGCTGAAGCTGAACAGCGATGCCGCGACCAGCACCAGTCCGCCGGCGATCAACCAGCGCGGCCCGTAGCGGTCGGAGAGCCGGCCCGAGATCGGCGCCACGGCGACGATCATCAGGGTCGAGGGCAGGAACCTCACCCCGGCCTCCAGGGGCGAGTAGCCAAGGATGTTCTGCATGTAGAGGGCGAGGAAGAAGAAGACGCCCAGCATCGCGAAGCTGATGATCATCGCCACCACCACGGCGGCGAGGAAGTTGCGATCGCTGAGCAGGTCGAACTGGACCATCGGCGCCTTCACCCGGTTCTCGACCCAGACGAAGGCGGGCAAGGCCACCGCGGCACCGACCAGCAGGGCGATGATCTCCGGCGAGCCCCAGCCCCAGGCGTTGCCCTCGACCAGAGCGAAGACCAGCGCCGTCAGCCCGGCGGTGAGCACCGCGACTCCGGCGTAGTCGACCTCGCGGCCGACCGAGGTGTCGCGGGACTCGCGCACCGCGAAGAGGGTCGCGAACACGGCCCCGATCGCGACCGGGATGTTGACGTAGAAGATCGCCCGCCAACTGACGTGCTCGGTGAGGAAGCCGCCGAGGACGGGGCCGACGGCCAGGGCCAGGGCCGAGACGCCGGCCCAGGTGCCCATCGCCTTGCCGCGCTCCTCCGGCGGGAAGGCGTCGGTGATGATCGAGAGCGTCCCCGGCATCATCAGCGCCGCGCCGATGCCCTGGACGACGCGGCTGACGACCAGCGCGGTCTGGTCCGGGGCGAAGCCGGCGGTCGCCGAGGAGAGGGCGAAGATGACGACGCCGACGAGGAACATCAGCCGCCGGCCGAAGATGTCGCCGAGCCGGCCCCCGGTCGCCAGCAGCACCGCGAAGGAGAGCGTGTAGCCGTTGATCGTCCACTCCAGCCCGCTGAGAGTGGCCCCCAGGTCCTTCTGGATCGAGGGCAGGGCGACGTTCACGATCGTGTTGTCGAGCATGATCATGAACAGCGCGAAGCACATCGCGCCGAGCGTCCACCACTTGCTGTTGTCCTCGGTGATCAGGTGGCGATAGCGGGTCAAGTGGACGCGCCTCCTTTCAAGTGCTCGTAGGTGCGGGCGATGTCCTCGCGATCCATCAGCGACTCGACGGCGGCGTCGAGCTTGCGGCGCTGGGCGGCGGTGAGGGTGGCGGCGAAGGCCTCGATCCCGGCGCGGCGGACGGTGACCAGCTTGTCGACCAGCTCCTTGCCCTTCGCCGTGATCTCGACCCGGCGGACGCGGCGGTCGTCGGGATCCTCGACTCGCGTCGCCAGCTTCGCCTTCACCAGCCCGTCCACAGCCCGGCTCATCGAGGGGGCGGAGACGCCGAACAGCTCGGCGAGGTCGCTGACCTGCCAGCTGTGGGTCTCAGCGTGGCCACGGCCGCCGAGCTCGAGCAGGGCCTTGCACTGGGTGAGGGAGAGGCCGGTTTCCTCGATCACCCGCAGCTGGTTGCCGCGGTCGTAGAGGAAGAGGTGGCCCAGCAGCGCGGTCAGGCGGGCGGCGGTGTCTTTCTCGGGCGGGACGCTCATCCAGTCAATAGTTGCACTTGCGCAACCTTTTCAAAAGGGCAATAGTTGTTCGTGTGATGCATATCACGCGTAGCTGCCGCCGCCCGCGGGGCTAACGTGCCCCCATGCCGGTGGACCACGCGCAGCTCGATCGCGACTTCGTCTGGCATCCCTTCACCCAGCAGCAGGGGTGGAGCGAGGAAGCGCCGCTGATGATCGAGCGCGGCGAGGGCTCCTACCTCTTCGACACCGAGGGGCGCCGTTACCTCGACGGGACGGCGGCGCTCTGGTGCAACGTCCACGGCCACCGCCACCCGGCGATCGACGCCGCGGTTCGCGAGCAGCTCGACCGCGTCGCTCACACGACGATGCTCGGCCTCTCCCATCCCGGCGCGACCGAACTCGCCGCGCGGCTGGTCGAGATCGCGCCGGGGGGCATCTCCCGCGTCTTCTACTCGGACTCCGGCTCGACCGCCGCCGAGGTCGCGCTGAAGATCGCCTTCCAGTACCAGCAGCAGCGCGGCGGCGAGCACGCCCGCCGCACCACCTTCGTGCGCCTGCGCGAGGCCTACCACGGCGACACGATCGGCTCCGTCTCCGTCGGCGGCATCGACCTCTTCCACTCCACCTACCGGCCGCTGCTGTTCGAGACGCACGTGGCCGAGCCCGGCGACGACGTCGACCTCGAGCGGGTCCTGGCAGCGCACGGGGATGAGATCGCCGCGGTCGTCGTCGAGCCCCTGGTCCAGGGGGCGGCCGGGATCCAGGTGCAGCCAGCGGGGTACCTGCGCACCGCGCGCCAGCTCTGCGACCGCTACGGCGCCCTGCTGATCTGCGACGAGGTGGCGACCGGGTTCGGCCGCACCGGGACGATGTTCGCCTGCGAACAGGAAGACGTTTCGCCAGACCTGATGTGCCTGGCGAAGGGGATCACCGGCGGCTACCTGCCGCTGGCGGCGACGCTGACGACGGAGGAGATCTACGCGGGCTTCCTCGGCAGCTACGAGGAGTTCAAGACCTTCTTCCACGGCCACACCTACACCGGCAATCCGCTCGCCTGCGCGGCGGCGCTGGCCAACCTCGACGTCTTCGAGCAGGAGCGGACGATCGAGCGGCTGCAGCCCAAGATCGCCCTCTTCGAGGAGCTGCTGGCCGAGGTAGCGGCGATGCCCGAGGTGGCGGAGGTGCGCCAGAAGGGGTTCATGGTCGGCGTCGATCTCGGCGACCACGACGCCGCGCTGCGGATGGGCCACCGGGTGACGGTCGAGGCGCGCGGGCGCGGCGCCTTCATCCGCCCCCTCGGCAACACGATCGTCCTCATGCCACCCCTCTCGATCTCCGAGGAGGAGCTGCGCGAGCTGGTGGAGATCGCCCGCGACTCGATTCGGGCGGCCGTGGCAGTTGTAGTTGCCGCCTGACAGGGCGAATATGGCCAAGCAGATCAAGGACGCAGGGAGCGTGGCGTGCTTCTGCACGCGAGCGACTGAGGACGCAGAGATGCGCAGTGCCATATTCGTCCTGTGATGGATTCCGATCCGGCCCGTAGTACGGGCATGGAGCAGACGCTTGTCGCAGAGGCCAAAGACGCGCCGCGGGCGGGCGACCTCGCCTTCGACCGCCTCTACCGCTCCAGCCGCGACGACGTCTACGCCTACGTCGCCAGCCTGCTGCGCGACGCGCCGGCGGCCGAGGAAGTCACCGCCGCCGCCTTCGAGCGCGCCTATCGCAAGCGCAACCGCTTCGACCCCGAGCGGGGCGAACCGCGGGCCTGGCTGTTCGGCATCGCCCGCAATGCCGCCCTCGACGAGCTGCGCCGCCGCGGCCGCCAGGCGGAGCTGACCGCGGAGCCGGCGGATCTGGAGAGCTTCGGAGCGGCGGAGGGCGCCGAGCACAGCGAACGCCGCCTCGCGGTCTCGACGGCGCTGGAGCAACTCGAGCCGGCCGAGCGTGAGCTGATCGCGCTCAAGTTCTTCGCCGGCCTGGAAAACCGTGAGATCGCCCGGGTGCTCGGCGTCAGCGAGTCGAACGCCGGCACCAAGCTGCACCGGGCGATGACCAAGCTGAGGGAGGCCTGCGATGGAGACGCCTAGGGACGATCGGCTGGCCGAGGAGCTGCGGGCGCTGCGGCCGGCGCCACGGCCGGAGTTCACCGCCGAGCTCGACGAGCGCGCCGCCGCGGGCTTCCCGCGGCGCTCGCGCCTGCCGCGCTTCTCATTCGACCGTCTGCGCGCGATCCAACCGCGGCGGATGCTGCTGCCGGCGGGGGGAGTGGCCGTGATCGCGATCGCGGTCACGTCGGCGGTGGTCGGCATCAGCGGCACCTCCGAGGAAAGTGGTCGCCGGACTGTGGAGGCCACCGCCCCCTCCCCGGAGGACACCTCATCGACGCAACCCCCGCGCCGACTCAAGGAGTTCGCCGCCCCCATCGCCCCGGTCGAAAGTGCGGCGGCAGAACCGCTTCGAGGCATCGAGCGGATGAGTGGCGCAGCCTCCGCTCCCAGCTTCGACGGCGGCGGGCGCTTCGTCCCCGGCAGCGCTGAGTTGGCGAGCAAGCCCGGCGTCCGCAACCGCGCCGTAGAACGCTCCGCCCAGATCGTCCTCGGCGCCGATCCGGCCGACGTCGGCGAGGACTCGTCCAAGGTCTTCGAAGCCGTCCACGCCCATGACGGCATCGTCATGCGCTCCTCCACCCGCGAGGGAAAACCGGGCGTGGCCGGGGCCCGCTTCGAGCTGCTGATCCCGAGCGCGAAGCTGAGCGACGCCCTCGCCGCCCTCTCGGAGATCGACGAAGTCCGCTCCCGCCACGAGGCGACCGCCGACATCACCGCGCCCACCGTCAACGTCAGCGAGCTGCTGCAGGACTCCAAGGCGCGGATCGACAGCCTCCTCGGGCAGCTCCAGGAGGCAGAAACCGAATCCGAGCGCGAAGCCGTCGAAGCCGAGCTGCGCCAGGAGCGGCGCCACCGCGCCCGCCTGCGGGCCAGCCTGCAGAACCTGCAGCGACGCGCCGACCTCTCGCGCGTCCTGGTGCGGATCGAGACCGGCGCCGCCGAGAACCCCACCGAGGGCGGCGCCTGGAGCGTCGGCGACGCCCTTGACGACGCCGGCAAGATCCTCGCCGTCGCCGCCGCGGTCACCGTCGTCGCCCTGGCGATCCTCGGGCCGATCGCCCTGATCGCCCTCCTCGCCTGGCTCGCGCACCGCGCCTGGATCCGCCGCGAGCGCCGCCGCGTCCTCAGCTGAAGCCATATCCGACGGTGTGGTTGAGCTTAGGCCTCTTATGGAGGCCAAAGCTCAACCACACCCCGTTAGGGTGGCTGCATGGAGGAGCGACGGCGCGGACCGGCGGAGATGCCCAACTTCGGAACGCCTTCGACGCCCCGTCCGGCAGCCTCGATCGTGCTGCTGCGGCGCGGCGGCAAGCACTCCCAGCGCGCGCTCGAGGTGCTGCTGCTGAAGCGCAGCGAGGAGGCGCGTTTCATGCCCGGCGTCTGGGTCTTCCCCGGCGGCTCGCTCGACCCGGCCGACGGCAGCGAAGAAGCCGGGTTGCGCGCCTGCGCCCTGCGCGAGCTAGCCGAGGAGGCCGGGATCGAGCTCGAAGCGGGCGAGGAGCTGGTCCCCTTCAGCCGCTGGATCACCCCGGAGCTGATCGCGACCCGCTTCGACGCCTGGTTCTTCCTCGCCCTCGCCCCGGCCCACACGCCACCGCAGCCCGACGGCGTCGAGACCACCGAGGCGCGCTGGTTTCGTCCCGAGGCGGCACTCGAGGCGCAGGAGGCCGGCGAGATCGTCCTCTCCTTCCCCACCCGGAGGCAACTGGGCTGGCTGGCCGAGTTCCGCACCTCCGACGAGGCGATGGCCGCCTACCGCGAGCGCACCCTGAAGCCGATCCTCCCCAAGGTCGTCGAGGACGGAGCCGAACCGCGCGTCGTCCTCCCGGGCGAGCCCGGCTACCCGGACTGAGGCTGAGCGTCTGGAAACGGCTCCAGGCCCGCGTGCCAGGGGCCCGGAGGGTAGGTGTGGATGCCGCTCTCTTCCATCTCCACCTGCAATCGCTTGAACAGCTGCCCCGCGTTCTTCAGCGCCGCTCTAAGTTCCTCCTCGCTGCGCTCGCCCCCCAAGCGCCAGAGGAACCAGAGCTGGCGGTCGTTGACGCCGAAGTCGATCTCACCCTCCATCGTCGTCACCCAGGCGAGAAAACCAGGGCCGAACAGCTCGCGCAGCGCCAGCGGGTCGTACTCGCTCGGCACCGTGGTCAGGAAGCGTTTGTTGAAGTCGATCGACTCGAACTCGACTTTGCGCTGGAAGCGCTGCGTCACCACCTCGTGCCCCTCGACCGACTCGACGTTGAAGGCCGGCACCACCCGCGCCAGGTCCGGCATGTGCGCCTTGGCGAGGACCGCGGTCGGCACCACCGCCTTGCCGAAGAAGCCGCCGACCTCCTTTTCGTCGGCGTCGCAGGAGGAGCCCCAGAACCCCTCGCTGAGCTGCCCGGTGAGGCGGTTGACGCCGCCGACGCAGAGCGCCACCGGCCCGTCTTTCGGGTTGATGCCGCCGACCGGCTCGTAGGTGAGGTCGTTGCGCTCGCCGTAGCGGCGCACGATCTCCGCCCATTCCTGCGCTTCCTGCTTGCCGCTCACGACGCGATCCTACGGCGTTAGGATGCGGCCAACCCCGGTCCGACCACAGGAGCCTTCATGACCATCGTCATCATCGTCGTCGTCGCGATCCTCATCCTCGCGGTGCTCTACTACATCGCGAAGCGCAACTCGATCATCGCCGCACGGAACCGGGTCGACGAGTCCTGGAGCGGGATCGACGTGCAGCTGAAACGGCGCCGCGACCTCGTCCCCAACCTGGTCGAGACGGTCAAAGGCTACGCCGAGCACGAGAGCGCGACCTTCGAAAAAGCGACCAAAGCCCGGGCCGAGGCGATGCAGGCCAGCAACGTCGCCGAGACCGCCAAAGCCGAGTCGAAACTGACCGGGGCCTTGACCGAACTGCGCGCCGTCGCCGAGAACTACCCGACCCTGCGGGCGACCGAGAACTTCCAGCAGCTGAGCCGCAACCTCTCCGAGCTCGAGGACGAAATCGCCGCCGCGCGCCGGATCTACAACTCCAACGTCCAGTCCTACAACACGGACATTCAGCAGTTCCCAGGCTCGATCATCGCCAACCAGGGCGGCTTCACCGAGCGCGAGTTCTTCGAGATCGAAGAGGCCGACCGCGCCGCTCCCCAGGTCAGCTTCGACAAATAGACTGGCCGGCACTGGCCAACCAGCCAGGCTCCCTAACATCTAGGCAGATGACTACCGAGACCAAAGACGCCACCCTCTGGATCTGCGACAGCTGCGGGTTCATCTACGACCCCGCGATCGGCGACCCCGACGGCGGCATCCCGCCGGGAACCGCCTTCGAGGACATCCCCAAAGACTGGTTCTGCCCGGTCTGCGGCGCTCGCACGACCGACTTCCGGCCGCTCGAGCCCGGCGAGGCCTGAGGCTCAGCGGAGTAGGCTTGGCTGGCTAATGGGTGGCCAGTACGACTACGACTGGATCATTGTCGGCTCCGGATTCGGGGGGTCTGTCTCCGCCCTGCGCCTGGCCGAAAAGGGATACAAGGTCGCGGTCCTGGAGTGCGGCAAGCGCTTCACCGACAAGGACTTCCCGAAGTCGACCTGGGACGTGCGCCGCTACTTCTGGGCGCCGCGCCTCGGCATGCGCGGCATCTTTCGCCTCTCCACCTTCAAGGACGTCTCGGTTGTCAGCGGCTGCGGCGTCGGCGGCGGCAGCCTTGGCTACGCCAACACCCTCTATGTCCCTCCGTCGAAGTTCTTCAAGGACCCGCAGTGGGGGGACCTCGCCGACTGGGAGCGGGAGCTGACGCCCCACTACGCGGAGGCGCAGCGGATGCTCGGCGTCGTCAACGTCGAGACCGACGACGCCTCCGACGACCTCCTGCGCGAGTACGGCGAGCACATCGGCGTCGGCGACAGCTACCAGAAGACCCCCGTCGGGATCTACTTCGGCGAGGCCGGCAAGACCGTGCCGGATCCCTTCTTCGGCGGCGAGGGCCCCCACCGCACCGGCTGCACGCTCTGCGCCCGCTGCATGGTCGGCTGCCCGGTCGGCGCCAAGAACACCCTCGTCAAGAACTACCTCTACCTGGCCGAACAGCGCGGTGTCGAGGTGATCCCCGACCGCACCGTGACCGAGATCCGGCCGATCGGCGCCGCCGACGGCAGCGACGGCTACACGGTCGCCAGCGAGCGCTCGGGAATGATCCCCGGCCGCGGCAAGCGCACCCTCCGCGCCCGCGGCGTCGTCGTCGCTGCCGGCGCCCTCGGCACCAACAAACTGCTGCAGCGCTGCCGCCTCGGCGGCGCCCTCCCCCGCATCTCCGAGCGCCTCGGCGAGCTGGTGCGGACCAACAGCGAGATGATCCTCGCCGTCACCGTCCCCGAGGATTACCCCGAAGACCTGACCAAGCGGGTCGCGATCAGCGGCAGCATCTACCCCGACCCCAACACCCACATCGAGACGGTCAGCTACGGCAAGGCCGGCGACTCGATGAGCCTGCTCTACACGCTGCTGGTCGGCGACGGCACCCGCGTCACCCGGCCGCTGAAGCTGCTGGCGCAGATCGTCCGCCACCCGCTCAAGTTCGCCAAGGTGCTGTGGCCGAAAGGGTGGTCGCGCCGGACGATCATCCTGCTGGTGATGCAGACGCTCGACAACGCGATCGCCCTGCGCCCGAAACAACTGCCCGGCGGGAACGTGATGCTGCAGACCGAGCAGGATCCGGAGAAACCGAACCCGACCTTCATCCCGGTCGCCAACGACGCGGCCGAATGGCTGGCCGAGCGGACCGGCGGCATCGCCCAGAGCTCGGTCACCGAGGCGCTGATGAACGTGCCGACCACCGCCCACATCCTCGGCGGCGCGGTGATCGGCCACGGTCCCGAGGACGGCGTCGTCGACGCCCGCCAGCGGGTCTTCGGCTACGAGAACCTGCTGGTCTGCGACGGCTCGGCGGTGCCGGCGAACGTCGGCGTCAACCCCAGCCTGACGATCACCGCACTCGCCGAGCACGCCATGAGCGAAGTTCCCCCCGCCTCAGAGCCGCAGAGCTACGAGGCGAACCTCTCCGCGACGTAGTCCCAGTTGACGACGTTCCAGAAGGCGTCGATGTATTCGGGCCGTTTGTTCTGGTACTTCAGGTAGTAGGCGTGCTCCCAGACGTCGCAGCCCAGCAGCGGCGTGGCGCCGTCGGAGATCGGCGAGTCCTGATTCGGGGTCGAGACCACGGCGAGGCCGGAGGAGTCTTTGACCAGCCAGGCCCAGCCGGAGCCGAAGCGGGCGATGCCGGCGTTTTTGAACTCCTCCTTGAAGGAGTCGAGGGAGCCGAATTTGTCGTCGATCGCCGAAGCGAGCTCGCCGCTCGGCTCACCGCCGCCGTCGGGGCTCAGCATCTGCCAGAAGAGCGTGTGGTTGTAGTGGCCACCGGCGTTGTTGCGGACCGCGGCCTGCTTGTCACCGGGCAGCGCCGAGAGGTTGCGCAGCACGTCCTCGACGTCCTTGTCGGCCCACTCGGTCCCTTCGAGGGCGGCGTTGGCTTTGTCGACGTACGCCTGGTGGTGCTTGTCGTGGTGGACCCGCATCGTCGCCTCGTCGATGTGAGGCTCGAGCGCGTCGTAGGGGTAAGGCAGATCGGGCACGGAGAAAGCCACAGCAACTCCTTTTCTCGGTTTCGAAAGTCCGAGCGGAGCCTAGCTATTCCGCGCCGGCTCCCTCGCCCTGCTCGGGCTCCCCATCGCCAATGCGGGGCACTGCCTCCGGGTTGCCGCCGGTCCATTCGTTGAACCGGTACCAGGCCGGCTTCGCCTCGCGTTTCGCGTTCAGCAGGCCGGCGGAGCCGCAGAAGACGCAGCTGCCGCCCTCGTCGGTCCAGGTGAACCACCAGACGCCGCGGATCCGCCAGCGCAGTCGGTTGGCGGCGACGATCCCGAGGGCCTTGTTGAGCTGGTACGCCTGCCCGTAGAGGCCGCGCTGCCAGCGGGTCGGACCGCTGGCGGAGCCCCAGCCGAGCTCGGTGACGTAGAGCGTCGCCTCCTCGTCATTGTGCCGGCGCATGATCCGGCGCAGGTTGCGCAGCTGCGCCACCATCGCCCCCGCGTCGGCAACGTAAGGGTGTAGCGCGACCCCGTCGAAATACCGCTTCACGTTTCCCGCCTCGTACATGCGGTTGAGGAAGTCGCCGGAGCCGACGTTGGGCGGGATCTGCAACGGCCGGCCGAAGAGCCCGCCGACGATCACCTTCGCGCCCGGCTGCTGGCGATGGATCACCCGGCCGGCAATCCGGATCAGGCGCGCGAAGCGCTTCGGTTCCGGGTCGCTGGCGAAGCTGACGATGTTCTGCTCGTTCCAGATCTCGAACCGGCGCATCGGCACGTAGGGCACGTCCTCGTCTTCTTCTTCCCGCCAGAAGGAGCCGTCGACGCCGTAGCGGTTGACGACGGCACGGACAAAGGAGGCCCAGGCCCGCCGCTGCCAGGCGTTGGCGACCGGGAGGTCGATCTCTTCGGAGGCCACCCATTCGGGGGAGCCGATGAGGAACGGGAAGACCTCCATCCCCCACCTGGCGGCGAGACGGACCTCGTGGTCGAAGTACTCCCACCGTCGCTCGCTGAAGGCGGGGTTCTGCGGCTCCACCGCGCGCCAGACGAGGGGGAAGCGGACGCTCTTGATCCCCGCTTCCGCCATCAGCTCGTAGTCCTTGCTGGTGCCGGAGTTCTGCGGAGAGATGCCGACGAAGCCGTACGGCAGGGCTGCCCGAGCAGCCGCCGGCATCGCCGCCAGCAGCAAGAAAACGAGGATCGGAATTAGCCTGCGCGCCATCTTCATCGAAGGGAACCCCCTGCCCGTCCAAAGTAGCGGCGCACCCTCCGCCCCGCGCTCGCTTCCCCGCTCTGGGATAATCACCCCTCTCGGGGCGTGGCGCAGCCTGGTAGCGCGCACCGTTCGGGTCGGTGAGGTCCCCGGTTCAAATCCGGGCGCCCCGATGCAGAACAAGTAGCTCCGGCCATGCCGAGGCCGGAGCATCTACCACCAGCGGGTAAATACCTCAGGCATTCGTCCCGCCGCATCGCTTTCTTTACGCCCACGCCGCAGCTTGCCGCCCCTCTGGCGTTTGAGGCTGCGCCCGGCGAGCACGACGAGGACCACGATCACCGCAACCAAGAAGATCGTCGGCAAGAGGCTCACGAGAAGCTCCATACCACTGAGCTTAGACTCGCACTCCATGCGCCGGCAAACGACGAACGAGGATTCTCGTCCCCGACCCCACCTCCCGATCGACCTCCCGGGAGGCGAAGCGGGGCCGCTGCGGAAGATCCTCTTCCGGCTGGCGATTGCGCTGGCGCTGATCGTCTTCGTCGCCCTGGTCACCTACCTTGGGCGCGACGGCTACGTCGATCCGGAGGACGAAACGGTCAGCCTGCTCGACGCCTTCTACTACTCGACGGTCTCGATCACGACGACCGGGTACGGGGACGTGCGGCCCGCATCGGACGAGGCGCGGCTGCTGACCACGATCGTGGTCACCCCGGCCCGCATCCTCTTCCTGATACTGCTGGTCGGCACCACCTTGGAGATACTTGCGGAGCGGAGCCGAACGGCTTACCGGATCGCCCGCTGGAGGAGACACTTGAAAGACCACACGATCATCTGCGGTTACGGGGTCAAGGGCCGGACGGCGGCACGGACCCTGATGGACAAAGGCACCAGCCCCGACCAGATCGTCGTGATCGAGCCCAAGGAGGAGGAGCGGACGAGGGCGACCGCAGACGGGCTGGCTGCGGTCGACGGCAGCGCCGACCGGCAGGAGGTGCTGCTCGAGGCGGGCGTGCGCGAGGCCTCGGCGCTGATCGTCGCCGCCGACCGCGACGACGCCGCCGTCCTCATCACCCTCACCGCCCGCGAGCTCAACCCCCACCTGTGCATCGTCGCCGCCGTCCGCGAGGAGGAGAACGTCCACCTCCTGCACCAGGGCGGCGCCAACTCCGTGATCACCTCATCCGGCGCCGCCGGCCGCCTGCTCGGCCTCTCGACCCACACGCCGCAGATCACCGAGGTGATGGAGGACCTGATGACGGTCGGTGCAGGCCTTGACATCAAAGAGCGGACGATTGGCTCCGAGGAGGCCGGCCCGGCCCCGCTCGGCCCCGACGAGGCGATCATGCTGGCCGTCGTCCGCGATGGCGAGGTAATCCGCTTCGGCGACCCCCGCATTCGCGAGCTACAGGCGGGCGACCGCCTGGTCGAGCTCTTCAGCCACCAGACTTGACCCGGCCGAGCACCTCGATGAACGGCTCCCGTACCGCGGGGTCGCAGTAGCGGGCCTCCAGCTCCTTCTTGTCCCCGTCGGGGTCGGGGCCGGCGGGAAAGTCCTCCCCGGCCCCGCAGGCGAGCGGAAGCGAGCTGACGCCGTCCCACGGCGGGCCCGGAAAGGTCGCGTCGATGACGATCCGCCGCCCCTCGATCTCCGCCGTCAGGTAGCGGTGAACGTCAACCAGGCCCTCGGGAGGGACCGCGGCGGCCACCTCGTCCCCGAAGAGCTCCGCAGCCCGCTCACGATCCAGCCGGTACACCCGGTGGACGATGCGTGGCCGCGTCCGCGGGAAGTCCCGGGCCAGGGCTTCGGCGAGGAAGGCGTGCTTGGCCGAGCAGGTTCCGCGGCCCTCACGCAGCATCCCGGCAACCGTCCTCTCGCTGGGCCGGCCATAGGCGATGCCGCGAACGGCTTCGACCAGCTCCAGCAGGGAGGCGCTTGCGGGGGCGATGGATCCGATTCGCAAAGAGTAGGACCGTGGAAACCCGGCTGAACGCCCCGTTAGTGTCTCCGCATGCCCCCCACCCCCGCCTTCGAGGTCCACGAGGCGAACCTGCACGGGCACCGCGCCGTCTACCGCACCGTCGGCAGCGGCCCGACCGTGGTCCTGATCCACGGGATGATCAACTCCTCCCGCCACTGGGAGGCGGTGGCGCAGCGGCTTGCCGGCTCCCACCGGGTGATCGCCCCCGACCTGATCGGACACGGCGACGCGGCGACGCCGCGGGGCGACTACTCGCTCGGCGCGCACGCGGCGAGCATTCGCGACCTGCTGACGACGATCGGGGTCGAGCGGGCGACGATCGTCGGCCACTCGCTCGGCGGCGGCGTCGCGATGCAGTTCTTCTACCAGTTCCCCCAGCGCACCGAGCGGCTGGTCCTGATCTCCAGTGGCGGCCTCGGCCACGACGTCAGCCCGCTGCTGCGCAGCGCCGCGCTGCCGGGCTCGGGAGCGCTGCTGCGGCTGGCCACGAGCCCCGGGCTGGTCGGCGCTCTCGCCGCCACCGGCGGCAAGCTGCGCCAGCGTGGAGTCTCCACCGGCGTCTACCTGCAGGCGGTCGCCCGCGCCCTGGGTCCACTCCAGGACCCCGGCTCCCGCCGCGCCTTCCTGCAGACGCTGCGTTCGGTGATCGACGTCCAGGGCCAGAAGGTCAGCGCCCAGGACCGCCTCTACCTGCTGAAGGAGATGCCGACGCTGATCGTCTGGGGTGAGCGCGACCGCACGATCCCGGTCGAGCACGGCCTCGAAGCCGAGCGCTCGATCCCGAACTGCCGCTTCGAGACCATCCCCCGCGCCGCCCACTTCCCCAACCTGGAAGACCCCGAGGCGCTGGCCGACGTCCTCGCCGACTTCCTTGCCACCACCGCCCCCGCCCACATCGTCGACTCCGAGTGGCGGGACTTGATCGGGCGGCGGGCGCGCCTGCGCCGGGTCGCCTAACCGACTTTCGACCCATCCCGCTGTGCCGAAAGTCGCCTAGCTACTCGACTTCGGCGATCGCCGCTTCGACCTCGGCCAGCGACGGCCCTTCCTGCAGGGTGACCGTCCCGCTGGGACCGCTGACGATCATCCCCTGGCCTTTGCGGATCTCCAGCCCGCGAGCCAGCTCCTCCTGGCCTTCGAGGCGCTTCTCGATCGCCCCGCCGGCGAGGCCTTTCTCCTCCAGGTCCTGCTCCCATTCCCGCAGGTCAAGTTCCTCCGCCCCGCCGGCAACCGAGGCGAGGTAGTCCTGGTCGACCCGGAAGCGCGCGGCTTCGTCCTGGTTGCGAAAGAAGAGGTAGGTGTACTGCCAGCCGTAATTCTGTTCGGCCGCCGCCTCGGCCCCGTAGAAGCCCAGCTGTTTCGGGTTGATGCTGTTCGAGTAGTGCCGCCAGAGCAGCTTCACGTCGCCCGGCCGCGCGTAGTGTTCGGCCAGCGCCGGGATCGTCGAGAGGTAGTCGTCGCGGCAGTCCGAGCACTGCAGGTCGTTGAAGACCTGGATCGTCACCGGCGCGTTGTCGGAACCAAGGCGGTCGCTTTCCTGCGGGATGCCGCCGAACAGACGCTGCGCGTCGGTGATGCCGTCGAGGCGGACGACCGGGTCCCCTGGCTCCTGGGTCGACACCTCGACGATCGAGTAGCCGAGCGCGCCCAAGGCGAGCGCCAAGAGCACGAGGATCCACAGCCGGCCCCGGCGGGGCAACGGCCTTGAGGCGACTTCAGAGGACATTCACCCCCATTATCGGGATTGACGCCATCCGCCGGCGGCGGTACAAAAGTACCTACCCACTTTCAACGACCCTGGAGGTCATCGATGGCCCATCACCTGACGCCCGCCGAGCTCGCCGACCAGCTGCAGATGGAGCGACAGGAGGTGATCGGGAAATGCGTCCAGATGGGGGTCCCGATCTACCACGGCCGCATCGACAGGGCGTTGTTCGAAACCTCGCTGCGCAGCATCGATTCTTCTCGCTCCGACCACGGCTCGCCTCAGAAGCGCCGCTGAATTAGACTCCCCGCACGATGCCGGGGAGAGGGACCGACTCGAAGACCATCGCCGACCTGCTGCCGCGGGCGGTGGAGATGTACGGGTCCAACGTCGCCGCCATGTACAAGGAGGGCGACCAGTGGCTGAGCCGCAGCTACGACGAGGTCGCGGACATCGTCCGGCCGCTCGCTTTCGGCCTCGTCACCCTGGGCGTCGAGAAAGGCGACCGGGTCGCGATCCTCGGCAACACCCGGCCGGAGTGGACCTACTTCGACTTCGCCGCGCTCTCGATCGGCGCCACCGTGGTCCCGATCTACCAGACCAACTCGCCCGAGGAGTGCCGCTACGTCCTCGAGAACTCGGACTCCAAGGTGGTCGTCGTCGAGGACGCCGAACAGCTGGAGAAGGTGCGTCAGGTCCGCGACCGGCTGCCGCAGCTCGAGCACGTCGTGATGATGACCGGCGACGCCGAGGACGCGATCTCCTCCGAGGAGCTCGCCGCCAAGGGCGGGGGCGGCACCGACGAGACCTGGAAGACGCTGTACGAGGCCGTCACCCCGGAGGACATCTGCACCTTCATCTACACCTCGGGCACGACCGGCCCGCCGAAGGGCTGCATCATCAGCCACGGCAACTACCGGGCGATGTTGGACATGGTCAAGGAGACCAGCGTCATCGAGGAGAACGACGTCACCTACCTCTACCTCCCGCTCGCCCACTCCTTCGCCCTGCTGATCCAGCTCGGCAGCTACGACCTCGGCACGACGATCGCCTACTGGGAGCGGGACCCGCTGAAGATCCTGCCGAACCTGGCCGAACTGAAACCGTCCTACTTCCCCTCGGTGCCGCGGATCTTCGAGAAGATCTACACCGCCGCCACCAGCGCGATCGAGAAAGAGGGCGGCCTCAAAAAGAAGATCTTCGACTGGGCGATCGCGACCGGCAAGAAGATGCGGGCGACCGAACGCGCCGGTCGCAAACCCGGCTTCCTGCTGCAGCGCCAGTACGACTTCGCCGATAAGAAAGTCCTGTCGAAAATCCGCGGCCTGTTCGGCGGCAACCTGCGCCTCGCGGTCTCCGGCGCGGCCCCGATCAATCCGGAGATCCTCCACTTCTTCGACGCCGCCGGCGTCCTCGTACTCGAGGGCTGGGGGATGACCGAGACCTCGACCGCGGCGACGATCTCCACCCCGGACGACTTCAAGGTCGGGACGATCGGCAAACCGTTCCCCGGCTGCGAGGTGAAGATCGCCGACGACGGCGAGATCCTCGTCAAGGGCCCCAACGTCTTCCAGGGCTACCACAAGAACCAGGAGGCGACGAACGAGACGATCGTCGACGGCTGGCTCCACACCGGCGACCTCGGCGAGATCGACCCCGACGGCTTCATCAAGATCACCGGCCGTAAAAAGGACATCATCATCACCGCGGGCGGCAAGAACATCACCCCCGCCAACCTCGAGGCCGAAATCAAGCAGCACCCGCTGGTCTCCCAGTGCGTCGTCGTCGGCGACCGCCGCCCCTATCTGGTGGCGCTGGTCACCCTCGAACCCGAAGAGGCGGTCAAATACGCCCAGGAGAACAACCTGCCCGAGGACCCGGCTCAGCTGGCCCAGAACGCCGACGTCAAGGCCTCGATCGAAGCCCATGTCGAGAAGATCAACCAGAACTTCGCCCGGGTCGAGCAGGTGAAGAAGATCGCGATCCTCCCCGAGGATCTCTCCCAGGAGTCCGGCGAGCTGACGCCGACCCTGAAGGTCAAGCGCGCCATCGTCGCCCAGAAGCACGAGGGCGCGATCGAGCAACTCTACGCGGCTTAGCTCCGTCTGGCTAGACAGAACTGCGCGAGACGGCAGTTAAGAGGCTTCGCCGGACTGGCGCAGCAGGACTGAGGTAGAACGCTCCAGGACGCGCTTCCAGGCGGAGGTTGGGCCAGGCTCTTCCTCGGAGGCTTTCTCGACCACTTTGCGGACGCGTTTCTCGGAGATTTCGAGGCCGTGGCGCTCGGCGATCTCGTGGAAGTGGTCGTAGTCGCGGGCGAGGGCGGCGGTCACCGATTCGAAGCCGTGGCGGGCGATCTGCAGGCGGCGCGAGTAGTCCATGATCGGGGTGCCGAACATCAGCTCGTCGTCGGGCTCGGGCTCGACCAGGATGATGTCCACCCCCGGGTATTTCTCCTGCCACTGCTCTACCGCCTGGTGCAGGCGGGCGTGGGCGATCAGGCGGAAGGTCTGGTTGGCGATCGCCGGTAGGCCCATGTCGGAGACCCGCCGCACGCGCGTCCCCAGCATCGTCGGGATCGTCTTCTCGAAGTCGTTGATGTAGGGGACGAGGGGATTGACGACGACGATGAATTTGGCGCCCTTCTCGACCGCGATGTCGACGTTGGTGGTCGAGCGGATGCCGCCGTCGACGAACTGGCGCCCCTTCAGGTCGACCGGCTTGTAGACGATCGGCAGCGCAGTCGAGCACTCGACCGCTTTCGAGATCGGCACGTCGTCCCAGCCCTGCTCGCCGAAGACGATCCGCTCGCAGGTGTCGAGGTCGGTCGCGGTCAGATACAGCTCGGGGTCGACCAGACGGAAGTCGTTGGTCCGGCCGCCATCGCCCAGCGCCTCGGCGACGTAGTCACTAACGCCGCGGCCGGAGTAGAGGCCGCTCGGCAGGTTCTCGGCCATCGCCACGCCGAAGTCGATCGCCGAGACCTCGCGGAAGCGGATTATCGAGCGCGCCAGCTCGACGCTTCGCAGTGGCAGGGCCATCGTCTTCTGCAGGAAGCCGAGGTAGTTCAGCTTCAGCACCTTGTCCAGTTGCAGGTCCTCGAGCTCGGTCTCCTCCTGCGTGTTGATCACCTGCATCATTTCCTCGGGCGTGACCCCGTTGGCCAGCATCGAGGCGACGAAGGAGCCGGCGCTGGTGCCGACGTAGACGTCGAAGTTGTTGACGGTGCTGTTGACAGCGAGTAGATCGAGGGCGCGGAGGGCGCCGATCTCGTAGACGCCGCCGGTGAAGCCGCCACCGCCCAGGACCAGCGCGGTCTTCGACGGCTTCTTACGCCGTTTCGGCCTTCTGCCCTTGGACTCGATGTCTACGACCTTGCCCACGATCCATGCAGTATTCCAGGGCGTGAGGTCGGCGCCGCCCGCTACCTTCCCCGTCTCGCGTGTTGAATAACCCGATGAAACGCACTTCCCTCCCCCTTTTGGTTGCCCTAGCAGGCCTTTTTCTGCTTCTGGCGGCCTCGGCACAGGCCAGCCCCAGCTGCGACCGGATGCGCGCCTGGCTGGGCCAGGGGGGCGGCTCGGCCAGTGGACTCCTCGTCGTCGACGCCGAGTCCGAGCAGGTTCTCTGCGCCAAGGCGCCGGGTCGCTCGCGGCCGCTCGCCTCGAACATGAAGCTGTTCACGACCGCCACCGCGCTCTCCAAGCTCGGGCCGGAGCACCGGATCCCGACCAAAGTCTTCCGCGACGGTCCCGTCGACGCCAGGGGGGTCCTCCACGGCAGCCTCTACCTGCAGGGTGGCGGTGACCCGGCGCTGGGGACGCCGAGCTTCTACAACGGCTACTTCGGCGGCCTTGGCACCAACGTCTTCGCCCTCACCCCGCAGATCAAGGCCGCCGGGATCACGTCGATCACCGGCCGCCTCTACGCCGACGACACGATCTTCGACCGCCGCCGCGGCGTCCTCGACTCCGGCTTCGCGACCAGCCCTTACATCGGCCCCCTCTCCGGCCTCGCCTTCAACTCCGGCTTCCGCGGCTCGACCAGCACCAGCGGCTTCTCCTCCGATCCGGCCAAGCTCGCAGCGACGAAGCTGGTGCGATCGATGCAGCGCGCCGGCGTTCGCGTTCCCCCGCAGATCGCCCTGCGCCCGACCCCGCCGGACGCCGAGCGGGTCGCCCTGGTCCAGTCCCCCGACCTCGACCGGATCGTCAACCTCACCGACGTCTACTCCAACAACTACTTCGCCGAGATGCTGATCAAGCTGCTCGGGGCGCGGTTCGGCGGCGCCGGCACCACCGCTGCCGGCGCGAACGTGGTCGAGGCGTTCTCCCGCAACCTCGGCTCCACCGTGCAGGCAGCAGACGGCTCGGGCCTCACCCGCTCCAACCGCTCCAGTCCGCGCGAGATCGTTGACCTGCTGCTGGGAATGCAGGAGGACCCGGCGGGAGAAGAGTTCATCCAGGACCTCGCCCTGACCGGGCAGGAGGGAACCGTGGGCAGCCGCACCGAGGGCACCGCCGCCTACGGCCGCTGCCGGACCAAGACCGGGACGATCAGCGGCGTCAGCAACCTCTCCGGCTACTGCTTCAACAAAAGCGGCCGGGTGATGGCCTTCTCGATCCTGATGGCGAGCGTCGGCGACCTCAGCGCCGCCCACTACGCCCAGGACCGGATCGCCGGCGCCGTCGCCGGCTACTGACCGACCAGCTCGCGCAGGGCGGCTTCGTCGAGGATCTCGGTCCCGAATTTCTCCGCTTTGGCGAGCTTCGAGCCGGGGTTGTCGCCGGCGACGACGTAGTCGGTTTTTTTCGAGACCGAGCTGGTGACCTTGCCGCCGGCCGACTTGACCATCGCCGCCGCCTCCTCGCGGGTCAGCTCCGGCAGGGCGCCGGTGAGGACGACGGTCTTGCCCTTGAGCGGTCCGTCCTCGCGTCGCCGTTCGGACTCGTCGGCCTCGAGTCGCAGGCCCTGCTCACGCAGCTTCCCGACCAGCGCCCAGGTGGCGTCGTCGGTGATCGACTCGTTGATCTGGACCGCCATGATCGGGCCCACCCCCTCGACCTCCTCGATCGCCTCCGGATCGGCCTCGTGCAGGGCGTCGATCGAGCCGAAGTGGTCGGCCAGCGCCTCGGCGGTGACGTAGCCGACGCCCGGGAGCCCGAGCGCGTAGAGAACCCGTTTGAAGGGGCGCTGACGCGAGGCCTCGATCGAGGCGACGAGGTTTCGGGCCGAGGTCTCGCCGAACCGCTCGAGCTCGACCAGCCGCTCCTCCGTCAGGTCGTAGATGCCGGCGACGTCGGCGATCAATCCCTCACGCAGAAACCGCAGCGCCAGCTCTTCCCCCAGCCCCTCGATGTCCATCGCCCCCTTGCTGACGAAGTGTTTGACCTGCTGGAAGGACTGGCCGGGGCAGCCGGTGCGGTTGGGGCAGATCGTGAAGACCGAGTTCTCCGGCTTGACCGTCGGCGTATTGCACGCCGGGCACTTCTTCGGCGGCTTCGGTTTTCGGAGCCTTGGGTTCTTCCGCGGCAGCTTCGGCGAGACGACCTGGGGGATGACGTCGCCGGCCCGCATCACCACCACCTCGTCGCCCTCGCGGACGTCCTTGCGGGCCAGGTCCTCCTCGTTGTGGAGGGTGGCGGTGGTGACGGTGACGCCGCCGACGTGGACCGCCTCCAGCATCGCGAAGGGCACCAGGTGGCCGGTGCGGCCGACGTTCCAGACGACCTTGTTCAGCTTCGTCGTCGCCGTCGTCGGCGGGAACTTCCAGGCGATCGCCCAGCGCGGCTCGCGCCCGACCACGCCGAGCTCGCGCCAGAGCGCCTTCTCGTCAACCTTGACGACGACCCCGTCGATCTCGTAGTCGAGCTCGTCGCGCCGTTCCTCCCACCAGTGGCAGCGCTTGACGACCCCCTCCACCCCCTCGTGGTGGGCGGTGTCGGGGTTGACCTTGAAGCCGCGGTCGCGCAGCCATTCGATCTCATCCATGTGGGTCGGCAGATCGAGCCCCCGCACCGCGCCGATCCCGTAGAACCAGCTCGAGAGCGGCCGTTCCGCCGCCAGCGAAGGGTCGAGCTGGCGGATCGAGCCGGCGGCGGAGTTGCGCGGGTTGGCGAAGGTCGGTTCGCCCGCCTCGGCGCGGCGCTCGTTCAGCGCTTTGAAGGCGGCGATCGGCAGGTAGGCCTCCCCCCGCACTTCGATCAGCTCGGGGGCGTCCCTGATCTTCAGCGGAACGGAGCCGATCGTGCGCAGGTTCTGGGTCACGTCCTCGCCGATCCGGCCGTCGCCGCGGGTGGCGCCGCGGACCAGGACCCCGTCCTCATAGGTGAGGGTGACCGCAAGGCCGTCGATCTTCGGCTCGGTCGTGTAGCTGAACTGCGAGGCGGTGATGTCGAGGCGCTTGAGGTGGTTGGCGATCCGGTTCTCCCAGGCCCGCAGCTCCTCCTCGTTGCGGGCGTTGCCGAGCGAGAGCATCTGCTCCAGGTGCTCGACCTGCTCGAAGCGATCGAGCGGCGGCGCCCCGACCCGCTGCGTCGGCGAGTCGGGCGTGCGCAGCTCCGGGTATTCCTCCTCCAGGACCCGCAGCTCGTTCAGCAGCGCGTCGTACTCGTCGTCGCCGATCTCCGGATCGTCGAGAACGTAGTAGAGGTGGTTGTGGTGGGCGAGGATCTCCCGCAGCTCCGCCGCCCGCTGCTCGGCCGGGGAGCTCACGCGGTGGTGGCGGTGGCCGCCAGCATCTCCTCGAAGCCCCAACCGCGCAGATGCTCCAGGCCGCCGTGGTCGGTGAGGTCGAAGTGGATCGGGGTGACCGCGATCCGCCCCTGCGCGACCGCGTAGAGGTCGGTCCCCTCGATCTCCTCGTAGCCCGGCTGCCAGCCGTAGATCTCGTAGTGGCGGCGTCCGTCCTTCTCCTCGACCAGCTTCAGCTCGTCGTTGTAGATCCGTTTGCCGAGCTTCGTCACCTCGACCCCGGCCGGCTCGCGGTTGGGGAAGTTGACGTTGACGAGGGTCGCCTCCGGCATCGACTCCTGCCGCAGCTGGGATACCAGCTGCGCGGTGAAGGCGGCGGCGACGGTGAAGTCGAACTTGCCGCTGACGTAGCCGAGACCGCCGGCTGAAGATTGCTGGGAGAGGGCGATCGCCGGAATCCCGAGGATGATGCCCTCGAACGCCGCGGCAACCGTGCCCGAGTAGGTGATGTCGTCGCCGAGGTTGGCGCCGTGGTTGATTCCGGAGACGATCAGGTCGGGTCGCTCGCCGACCAGGCCGAGCTCGGCGAAGCGGACGCAGTCGACGGGGGTGCCATCGGTCGCGTAGCCGACGCGGCCGTCCTCGAAGGTGACCTCCTCGACGCTGAGCGGCGCGCGGGTGGTGATGCCGCGCCCGATCGCGCTGCGGTTGGAGTCGGGGGCGACGACGTCGACCTCGACCCCGTCGAGCTCGACCAGCGCCCGCCGGGCCGCCTGCAGCCCAGGCGCCGCGATGCCGTCGTCGTTGGTGAGGAGGATGCGCACGGACCCGGATTCTAGGTGTCGGAGATACTGCCGCAGTGACCACCGTCAAGCTCGAAATCGAATACGACGGCTCCGGCTTTCGCGGCTGGGCCAGGCAGCCGGGTCTGCGCACGGTCCAGGGCGAGCTGGAGACGGCGCTGGCGACGGTCCTGCGCGAGCCGGTGGCGCTGACGGTGGCCGGCCGCACCGACACCGGCGTCCACGCCAGGGGCCAGGTCGCGAGCCTCCAGACCGAGGCGGAACCGCCAGATGACCTGGCGCGCCGCCTCAACGGCCTCGGCCCCGATGATGTCGCCGTCACCGCCGCCGAGGTGGCACCCGACGGCTTCAACGCCCGCCACGACGCCAAAGCGCGCAGCTACCGGTACCGCCTCCTCGCCCGCTCGGCTCCCAGCCCCTTCGAGCAGGGCAAGGCGCTCTGGTGGCCCCACCAGGTAGACCAAGAGGCGCTCGACGCCTGCGCCAAGGCGCTTGTCGGGACCCACGACTTCACCGCCTTCACCCCCACCCAGACCGACCACGTACGCTTCGATCGCGACGTCCTCGCCGCCTCCTGGGAAAAAGAGGGCGACATCCTCTCCTTCCGCATCACCGCCGACGCCTTCATGCGCAACATGGTCCGCGCCCTGGTGGGCACCCAGCTGGAAGTAGCCAGCGGCAAAAGAACCGTCGAGAACTTCACCCGCCTTCTAGAGGGAGCTCCTCGAACCGAGGCAGGAGATACCGCCCCTCCCCACGGCCTGTACCTCGAGTCTGTCGCTTACGCCTGAAGTCGGAGGCGGGGGCACCCTCGAGCTGACGGATACTCAAAATGCCGGTCTAATTAGACCGGCATTTGTCAGAGCGAGGGTGCCCCCGCCTCCGACCCCCGCTAAACCAACTCGAGATAGACCATCTCGGTGGAATCGCTCTGCCGAGGGCCCAGCTTGACGATGCGGGTGTACCCGCCAGGTCGCGTCGCGTAGCGCGGCGCCACCTCGTCGAACAGCTTGTGGACGATGAACTTGTCGTTGTGGAGGCTGGCGAGCGCCTGGCGGCGGGCGTGCAGGTCGCCGCGCTTGGCGAGGGTGATCAGCTTCTCCACTTCGGGCTTGACCGCCTTGGCCTTCGCCTGGCTGGTCTTGATCCGCTCGTGCTCGATCACCTC
Organism: Solirubrobacterales bacterium; assembly: GCA_035474955.1. Lineage (GTDB taxonomy): Bacteria > Actinomycetota > Thermoleophilia > Solirubrobacterales > 70-9 > VAYN01. The sequence goes on from DATIMV010000008.1 coordinate 51,125, forward strand.
CCGGCAGAGGTTTCGCAGCAGCGAGCGCCGGTGCGAGGCGCTGCGGCTGAGCTTGTGCCTGGCCTTGCGGTGGCGCATGCCGTCCGCCCAGCGCCTACTCGTCCCGCAGGGAGAGGCCGAGCGCGTGTAGCGCCTCGATCACTTCGTCGGTGGAGCGTCGGCCGAAGTTCGGGATCGCGTTCAGCTCCGACTCCGAGCGCTGGATCAAGTCGCCGACCGTCTGGATGCCCGCGCGCTTGAGGCAGTTGTATGCGCGGACCCCGATCTCGAGCTCCTCGATCAGCCGATCGTCGCCGTCGCCGGTCGACAAGGGCGCGAAGCCGGCCTCCATGGAGCCGACCCCGTCGCGGCTGGTCAACTCCTCGACGCGGTCGGCATCGGTGAAGATCGCCATCGTCTTGATCAGGATCTCCGCCGCCTCGCGCAGAGCCGAGCCGGGCTCGATCGAGCCGTCCGTCTCGACCTCGAGCGTGAGCGTGT
>DATIMV010000009.1:0-28491 GCA_035474955.1 Solirubrobacterales bacterium
GAACGCCGGCATCCTCGAGGGCGACTTCGTCGTCGTTCGCAAGGCCGAGGAGGCCAAAGACGGCGAGATCGTCGTCGCCCTGCTCGGCGACGAGGCGACCGTCAAGCGCTACTTCCGCGAGTCCGACCACATCCGGTTGCAGCCCGAGAACGAGTCGCTGGAGCCGATCCGGACCAAGGACGTGAAGGTGCTCGGCAGGGTCGTAGGAGTCTTCAGGAGAGTTTCGTGAGCGCGTCGGCGACAGCTACCCATTCGCCTGAGCTCACGATCGACGCAACGGAGCGTTCGGCACGGCTGTTCGAGCCCCAAGGTTTGACGCTCGAGGACGTCGTCCTCGGCGCCTGGGAGGACCTGGTGGCCGGCGGCCCGGCCGAATGCCCCGTCTGCGGCGGCTCGATGCGTGCGGCCAGCGGCTGCACGAGCTGCGGCAGCGACCTCTGCTGACCGCTTCTAGAATCTGACCTGCGGGCTGGACGACCGCGGGGGGAGAGAAAACCCCTCGAGGAAAGTCCGGACACCAAAGGGCGAGGCGGTGGGTAACGCCCACCCGGGGAAACCCGCGGGAAAGTGCCACAGAAACATACGGCCGATGGCGCAGCCTCACGTGAGCTGCGTACAGGCAAAGGTGAAATGGTGCGGTAAGAGCGCACCGGCGCCGCGGCGACGCGGCGGCCAGGCAAACCCCGCCCGGTGCAAGGCCAAGCAGGACCGCTGACCCGGCTCGGCGAGGTCCAGGTAGGCCGCAGAGATAGATGGCCGCTCAAGACAGGATCCGGCTTACAGGCCCGCTAAGGAAAAGGCCTCCGAGAGGGGGCCTTTTCTATTGCGTGGATCTATGCATCGTTTTCTGTCTTAGCGTTTGCTAATCTGCCGCCCACATCCGCTGAATCTCCGCCTACATAACGCGGGGAGCGGGGGACCCATTCAGTTGGGGCGAGTCGCGGCCACTGCCGCGTAGCGCAGCTCTTTCAGCGCGAGCCCGTCAGCTAACCCCGCAAGCGCTTGGAAAGAGATGCAGACGATCAACCAAACCTTCCTGCGCTGGGTTCTTGCCCTGGCTGCCTTCCTCGCCCTCTTCGCCGGGGTCGCGACCGGTGCCCAAGCCGGCACCGGCGGCGCTTCCAGCTACACCCCCAGCACTTCCGAAGACGAAGGAATGACCTTCGGCGCCTGGCGCTACGGCCACGCCAGCTGGTACGGGCCGGGCCTCTGGGGCAACAAGACCGCCTGCGGGCAGACCCTGCGGCCGCAGACGCTGGGCGTCGCTCACAAGACGCTGCCCTGCGGCACCGCGGTCAAGTTCGTCTACCGCGGCCGCGTGGTGGTCACCCAGGTGATCGACCGCGGCCCCTACATAGACGGGCGGGTCTGGGACTTCACGAAAGCGGTCAGCGACTCGCTCGGCTTCGAAGGCGTGGGGCGGGTCCGCTACGCCGTCGCTCTGAGCGACGCCACCAGCGCTCGCCAGCGCTGATTCCCGCATTCTCCGGCCGCTCCGCGGGCTACTCTGCCGTGTTCAAAGCAGGGTCCGAGAAACGAGAGGAGCAGCATCGATGTCGAGGTTTTCGCAGGGAGGAGACGTGGCCGCCGGGATGCAGAGGGGCCGCTGGCTGGCCCTGGGCTTCAGCGCTTGCCTGCTCTTGCTCCTCGTCAGCCTCGCTTCCAGTAGCGATGCGGCGAAGTTCGCTCGCACGACCGTGATCCTCGGCCAGACCGCGAACGAGCCGGATCCCTCCTGCCCCGACGACCCATGCGAGGCGATCGGCAGCGTCACCGGCTTCCAGGTCAGCAACGGACAGACGCAGCTTCCCCTCCGCGCCCCCCGCGACGGCACGATCAAGGCCTGGACGCTGACCCTGGCCCAGCCGACCAACAGCCAGCGGACCTACTTCAACGGTTTCCTCGGCACTCCGCCGCAGGCACGCCTGGCGATCCTGCGCCGCGTTCCCGGCACCAACCCGCCGCGCTACACGTTGCGCCGGCAGGGCTCGGTTCAGATCCTCTCGCCCTACCTGGGGCAGACGGTCAAATTCAGCGCCAACCTGAAAGTGCAGAAGGGCGACATCGTCGGCCTCACCGTTCCCACCTGGGCTCCCGCCTTCTCCCAGGGGCTGGACGAAGGGAACGTCTGGCGTGGCAGCCGCCTGCCCGGCGCCTGCATCAACGACACCGATATCCGCCAGGGCGAACCGCAGGAACGGGTCGGCAGCCGCGCCACCTACGGCTGCAAATACAGCTCGGCGCGACTGCTCTACACGGCCACCCTCATCTCCGGGCGGTAGCAGTACCTGAACGTGTGAAGGGGGGCCGGGTGCTCCCTCTCCAGACACTCAACCTCGAGCCATAGCGAGAGGTGTCTGGTGAGGGAGCACCCGGCCCCCCTTAGCGCCTATGCCGCGGGGGAGGGGAGTGCCCTCGGACCGCCCTGGTCCTGGGGCAGCGCCGCCGCGCTCGCGATCAGGCTCTGGAACTCGTTCAGCGCCAGGTGCCCGACCGCCTCGAGGATCTCCTCGTCGCTCCAGCCGATCTCACGCGCCTCCTCGTGGAGATGGAGGGGCGGAGGGCCCTCCGGGTCCAGCGTCTCTTTGAGGAAGGCGAGGAGCGCTGCCTCCTTCTCATCGGCGGAGGTGAAGCTGCGGGCTTTCGAGACCTCGTCGAGGCCAAGCCCGGCCCGGCGCGCGGACTTCGCGTGCTGGGCGATGCTGTAGTTGTCTTCGCGGTACTCGGCTACTGCAAGCGCGATCCGCTCCCTCGTCGCCTGCGGCAGGACTCCGCCGCGAAGCTCCGAGCGCATCCGCGTATACGCGCGCAGGACGGCCGGCGCCCCGGCCAGCACGCCAACGAACTTCGTCACCGCGCCGCCGGCGGCCTGAATGCTCTTGATGAGAGGAGCGCTCTCATCTGGCGCCGTCAGCTCGTCGTGGATCTGGAATCTGCTTACTGCGGTTTTTACCGTCAACGTCGCTTCTCGCTTCTAGGCTCTGCTATCGGGCGGCAATTCGCTTTACAGAGCCTTTACGTGGCCTTTACTTTACTTTTAGCCGCTTACTTACTTGATGTAAGTTATACCTGTTTACCCCGACGCTTTCAAGCCGTTACGTGGCTCTCTTGTCTACCCGTAAATACGGCGATCAGCACCCTTTTGGTTCATTCGCCTATCGTTGCGGCCTTCCCCAGCCAAGGAGGCAACCAGGCATGGCAGAGCAACCCCGCAGCGCCGCCGACGTGATCGAGCTCGTCAAGGAGCACGACGTCCGCTTCATCCGCCTCTGGTTCACCGACGTGCTCGGTCAGCTGAAGAGCTTTTCGGTCAACGCCAGCGAGCTGGAGGACGCCTTCGAAGGCGGCATGGGTTTCGACGGTTCCTCGATCACCGGTTTCAACCCGATCGAGGAGTCCGACATGCTGGCGGTGCCGGATCCCTCCACCTTCGCGCTGATCCCCTGGCGGCCCGAGGACGACGCGGTGGCGCGGATGTTCTGCGACATCCAGGTGCCCGGCGGGGGGCCCTACGAGGGCGACCCGCGCTGGATCATGCGGCGGGCGCTGAAACGGGCCGAGGAGATGGGCTTCGACGCCTACAACATCGGCCCCGAGCTCGAGTACTTCTACTTCCGCTCCGCCAAGCCGGAGGGCGGGGTCCCCGAGCCGCTCGACGAGGGCGGCTACTTCGACCTGACCACGCTCGACGCCGGCTCGGACCTGCGGCGGGAGACGGTGCTGGCGCTGGAGAAGATGGGGATCCACGTCGAGTACACCCATCACGAGGTAGGTCCCTCCCAGCACGAGGTCGACATGCGCTACAAGAACGCGCTCGAGATGGCCGACGACTGCATGACCTACCGCATCGTCGTCAAGGAGTACGCGATGAAGTACGGCTACCACGCGACCTTCATGCCGAAGCCGCTGTTCGGCGAGAACGGGTCGGGGATGCATGTCCACCAGTCGCTCAGCCGCGACGGCAAGAACGCCTTCTACGACGCCGAGGACCCCTACTACCTCTCGCCGGTGGCGAAGTCGTTCATCGCCGGCCAGCTCAAGCACGCGCGCGAGATCTCGCCGCTGTTCGCCCAGTGGGTCAACTCCTACAAGCGGCTGGTGCCGGGCTACGAGGCGCCGGTCTACCTGGCCTGGTCGCGCCGCAACCGCTCGGCGCTGATCCGGGTGCCGTTGTACCACCCCGGCAAGGAGGGGGCGACCCGGGCCGAGCTGCGCTGCCCGGACCCCGCCGCCAACCCCTACCTCTGCTTCGCGGCGATGCTGCAGGCGGGGCTGGAAGGGGTCGAGAAGGGCTACGAGCTGCCCGAGCCGATGGAGCAGAACCTCTACCACCTCTCCCAGGACGAGCTCGCCCACCAGGGCATCGAGCAGCTGCCGGCGACGCTGGGGGAGGCGATCGAGCTCGCGGCCGAGTCAGAGCTGGTCCTGCGCACGCTCGGCGAGCACACCTTCCGGCGGTTCGTTGAGATCAAGCGGCAAGAATGGGACGACTACCGCGTCCAGGTCACGCCGTACGAGATCGAGAACTTCCTGCCGATTCTCTGACGCTTGAGGTTGGGTCCGGGAGGGACGCCCTCTCTGGACACCCCTCGCTATGGCTCGGGGTTGAGTGTCCCGAGAGGGCGTCCCTCCCGGACTGCGACAGGGGTCGAGTCGCCGTCAGGCGGCGGTCGTCGGTGAGGGGGGCTGCTGGTGGGGGCGGTCGTCCTGGTGGGAGAGGGAGGAGGGCCACCAGAATTTGTCGCCTACGGTTAGGGCGATGGCGGGGACGAGGACGCTGCGGACTAGGAAGGTGTCGAGGAGGACGCCGAAGGCGACCACGAAGCCGATCTCGGTGAGGAAGGTGAGGGGGAGGACGCCGAGCACGGCGAAGGTGCCGGCGAGGACTATGCCGGCGCTGGTGATGACGCCGCCGGTGACCGCGAGCGCGCGCAGCATCCCCTGTTCGGTGCCGTGCATTTCGGTCTCCTCGCGGGCACGGGCGACGAGGAAGATGTTGTAGTCGACGCCGAGGGCGACGAGGAAGACGAAGGCGAAGAGCGGCAGCGACGGGTCCGATCCCGGGAAGCCGAAGATCACGTCGAAGACGAAGTAGCCGACGCCGAGCGCGGCGAGGAAGCTGAGGATCACGGTCCCGACCAGGATCAGCGGCGCCATCACCGAGCGCAGCAGCGCCATCAGGATCAGGAAGACGACGATGAGGATCAGCGGCGGGATCACGATCGAGTCCCACGCCGCGGCGTCGCGGACGTCGAATTCGACCGCGGAGGGCCCGCCGACCAAGGTGCCCGGCGCCGCCTCGGACGCGGCTTCACGCATCGGCTCGACCATGTCGAAAGCCTCGGTCGAATACGGATTCGGTTCCAGGGTCGCCTGGATCAGGGTTCCCTCCGAGCCGCTGGCGACCGGGCCGGTGACCGACTCGACCCCTTCGACCCCTTCGACGGCTTTCTGCACCGCCGGCACCTCGCTCGGCTGCGGGACGATCACGTCGGTCGGCGCCGAGGTGCCCGAGGGGAAGCTCTTGTCGAGCAGTTCCTGGCCTTCGACCGACTCGACCTCGGTCCGGTAGCTGTCTTCGCTGGTCAGTTCGGTCGAGAAGAAGGCGAAGCCGGCGCAGCAGACGAGGAGAACGGCGATCGCGCCGATCATGACCCGCTGCGGCCCCTGCGCCACTCGCTGGCCAACCCGGGCCCAGAAGCCATGGGTGGCGTCGGCGGTGTGCTCGAGGCGGTGGCGGCGGATCTCGTATGGCGTGAAGACGGCGCGGTCGAGCGGACCGACGATCAGCGACGGCATCCGCTTGAGGGTGATCACCCGCAGCAGCCAGTTGAGCAGCACCAGCGGCAGCGTGACCAGGACCACGAGGCAGGCGAGGACGACCCGGACCAGGGCCCCGAAGCCGGAGCCTTCGACGATCGAGCTGCGGGCACGGTCGGAGACGTCCTCCACTCGCGGCGTGGTTCCCTCGCTGTGGGGGACGAAGGGCCAGAAGGCGCGGCGGCCGAAGATCGTCAGCAGCGCCGGCAGCAGGGTCAGCATCGAGAGCGCCGCGCAGGCGATCCCGATCGCGGCGATCGGGCCGAGGCCGGCGGTGCCGTTGACCTTGGCCAGGGTGAGGCAGAGCAGGGCCGCGATCACGGTCAGCGCCGAGGCGAAGATCGCCGGCCCGGCCGAGGCGAGCGCGGTCTGCATCGCCTCGTGCTTGTCGGCGGTCTTGTGCAGCTCCTCGCGGTAGCGGGCGACCAGCAGCAGCGCGTAGTCGGTGCCGGCGCCGAGCACGAGCACCGACATGATCGAGCTCGACTGGCCGTTGATCGTCACCCCGAGCTCGGAGACGCCGTAGCCGATCGAGCGCGAGAGGGTCTCGGCGAACATCACCGCGATCAGCGGGATGAAGAGGAAGATCGGCGAGCGGTAGATGCAGATCAGGAGGAAGATCACCAGGCTGACCGCGGCCAGCAGCAGGGTTCCGTTGAGGCTTTCGAAGACTTCGATCGCGTCGGTCGAGAAGCCGCCGCCGCCGGTGATCTTCACTTCGAGGCCGTCGCGCTCGCCGGAGACCTGGTCGCGCCAGTCCTGGACCGGGTCGGTGATCAGCTCGGCCTCGCCTTCGGCGTTGATGTAGGAGGTGACGATCGCCTCTTTGCCGTCGGCTGAGCAGATCGGGCCGACGAAGGGGGCGTAGTCGGCGGCCTGGCCCGGTACCTCGGTGGTGGGGCTGCCGCAGCCGTTGCCGCTCGGTTTGTCGCCGGGGGCGGTCGCTTCCGCTTTGCGCTCCTGCCCGCCGGAGGCCGCGGTTTCCCCGTCGGGGATCACGCCCGGGTACCGCTTCTCGGTCATCTTCCCGACGTCTTCTTCGATCGTGCGGAAGTCGGCAGCGGTGAGGCCGCTGTCGCGCCGGAAGACGATCACCGTCGGTGCGATTTCGCCTTTCTGCAGTGCTTCGGTCTTGGCGAGGGCCTTGGTCGACTCGGCGTCGCCGGGCAGGTACGAGGTCGCCTCGTTGTTTTCGGCCTCTTCGAACTTGCCTGGAAGATCGACGCCCGAGGCGATGAAGATCGCCAAGAACCAGAGGGCAAAGACGACCCACTTGGACCGTCGGCCGGCGGGAAAGGTGAACCAGGAGCCGCGCATCGGGGCGCATCCTTTCAGAGATGCGGGACGCGTCTTGTTAAAGGCTCACAGAAGCTCTCGCAGCTCGTCGGCGGAAGTCACTGGCAGTTTGCAGGCGAAGTTCTCGCAGACGTAAGCGGCGGCGCGGCCCTCGACCGCGGTGCGACCTGCCATCAGCGGCGGCTGCTCGACTCCCTCGGGGCCGCCGGCGAGGACGACGTGCGGGCGCAGCTTCTCGCGCACCACAGCGGCGAGCTCGCTGAGATTTTCAGCGTGCGCTGAGTTTTGGCCCCCATCGGGGCTGTTTTTCAGCGTTCGCTGAATTTCCACCAGGGCGACCTCGCGGCTGGGGGAGAGGTGGAAGTCGAGCGCGCGCAGCATGTGGGCGAAGGCGTCCGGGTGTTCGACCGCGGGCTTGCCGAAGAGCGCGAAGACGCCGACCGCGGCCTCTCCGTAGCGGCGGTCACCGGTGAGCCGCTCCAGGCGCAGCAGGCCCATCGCGGCGGAGCTGTTGCCGGAGGGGATGGGATGGTCCCCGACCTCCTTGCGGCGGGCGATCAGCTGCTCGTGGTCGGAGGAGGTCGAGTAGAAGCCGCCGCGCTCGGGGTCGCCGAAGCGCTCGATCATCGTCTCCGCCAGCGCCTGCGCCTCGCCGAACCAGCGCTCTTCGAAGCTCGCCTCGTAGAGAGCCAGCAGTGCCTCGAGCAGGAATGCGTGGTCCTCGAGGTAGGCGTTGAGGTGGGCGCGCCCGTCTTTGTAGGTGCGCAGGAGGTCGCCGTCGGGGTCGCGCAACGACGCCAGCACGAACTCGGCTCCGGCCCGGGCGGCGTCCAGATAGTCGTCGCGAGAAAGGACTGCCCCGGCATCGGCCAGGGCCGCGATCGCCAGCGCGTTCCAGGAGGTGAGCCGCTTGTCGTCGAGGCCCGGCCAGACCCGCTGCGAGCGCGCCTCGAACAGCGCCCGGCGTGCCTCCGCCAGGCCGGGTGGCGCCTCCGCCTCGGCACCGCCGGCGAGATGGAGGACGTTCGAGCCCTCGAAGTTGCCGCGTTCGCTGACCCCGTAGTACTCCAGCACCGGCTCGGCCGCCTCGCCCAGCACCTCGCGGATCTGCGCCGGCGTCCAGACGTAGAAGCGGCCCTCCTCGCCCTCGGAGTCGGCGTCGAGCGCCGAGTAGAAGCCGCCCTCGGGGCCGCGCATCTCGCGCAGCATCCAGTCCAGCGTCTCCTCGCAGACCCGGCGGTAGCGATCATGCCCGAGCTGCTGCCAGCCGTGCAGGTAGGCGCGGGCCAGCAGGCCGTTGTCGTAGAGCATCTTCTCGAAGTGAGGGACGAGCCAGATCGCGTCGACCGAGTAGCGAGAGAAGCCGCCGCCGAGGTGGTCGTAGATGCCGCCGGCGAGCATCGCGTCCAGCGTGCGTTCGACGTGCTCGGTCTCGCCGCGGGCGAGGAGCAGCTCCAGCGAGGAGGCGGGCGGGAACTTGGGCGCGCCGCCGAAGCCGCCGTGCTGGCGGTCGGCCACCGAGAGCAGGCGCTGGATCGCCTCCTCCAGCTCGGTCGCTCCCGGCAGGTCCTCGCGCGGCTCGACTTCGCCGACCGCGCCGAGCCGCTGGCGCACGGTCGGCGCCCGCTCGCGGATCTCGTCGCGGCGGTTCTCGAAGGCGTCGATGACGGCTTCCATCACCATCCGGAAGCTCGGCATCCCGCGGCTCTCGTCCGGCGGGAAGTAGGTGCCGCCGTAGAAGGGGACCCCGTCGGGGTCGAGGAAGACGGTCATCGGCCAGCCGCCGTGACCGCTGATCGTCTGCACCGCCTCCATGTAGATCGCGTCGACGTCCGGGCGCTCCTCGCGGTCGACCTTGACGTTGACGAAGTGCTCGTTCATGTAGGCCGCCGTCTCGGCGTCCTCGAAGGACTCGCGCTCCATCACGTGGCACCAATGACAGGCGGAGTAACCGACGGAGAGCAGGATCGGCATGTCCTCCTCCTGGGACCGCCGCAGCGCCTCGTCCCCCCACGGGTACCAGTCGACCGGGTTGGCCTGGTGCTGGAGCAGGTAGGGGCTCGTCTCCTGGGCGAGGCGGTTCGGCATCGGTTTGAACCTACCCGGAGATCGGCAAGTCAAGTATTCGCCCTCCGCACTCGCTGAAACTTGGGTCTATCGAACGGATTGAATGAGACAAGGTGTACATCTGCGGGTAAGCGGATACCGTCAACGTCTTGATCAGCAACAGCCAAAGTTCCGGGCAGCCGGACCCCGCCGTCGAAGCGGCGCTGGCGAAGCTGGCGCCCGAGGATCGGGCGGTGGTCCAGGGGGCACTGAAGCGGGCCGAGAAGACCGAGGCCGAGCTGCGATACCTCGCCGACCACGATCCCCTGACCGGGCTCCTGAACCGGCGCCGGTTCCGCTCCGAGCTCGACCAGTACGTCTCCTTCACCGCGCGCTACGGCGGCCGCGGGGCGGTGATGGTGATCGACATCGACGGGCTGAAGGAGGTCAACGACCGCTACGGCCACCAGACCGGCGACACCCTGATCCGCCGCGTCTCCGAGATCCTCCGCGAGCGGGTGCGCGCGACCGACCTGGTCGCGCGGCTCTCCGGCGACGAGTTCGCGGTGCTGATGCCGCAGACCGATACCGCCGGCGCCCTGCAGCTCGGCGAGGACCTGCGCAACCAGGTGGCAGAGGGGCTGCCGCTGAACGCGGAGATCAGCGCGGCGACGATCAGCGTCGGGATCGCGATGTTCGGCAGCCAGGACAACGTCGGAGCCGAGGCGGTGCTGGTTGCCGCCGACCAGGCGATGTACCAGGCGAAGGCGGAGGGGCGGAACCGGATCATGCTCTTCCACGCCCCCGGCGAGAGCGAGAGGGTCGCGCGGCGGTCGCAGACGACCAGCGCCAGGATCCGCGACGCGATCACCCAGAACCGGCTTCGCCTCGCCACCCAGCCGATCCGCAGCCTCACCTCCGGCGGGATCGAGCGCTACGAGCTGCTGCTGCGGATGACCGGCGAGAGCGGCGAGCTGCTGCCGGCGGCGTCCTTCATCGAGGCGGCCGAGCGCTCCGGGATGGTGCAGGAGCTCGACCGCTGGGTCGTGGCGCGGGCGCTGGAGCTGATCAGCGAGCGCGAGCGCGCCGGCTCACCGGTCTCGCTGCACATGAACATCTCCGGCGCCTCGGTCACCGACCTCTCGGTGCTCGAGTTCATCGAACGGCGCCTCGACGAAGGGGAGGCGGACCCCGCACGCTGCACCTTCGAGATCACTCAGACGGCGCGGGTCGAGGACTTCGACACCGCCGCCGGCTTCGCCGACCGCCTCACCGAGTTCGGTTGCGAAGTCGCGATCGACGACTACGGCGCCGGTTTCGGCCCCTTCGCCTACCTGAAGAAGGTCCCCTTCGACGTGATCAAGATCGACGGCACCTTCATCCGCGAGATGTCGCGCAACGACGCCGACCAGCTCGTGGTCCAGGCGATCGTCCAGATCGCCCGCGGCCTCGGCAAGCAGACGATCGCCGAGTTCGTCGAGGACGAGGACACGAAGCAGCTGCTGGCCGGGTACGGCGTCGACATGGCCCAGGGGTACCACCTGGGACGGCCGACCGACGCGGCCGAGCTGGCCGCCGCCTAGTCGCCGGCGCGCAGCTGGGCGCGCTTGATCTTGCCGCTGCTGGTCTTCGGCAGCTCGTCCGCGAACTCGACGATGCGGGGGAACTTGTAGGGGGCGGTCTCGTGTTTGCAGTGCTCCTGCAGCTCGCGAGCCAGCTCGTCGCTTGACCTGCTGTCGCTGATGGAGTTGCGGAGGACGACGATCGCGCGGACGACCGAACCGCGCTCGGGGTCGGGCGCGGCGACCGCGGCGGCGTCGGCGACGGCGGGGTGGGAGAGGAGGGCCGACTCGACCTCGGTCGGGCCGATCCGGTAGCCGGAGGAGAGGATGATGTCGTCGCCGCGGCCCTCGAAGAAGAGGTGGCCGTCCTCGTCGGCGTGGACGAGATCGCCGGTCGGCCACCACTCCTTCTCGAAGCGCTCGCCGTCGAGGTAGTGGGAGAAGAAGGTGGGGCAGGAGGCGGCGCGCAGCTGCAGTTCGCCCTCGACGATCCGGGTCTCGAAGCCGGGGAGCGGGCGGCCCATCGAGCCCTGCCGCACCGGCTCGCCGACCACGTTCGCCGTCACCTGCCCGGTCTCGGTCTGGCCGTAGCCGTCGGCGGGCTCGAGCCCGGTCCCTTCGCGGAAGGCGGCGATCGTCTCCGGGTCGAGTGGCTCGCCGGCGGAGACCATCCGCCGCAGCGCCGGCAGCGGCCGCAGCGCGGTCCGCCGCGCCAGCATCCGGTACTCGGTCGGCGCCTGGCAGAGGACGTTGACCCCGAGCGCCTCGGCGAAGTCGAGCCGCTCGGCGGGATCGAAGCGACCGTCGTGGATGACCGCGGCGGCGCCGGTGATCCAGGGGGCGAGGAAGACGTTGCGGGCCGACTTCGACCAGCCGGTGGCGGTGGTGCACCAGGCGAGGTCGCCCTGGCGGGAGCCGAACCAGTGCTCGGCCTGGACGCGCTGTCCGAGCAGGTAGCGGTACGCATGAACTACTCCCCGCGGCTCCCCGGTCGTGCCGGAGGTGAAGACGATCAGCGCCGGGTCCTCGGGGCCCATCTCCTCGACCGCCGCCGGCGTCTCCTGCGGCAGGTCCTCGTCCATCACCGTGGCGACGTCGGCCATCGTCATCGCCGGCACCCCGCCGGGCAGCTCGGCCAGCAGGGCCTCCTCGCCTACGCAGAGCTTGGGGTTGGCGGCGGCGACCCGGTGCTCGAGGTCGTGCCGGCGCAGCATCGTGTTGCAAGGCAGCGCCACCGCTCCCATCCGCCAGCAGGCGAGCAGGCTCAGCACCCACTCGATCCGGTTGCCGACCAGGGTCATCACCACGTCGCCCCGCTTGACCCCGCGGGCGGCGAAGGCACCGGAGAGCCCGGCCGATTTGGCGATCAGTTCGCCGAAGTACCAGTCGCGCCGACGAGCTTGCGCGTCAACGGAGACGATCCCCAGCCGCGAGGCCGGGGATCGCTCCATCAAGTCCTCGATCAAGTTCACGGACCGAGGATTATTCCTGCCTCCTGGCTACCGGAGTTCGGCAGAGGTCTTTTTCAGCAGCTGGCGGGCGATGATCAGCAGCTGGATCTGCTGGGTGCCCTCGAAGATGTCGAGGATCTTCGCGTCGCGGGCCCACTTCTCCAGCAGCTCGTCCTCGCCGTAGCCGACGCTGCCGCAGAGCTCGACGCAGCCGAGCGTCACGTCGACGCCGGTGCGACCCGCCTTCGCCTTGGCCATCGAGGCCTGCAGCGAGTTCGGCTTCGAGTTGTCTGCCATCCAGGCGGCCTGGAGCGTCAGCAGCCAGGCGGCCTCGTAGTCGGCCTCCATCTCGAGGAAGCGCGCCGCGGCGGCGTGCTGGTTGTTGGCGGGGACGTCGTAGTCGATCTTGACGCCCGCTTCCTTCAGCTTCTTCCGCGTCTCTTCCAGCGCTGCCCGGGTGACGCCGACGGCCATCGCGGCGACCAGCGGCCGCGTGTTGTCGAACGTTTCCATCACCCCGGCGAAGCCCTTCTCTTTGACCTCCGGGTCGCCGAGCAGCGCCTCTTTCGGCACCCGGCAGTCCTGCAGGGTGAAGTTGGCGGTGTCCGAGGCGCGGATCCCGAGCTTGTGCTCGAGCCGGTCCAGCTTCAGGCCGGGGTTGTCCCGCTCGACGATGAACGACTTGATCGCCGCCCGCCCTTTCGAGCGGTCGAGGCTCGCCCAGACGACGATCAGGTCAGCCCGGTCGCCCGAGGTGACGAAGATCTTCTCGCCGTTGAGGACGTACTCGTCGCCGTCGAGCTCGGCGGTGGCGCGGATCGCGGCGGAGTCCGAGCCGGCTTCCGGCTCGGTGATCGCCATCGCCGCCCACTTGCCGCCGTACTTCTTCAGCTGCTCCTCGGTCGCGACCGAGGCGATCGCCGAGTTGCCGAGGCCCTGCCGCGGCATCGAGAGCAGCAGGCCGACGTCTCCCCAGCAGAGCTCGATGATCCCGAGCACGGTGGAGAGGTTGGAGCCGTTGCGGTTCTCGCCGTCGTCGCTTTTCTCGCGACGGACGCCGGCCGCACCGGCGCCGCCGATGTCGGAGCCCTCGTTCATCCCGTCGATCAGGGAGGCGAGCATGTCGAGCTCTTTGGGATAGGCGTGCTCGGCCTCGTCGTATTTGCGCGAGATCGGCCGGAACACCTCGGTGGCGACCTGGTTGGCCTGGCTCGCCAGCGGCTTGAACTTCTTCGGTATCTCGAGGTTGATCGTCATCTTCTTTCCTTTCTGCTCGCCAGGCGGGCCTAGACGAGCAGGGCGCCCTCCATCACGCCCGCGGCTCGCAGGTCTCGGTACCAGCGCTCGACCGGGTGCTCCTTGACGAAGCCGTGGCCGCCGAGCAGCTGGACGCCGTCGGAGCCGATCTGCATCCCCTTGGTGGTGCAGAGCTTGCGGGCGATCGCCGCCTCGCGGGCGAAGCTCTCGCCGCGGTCGGCGCGGCTTGCCGCCCGGTAGGTCGCCAGCCGCATCGCGTTCGACTCGATCCCGATGTCGGAGACGGCGAAGGCGACGCTCTGCCGGTTGGAGACCGGTTCGCCGAACGCCTGGCGGTCGTTGACGTAGGGGATCACGTAGTCGAGGACGGCCTGCGCGGTCCCGGTCGCGAGCCCGCACCAGGCGAGCCGCGAGCGGTTGACGCAGGCGGCGTAGTCCTTGGCTTTGGCGTTGCCCTCGCCGAGCAGCGCACTGGCCGGCAGGTGGACTTTGTCGATCAGCAGGCGACCGGTGGCGGCGGGCCGCAGGCCCATCGCCGGCTCGTCTTCGACGGTCAGGCCTTTGGCGCCGGACTCGACGACGAAGAGCGCCGGGCCGATCCCCTCGGCGTCGGCGGCGATGACGAAGAGCTCGCACTCTTTGGGCCGGGCGAGCAGCGACTTGGCGCCGCTCAGGACCCACTCGTCACCTTTCTTTTTCGCCTTGGTCTCCAGCTGCAGCGGGTCGAACAGCGGCCGCGGCTCGAGGATCGCCAGGGCGGCGGCCGGGATGTCCTCGCCGGTGAAGGCGGGGAGGTAGGTCGCCTCCTGCTCGGCGCTGCCCCAGAGGCCGATCGCGGTGGCGACCGCGCCCGGAGCCATCGCGGCGTAGGCGATGCCCATGTCGCCGTGGGCGAGGGCCTCGCCGATCAGGACGGTGGTGACGGCCGACTGCTCGGTCATCACCCCGCCGAGCTCCTCGGGGACGCCGAGCATGTTGACGCCGAGCTCGTTCGCCTGGCCGAGGATCTCCTTCGGAGTCTCGCGGTCCTCGTCGGCTTTCAATGCCGCCGGTCGGATCTGGTCCGCGGCGAAGGCGCGACCGCCCTCCTGGAACATCTGCTGCTCGTCGTCGGGCGTGAGGTCGAAGAGGCCCTTCGACTTGCCCTTCTTCTGGCGGGCGGGTTTGCCCAACTGCTGGGTCGCCTTGAAGGCGCGGCCGGCGGCGGTGGCGCCTTTGAAGCCGTTCTTGGTGCCCTGGAAGAGGGCCTTCTCGACCTGCTTGCGGATGCGGATGCGGTCCAGCAGGTCGGAGCCCGCGAGGCGGTTCAGCGCTCGCAGGCCGTAGCCCATCCCGCGCTCCGCCATTCCCTTGTTCTGAGTAGCAGTGCTCACTTGTTTCCTTTCCCTTTTGATTCGGGGGCGGTTACACGTCCGTCGAGATGAGGCGTGCCCTTCTTGGCGTTGCGGACAGCGAAAAGAATCTCTTTGCCCTCCTCCTGGCTGGCGAACTCGACCTTCGCCGGCAGCAGGATCGGCTTGCGGAAGCGGACCTCGGCCTCGAGGCTGTCGGGCAGCTTGCTTCCAAGCTGAGCCAGCGCCCGCGCCTTCGTCCACATCCCGTGCGCGATCGCGCCCGGGAAGCCGAGCGGCTTCGCCGTCAGCGAGTGCATGTGGATCGGGTTGCGGTCGCCGGAGACGCCGGCGTAGCGGCGGCCGAGGCCGCCGTCGAGCTTCCACTCGGCGCTGGCCGGCGCGTCGGCCGGCAGCGACTCGAAGCCCTTGTCGGCCTTCTTGGCATTGCCGTCTCCGTTGGAGCCGCCGCGGCGGAGCATCGTGCTGGTGCTCTGCCAGACCACCTCGCCGTCGACCAGGACCTCGGTCTCCAGCGAGAAGGTCTTGCCCTTCGGGTGCGGTTGCAGCTTCGTCGGCCGCACCCGGATCGTCATCTCCTCGCCGATCCCGATCGGCCGCAGCTGCGTGATCGAGTTCTCGACGTGGACGAGGCCGACCGCTCCGAACGGGAAGGAGCCGTCGCTCATCACCGCCATGTGCAGCGGGAAGGCGAGCATGTGCGGGTAGGTCGGGGGGAGGGCGTCGCGGAGGGCGAAGCCGCAGACCTTGGAGTAAGCCGCGACCTCGGCCGGCTCGGCGGTGACGCCGGCCAGCTCGAGGTCGAGGCCATCTGGGATCTCGCCGCCGCCGCCGGGAACGAACGGGAGCAGCGAGGCGCCGGGGATCATCGGCAGTGCCGCTCGTGCATAGAGCGGCAGGATGTTGGGGGAGCTGTCGAGGGTCTTCGCCATCAGGCGATCACGCCCCCAGCAGGTTCTGGCCGCAGACGCGGACGGTGTTGCCGTTGACGCCGGTCGAGGCGGGGCTGGCGAACCAGGCGATCGTCTCGGCGACGTCGACCGGCAGCCCGCCCTGCGAGAGGCTGGAGAGCCGGCGGCCGGCTTCGCGCGGGCCGATCGGCATCGCGCCGGTCATCTGGGTCTCGATGAAGCCCGGCGCGACGGCGTTGATCGTCGCTTTGCGCTTCGCCATTTCGGGGGCCATGGCTTCGACCATCCCGATCACCCCGGCCTTCGAGGCGGCGTAGTTGGTCTGGCCGCCGTTGCCGGCGATTCCGGACATCGAGGAGACGCAGACGATCCGCCCGTTGCCGTTCAGCAGTTTCTTGCCGAGCAGGGCTTCGTTGATCCGCTCCTCGCTGGAGAGGTTGATCTCCATCAGCTGCGACCAGCGCTCTTCCGGCATCTTCGCGATCGTCCGGTCTTTGGTCACGCCGGCGTTGTGGACGACGACGTCGACCCCGCCGGAGAGCTCGGCGGCGATCACCTCCGGAGCGTCGTCGGCGGTGATGTCGAGCTCGATCGAGCGGCCGCCGATCGCGTCAGTTACAGCCTTGAGGTCCGCCGCCATCGGCGGGATGTCGAGGCCGACGACTTCAGCTCCGTCGCGGGCGAGCGTGTTGGCGATCGCCGCCCCGATCCCGCGCGAGGCGCCGGTGACCAGCGCCACCTTGCCCTCGAGCGGCTGGGTCCAGTCGATCTTCGGGCTGGGGGCGACGCCTTTGCTGACCCGGATCACCTGGCCGGAGACGTAGGCCGATTTGGGCGAGAGGAGGAAGCGCAGGGTCGACTCCAGCTGGTCCTCGGCACCCGGTTCGACGTAGACCAGCTGCGCGGTCGAGCCGCGGCCGCCGATCTCCTTGCCGAGCGAGCGGGTGAAGCCCTCCAGCGCTCGCTGGGCGGTGTGGGCGAGGACCGAGCCCGCTTCGGCGGGCGGCGTGCCGAGCACGATCGCGCGGCCGCTGCGCTGCAGGCGGGCAACCGCCGGATAGAAGAAGCGCTGCAGCTCGACCAGCTCGGTCGAGTCGGCGATCCCGGTCGCGTCGAAGACCAGCGCCTTCGCCTTGCCCTCGGTGCCGGCCCTTTCGGCCTTGATGCTGTCGAGGACGGCGGCGATCTGCTTGGTCAGCCGGCTGGCCGGCGCGGCGCCGGAGAGGACCGGGCCGGAAACCACCGGCTGGCCCTCCCGGTAGCGGTCGAGCGAGACCGGCTGCGGCAGCCCGAGCTGCTTCGCGACCGTGCCGACGAGCGGCGCGTTGACAACCTGTGAGTAGCGGTCAGCCATGGTTACTTGGCACCTCCCGGAGCCTCGAGGATCGCGACGACACCCTGGCCGGCGGCGGCGCAGATGCTGATCACGCCGCGGCCTTTGCCGTCTTCGTTGAGTTGCTTGGCGAGGCTGGCGACGATCCGCCCGCCGGTCGCGGCGAACGGGTGGGCGGCCGCCAGCGAGCCGCCGTTGACGTTGAGCTTGGCGCGGTCGATCGGGCCGAGCGGTTTCTTCTTCCCGAGCTTCTCGGCGCAGAACTCCTTGTCTTCCCAGGCCTTCAGCGTGCAGAGAACCTGGGCGGCGAACGCCTCGTGGATCTCGTAGTAGTCGAAGTCCTGCAGTTTCAGCCCGGCCCGATCGAGCATCCGCGGCATCGCGTAGGCCGGCGCCATCAGCAGGCCTTCGCGCTTGTGGACGTGGTCGACGGCGGCGGTCTGCGCCTCGGTGACGTAGGCGAGGATCGGCAGGTCGTGCTCTTTCGCCCACTCCTCGGAGGCCAGCAGGACGGCGGAGGCGCCGTCGGAGAGCGGGGTCGAGTTGGCCGCGGTCATCGTCCCCTCGGGGCCGCCGAAGACCGGTTTCAGCTTCGCCAGCTTCTCCAGGCTGGAGTCCGGGCGCAGGTTCTGGTCGCGGTCGAGCCCGATGTAGGGGGTGATCAGGTCCTCGAAGAAGCCGCGGTCGTAGGCGGCGGCGAGGTTCTTGTGGCTCTTGACCGCGAGCTCGTCCTGCTCCTCACGCCCGATCTCCCATTCGGTGGCCATGATCGCGCAGTGCTCGCCCATCGAGAGGCCGGTGCGCGGCTCCTCGTTGCGGGGGATCGCCGGGACGATGTGGCCGGGGCGGACCTTCGTCAGCTGTTTGAGTTTGCCCACCGTGGAGCGCTCGCGGTTGGCCTCCAGCAGCGTCTCCCGCAGCCCCTCGTTGAGGGCGATCGGCGCGTCGGAGGTGGTGTCGACGCCGCAGGCGATGCCGGAGTCGATCTGGCCGAGGGCGATCTTGTTGGCGACGAGGATCGTCGTCTCGAGGCCGGTGCCGCAGGCCTGCTGGACGTCGTAGGCGGGGGTCTCGGCGGCGAGGCGGGTGCTGAGCACGCTCTCGCGGGTGAGATCGCGGTCGCGCGAGTGCTTGAGGACGGCGCCGCCGGCGACCTCGCCGAGCGTCTCGCCCCCGATGCCGTAGCGGTCGATCAAGCCATCGAGGGCGGCGGTCAGCATGTCCTGGTTGCTCGCGTGCGAGTAGACGCTGTTGGAGCGCGCGAACGGGATCCTGTTGCCGCCGACGACGGCGACTTTGCGGGTTTTGGCGTTCATCTGGGGGTGGGTCCTCCTTGGGGATTGGAAGTCGAAGGGGAGGCCGAGCGGGTTCGCAATCCCGGCTCGACGGTGGAGATCAAGAGCTCGGCCGCGTCCTCGGCGGAGATCGCCTCGGTTCGCAGCCACCAGCGGGCGAGCGCCTCGGAGGCGCCCAGAAGAGCGGTGGAGAGGGCCTCGACTTCGACCTTCGCGGCCTTGCGGCTGCGCTCCGGCAGCTGCGCCAGCAGCGAGGCGGAGACGAGGTCGACGATCTGGCCGCGGTAGGCGGCGACCCGGTCGAAGACCTCGCCGCCGTGGGGGAGGGTCTCGTCGAAGAGGACCGCCCAGGCGGAGCGGTCGGTGTCGAGGAAGGAAAAGAAGGCGCGGACGCCGGCCCCGAGCGCGTCGCCGGGGTTGCCGGTCTCGCTCACCGCCTCGGCGATCGTGTTGATCAGCGCATCTCCGGCCCGCTCGATGCAGGCGATGTAGAGCCGCTCCTTATTGCCGAAGTAGTTGTAGAGCAGCGGCTTGGTGACCCCGATCGCCGCGGCGATCTCATCCATCGTCACCGCCGCGTACCCCCGCTCGGCAAACAGTTCGTGAGCCGCCTCGAGCGTCTGCTCCATGCGGTCGTCGCGGGAAAGCCGGGTGCGAACTGATGCATCCATCGGTGTAGAAGTTACCGCAATATAAATTTATACCGGCGTAACGTGATGGATCGCACGCATATCCCTTCTATGTATAAGCGGCCCGACA
The DNA here is from genome assembly GCA_035474955.1 of Solirubrobacterales bacterium. Lineage (GTDB taxonomy): Bacteria > Actinomycetota > Thermoleophilia > Solirubrobacterales > 70-9 > VAYN01. The sequence continues at coordinate 19,083 of DATIMV010000009.1, forward strand.
TAGATCCAGCGCCAAAGGAAGACGACTCCGCCGAAGCCTGGCTAGATCAGGCGGAGGCTCAAGCAGAGATTTGGGCCGACTGGGAGAACGAAGAAGCCAGCTAGGCCAGATCGTCCTCTTCGTAGTCGTACCAGGCCATCTCGGCATAGCGACCGATCCGGAGCACTTTGTGCTTGCGGAATCGGTAGATGTCTCGCACCCGAACCGCCGTTCCGGTCCGTTCTTCCAAAGGATGGAGCCCGAAACAGATCAACGCGAACTCGGTGTTCGTGTCGGCGAGTTCTTCGACCGATCTCGCCATCGCGTCGATCTCCTCCACAGAGCGCTCCTGCTCAACCAGTGGACCCGCTCTCCTGCCGGGCTTGATGCGGCTAAGGGTCGGCCCATGATTTGGCCACAGAACCGACCAGTCGCCGTGGGCGAAGTCATTTCGGTCGGCGATGGCGTCCTTCACCTCTTTCTTGAGCCTGACTGCGACTTGGCGCTCTTCGTCGTCAAACTCCGCGTAGCGCTCGCAGATCGCGAAGAAGGCGTTCGCGATCTGCTCAGCGAACGCGGCTCCCATGGCAATTTTTGCGTCCATGCGGTCGCCCTCAAGGTCGTGTTTGCTCAGGGCATACTCAATCGCCTCCCGCATCTCGGAAACCAGATAGGCGAATGCGAAGACGTAGTGCCCCAGCGCTCGATGGGCCTCGTCTACGCGAAGGCGACGAACCGTTTCCCGCCGCTCCATTTCATTTAGCCCGCTCAAGGGCGCTATAGGGTACTCCCCGATTTCCTTGTAAATACCGCCAACCGGCGGTGGAGAGGGGGAGAGATTGGCTCACTTCGCGACTATCTACAGCGTGTGCGTCCATAAACGGAATAGGCCCAAAGAGCGCTTCGCCCTAGGCGGACTTGAAGAACAACGGCCCTACCTCGGAGACTTCTTCAGCGAAGTCCTCGATCCGGCGAGCTTCCACGTCGTCAGCAAAAACGAGCAGCGGACGGTCGACTGCGACTCTTGTGAATTCGCAGGGGAAAACGAAGACGAGCTTCGGGTGATGCTTAAACCGGGCGAGAAAGGGGTCGATGCCTCGATCCTCGACCCCAAAGGGAAGCCGGACTACAAGCAGACGCCCGACCATACCCAGGTGCTTCGATCGGCCTCTCTCTTCCGGTTGCCCAGGGAAGAGGAGATTGGCTGGTGGGTCTGCCACGTCAATAACGGCAGAAGCTTTAAGACTCTTGTCCATAATGAGTTGAGGGAGCGCTTCATGCAGACCTTTTCCGAAGAACTCATGCTCAAGATCGAGCCTTGCGTCAACGCTGCAGCCCTCGAAGCTGCCGTAGAACAGGACCGCCTACTCAGCGCGAGCCTCTCCAAATACGAACGCTCGCCAGATACCGCTGACGCCGGCGAATGGGTCGACCACGACACCGGCCTCAAATTGAAGCTCCAGATCCAGCCCCAACGCGGTGGAAGGCTCAACCCGAAACGCGTGATCGAGGCTATGAAAAGCAAGTCCCTCGGGGACATCGTCCAGTTCGGCGACATCAAATTTGACACCGCCCAGTTCGAGGTCGAACTCGACGGGGGCCAGCACCGCACGTTCAAAATCGAGGACCCCGACAGCGGGCACGCCTTTTCGGCCCTGATCGAGCCTGAACTGGACAGCGGACGGGTACCTCTGGACGAGAGCCTCTTTGTGGAGATGGGGAAAGTGCTAGACGATTTGGGATGAAAGCCAACCCCTGGAAGCTGATCCGAGCCCACTACCAGACTCTGCGACATGCAGAGACTGGGAACTCCATGTGGCAGGACTATGCCTTGTTTCTCGGGCTCCCTTCCGGTGTCTACGTCCTCTGCATTTTCCTCAAGACTGAATTGCCCCAAGAGGCCAGCGCTGGCCTCTTGACCGCCACGGGAGTTCTGGCGGCATTCTTCTTCGGCGTCGTCCTTCAGGTCGCCCAACGAGCGATGGATCTAGCCGACCAGCGATCCAAACCGGGGAACCCAAAACCCGACAAAGCGACGTACTGGCAGATCGAGTTTTTAGAAGAAATCGCGGCTAGTGCCGGTTATGCCTGCCTGGTCAGTGTGTTGACCGCCGCCGTTTCCCTCGCCGCACTCGTCGCCACGCAGAAGTGGCTCCTTGTGGTCTTCTGCTCACTCAGCCTTGCACTCGCCGTTCATCTGGCGTTGCTTTTGGCGATGGTTCTCTCCCGCGTCCACTCCCTGATAATCCGCCGCCTGCGGACCGCAAAAGTAAGCGGCGCGAAAGGACCCGGCACGGTCCATCCGATAGATGATGCTCGGCAGTCAGGGTCTAACCGTAACTAATCTGTCAAGCAGCTTGACAAGCGCCGGAATGTCAAGTAGGTTTACAACGTGCCACCGGCCAACCGCCACGAACCCCGCCGCGCGAAGTCCTCGACCTCCGACTACTCGGTGACGGAGTTCCTTGCCGAGTTCCCCGACGACGCCGCCTGCCTGGAGCACCTGTGGCGAACCCGCCACGCGCCCGATGGGGAAAACGCCCACTGCCCGAAGTGCGGCGACGTAAAGCCCTTCAAGCGCTACGCCACCAAGCAGCAGCGGCAGTCTTGGACCTGCACCGCGTGCGGCCACCACCTGCACCCGACCGCAGGAACGATCTTCCACCGCTCCTCGACCTCGCTGCGGCTCTGGTTCCACGCCATGTACCTGATGACGAGCACTCGCTGTGGGATCTCCGCCAAACAGCTAGAGCGCGAGCTGGGCGTCCACTACAAGACCGCTTGGCGGATGTTCAACAAGATCCGCAACCACCTGATGGCTGAACCCGATCCGGCTCCTAGCCTGCGTGGCGAGGTCGAGGTCGATGAGACCTCTTGGGGAGGCAAGCCCCGGCGCAAGTTCAAGACCCGGCAAGAGTCGATCGCCTTCCGCGAAGCCAAGCCCACCGTTCTAGGCATGGTCGAGCGGGGCGGGCGCGTCCGCGTGCGGGTGATCCCGACCCGGCACGGTGAACCCTTAAGTGACGCCGTGCGGGCGAACGTCAACCCGGAATCCATCCTCTACACCGACGATTGGATGTCCTACCGGCCGCTGAAGCGCGAGTACGCAGGACACCGGGTGATCAACCATTCCGCTGGCTCTTACGTCGAGGGCGACATCTACACGAACACCATCGAGGGGTTCTTCGGCAACCTCAAAACGGGGATGCGCGGCACCTACAAGAAGGTGTCGAGGAAATGGCTTCAGTCCTACTTGGATGAGTACGCGTGGCGGCACAACCAGCGCTACCACGGGCAGCGCTCGATGTTCCACGCCCTGGTGCGGGAGGCGGCGCGGCAATGACCGAGATCACCAGCGAGTGGAATCGCACCCTGCGCGAGATCCGCAAAGCGGCCAAACGACGCGCGAAGGCTTCCGATGCTCATCGCGAGGCGACGGTAGACCTACACACCTTCATCAAGGCGGCGCGCCACGCCGGGGTGCCGATCACCCAGATTGCTTCTGAGGCCGGTCTTTCTCGTCAGGCCGTTTACGACGTACTGGAGGAGCGACCTTCCGCATAGCGGCGTCGAAGTCGCCTTTGGTCGGGACCGGGATCTCGAGCCCCTTGCCGGTCTTCTGCTTCTTCGCCATATCCGAAGGCTAGCTTGAGGTTCAGGCGGCGGCTAAGCTTTCGCCATGAAGCTCGCAGCCGTCAACCCTCTGCGCCCATTTGCCGGGATCGGCAAGACCTCATGAAGCTCACGCCCACCCCGCCAGCGGTTCCGCTGATCTACATCAGCAAGCCCGCTTAGGGCAGATCCAGCCAGTCCATGTGCCGAGCGGCCAGCGTCGGCATCACATAGTCGCCCTCGCACCAGACCAGCCCCGCCGCGTGCAGTTCTTCGATCGGCACATCGACCGGGCCGCCGAAGTTGTAGCGCCGTTCAAGGGCTTCCCGCTTCATCTTCCGGGGGAACTCGCAGAGCAGCAGCGCCAGCAAGGCTCGCTGTAGCTGCTGCTCTGCTCCGGGCAGAGTCGTCAACCGAGTTCCAGTTCGGCGAAGTAGAGCGCCTGACGCGTCGGCAGCACCGCCCCTTCGCAGCGGAACACAAGGCCGCCCTTGACCAGATCCCGCACTGCTCTTTCGATCCCGTCGCGGGTGCTGAAGTCGTCCGGGTCGCCGAGTTCGCGGATCAGATCACTGAGCCGCAGCGTGGCCGGGTGGACCTCGATGACGTGGGTTAGAACCACCCGCTCAACCTGCTGATCTTCGCCAGCGTTATCCGCTGACTTAGCCTTGTCCTGCATGGGAAGCCTGCCTTCCTGTGCGAAAGGCCGGGGCGTCTGTTCGCGCAGCGCCCCGGCCGCTTTGCGATTAGGAGCAGGAGGCTCGCCTGATGAACGGATCTATTTCGCTTCTACATAGAAGGGATATGCGTGATGGATCGCACAGGAGTTAGCTGCCGGACACGGGCTGGCGATCTGATGGGGGCTACCCATCGGCCGCATGACTTGGCGGCCTCGCCGGGGGAATCCCGGTGCCCAGCAGCAAACTGTGAGGAGGACGGGGGACTCGAACCCCATCCGGAGTGCTACTCCGGACTACCGATTGTCAAACGGTTGCGGCGCCTCGCCGCTTCATCCTCCAACTTCATAAGTCCGGGGGCAACAAGACTCTCCCCCGTTGACGGATGGGGATCCTCGGATTACTCTCAGTTCCCGATTGTCAGACGGTTCGGGGGTCGCTCCCCCGCACGAAAAAGACCCGCTTCGGCGGGTCTTCGTGATTCTGTATCCAACCCCATCCTGTGAGGAGGAGTTCCTAATAGGTACGTAGAAGTCTCCTCGCATGAAGATTCGAGCGACCATCACGGCCGCAGCGGTTGTCCTCGCAGTTGCCTTCGCCGCCTCCCCCGCCTCGGCTGCCGACAAGGACTGCTCCGACTTCAAGACCTGGCGGGAAGCCCAGAAGTTCTACAAGCGTCACGGCGGCCCTCAGCGCGACCCGCACCGCCTCGACGGCGACGACGACGGCATCGCCTGCGAGGCCCTGCGCTACTAGCTGGCTGCCGGCGCAGGCTGGTGGATTGGATGGGAGCCAAACCTTCTCGGTAAAAGCGGCTTACCGCTTCGGAGCGGGATGAGCTGTATTTGGGCTGCCCTCGTCTGAAGACAACTCACTACGCGCGCTAGCTTTCCTTGAGAGCTACTCCGGACTCGCAGTTAGGGGGATTGTCACCCTCCTATGAAGACCCGCCGCTGGCGGGTCTTCGTGATTCAGGCCTCGGAGAAGCCGAAGCGGGCCTGGAGGCGGCGGAGGGGAGCGGGTGCCCACCAGTTCCAGTCGCCGAGCAGGCGCATCAGCGAGGGGACGAGGAGGGCGCGGACGATCGTCGCGTCGACCATCACCCCGACCGCCATCCCGATCGCGATCTGCTTGACGAAGAAGACCGAGCTGACGCCGAAGGCGAGGAAGACGAGAGCGATCGCGAGGGCGGCGGCGGTGATCACGCGGCCGGTGCGGGCGATGCCGACCGCGACTGCCTCCTCGTTGGAGTCGCCGGCGTCGTAGCGCTCTTTGATCCGCGCCATCACCAGCACCGCGTAGTCGGTGGCGAGGCCGAAGATGACGGCGAAGAGGAAGACCAGGCTGGTCACCTCGATCGCGGCGGGGCCGGTGTAGTCGAGCGGCGTCTTCAGCCAGCCCTCCTGGAAGGCGAGGACGAGGACGCCGAGCGTCGCGCCGAGGGTGAGCAGGTTCATCAGCAAGGTCTTCAGCGGCAGCAGGATCGAGCCGGTGAGGAGGAAGAGCAGGATCAGGGTGGTGATGGCGACGATCGCGACGACCAGCGGCGCGTGCTCGACGAGGCTCTCCTTCTGGTCGATGAAGCCGGCGGTGTTGCCGGAGACCAGCGCACTGGTCCCGCTCGGCGGGTCGAGGCCGCGGATCTCCTGCACCGCGTTCTGGGAGCTGCCGCTGAGGGCCGGGCCGGCGAGGGCGAGGTTGGCGTAGGCGACGCCGTCGCCGGCGGCGGTGAAGGGGGTGCCGCGGACGACGCCGTCGACGGCGGCAAGGCGGCGCTGGAAGGCCGCCAACTGCTGGGGGCCGGCGGGACCGTCGACCGTCACCGTCACCGCCTCGGTGACGTCGCGCGGGTAGTGCTCCTCGAGGTAGCGATAGGCGTCGTAGGAAGGCTGCCCCGGCGGCACCGCTTCGGCGCTGGGGCCGGTGAGGGTCGTCCAGAGCAGCGGCGCCGCGGCGGCCAGCAGCAGGGCCGAGCTCGCCAGCGCGGTGATGACCGGGCGCCGCATCACCCCGCGGGCCAGCCGGTACCAGCCGTCCGAGGCATCGGAGACGGCGGGGCCGCGGCGGATCGAGAGCGCGTCGATGCGGGGCCCGAGCAGAGCCAGCAGAGAGGGGACGACGAGGATCGCCAGCAGCGCCGAGAGCAGCGCCACCGAAGTGCCCGCCACCGCCATCGAGTAGAGGAAGCGCTGCGGCATCACGATCAGCGCTGCCATCGCTGCGGCGACGGTGAGGCCGGAGAAGACCGCCGTGCGCCCCGCCGTGCGCACGGTGCGGCGATGCGCCTCCCGCAGCTCGACGCCGCGCCCGATCTCCTCGCGGTATCGCGAGACCAGGAGCAGGGCGTAGTCGACCGCGAGGCCGAGGCTGAGCCCGGTGGCGATGTTGAGCGCGAACAGCGAGGTGTCGGTGAAGCTCGACATCACCCGCAGCACCAGCAGGGTGCCGATGATCGAGATCACGCCCAGCAGGAGGGGGATTGCGGCAGCGATCACCCCGCGGAAGACGAACAGCAGGAGCAGCGCCAGGATCGGGAAGGCGATCAGCTCGGCCTTGGTCAGATCCTCGCGGGTCTGGTCGTTGGTCTCGTCGAAGCCGGCGGCGAACCCGCCGAGACCGGCGTCGAGCGAACTATCGGCGAGGATCGGCTTGACCTCTTCGGCGGCGATCCCGCCGGCGTCCTGGACGTCGTCGGTTGAGAGGTAGGCGGGGATCACCAGCGACTCGCCGTCGTCGGCGAGCAGCGTCGCCGCTGCCCGTTTGTCCTGCAGGGGGTTGGCGACCCGGCCGACGTACTCGACCTGCGCGACCTCTTTGCTCAGCCGGTCGACCTCTTGGCGGACGGCAGGACTGGCAAGGTCGAGCTTGCCGCCCTTAGGAGAACGGACGACGACCACCAGGGCCGGATTGGGGTCATACCCGAGCGAGTCGCGTAGGAGCGCTCCGGCGCGCTCGCTCTCCGAGGCGCTGTCGGTGAAGCCAGCTGCTTTCAGGTGCTGCTCGACGTCGCGACCGACGACCGCGGCGAAGAGGGTGAAGAGGGCGACCGCGGCGAGGACGAGCTTCGGGTGCTTCCAGGTGAGGTCGGCGATCCGGCTCATCTAGGCGCGACTGTACCAGAATCCAAAGCATTAGGTTTGAAAATCAAAGTCAGCTACACTCGGTGGGTGCCCCGGAGGAGGAGTTACGACCAGTCCTGCAGCGTTGCCAGCGCGCTCGACCGCATCGGCGAGCGCTGGTCGATGCTGATCGTGCGCGAGCTGCTGCTCGGCCCGATGCGTTTCTCCGAACTAGCCAAGGGAGTGGGCGGCGCGCCAACCGATGTGCTGACCCGCCGCCTCCGCGACCTGGAGGCCGACGGCATCGTTCGTCGGCGGGAGCTGGAGCGCCCGGGGAGCGGAACCGTCTATGAGCTGACGGAGGTCGGGCTGGAGCTGGAGGGTCCGATCCTCGACCTCGGGCGCTGGGGGCTCAACTTCTACCGGCTCGAGGATCTCCCGGATCTGGTCACCGCCTCGCTGGCCAACGCCCTGCGGGTGATCCTCGACCCGCCCGAGGACAGCGAGACGATCGTGTTGCAGGTCCACAACGAAGGCCACTCGAACTGGCTGCGGATCGGCGGCGGCGAGAGCAGCGCCGGCCGCGGTACTGCGGACCGTGCCGACCTCACCCTCAGCGGTACCGCCCCCGACGTGATCGGCGCGATCGCCGTCGGCGGCGAGGCCGAAGACCGGGTCGAGATCGAGGGCGACCGCGGGGCCCTGCTCCGCCTGCGCGAGTGGGTCGAGCTGCCCGAGCGCCTGCAGGCGGAAGTCGAAGAGCTCGGCGCGCCGGTCGTTAGCTGAGGGCCGGGACTGGAGATGCGTGGGAGCTACCCATTGCCGCCTGATCGTTGCGGCCTCTCCAGTGAGCCCCGGCCCTGCAGCAAACTGTGAGGAGGACGGGGGACTCGAACCCCATCCGGAGAGCGACTCCGGACTTCCGATTATCAATCGGTTGCGGCACCTCGCCGCTTCATCCTCCAAGGAGATAAGGCGGGAGCGACAGAAGTTCTCCCCCTTGACGGATGAAATCTTTTGTATTACCGTCTGTCTACGGTTATCAATCGGTTCGGGGGTCGCTCCCCCGCACGAAAAAGACCCGCTTCGGCGGGTCTTCGTGATTCAGGGATTGGAGGCGGCGGTTAGCTCAGCTCGGTGCCGTCGTAGAGCTTCTTGACGTGCACCGTTCCGGGCGGTGAGGCCTCGATGCAGAGGCGGCAGAGGACGCACTCGTCGACGTTCTCGTCGACGATCTCGACGGTGCCGCCGGCGTCCTTGTAGATGTCGACGGGGCAGACTTCCTCGAGCTTGGCGGCGATCGCGGCGTCGTTGCGGATCGAGTCCTCGACCTCGATGTCGATGAAGACCTTGTTCAGCTGCTCGGGCATCAGGCGGTCGCCCCCAATTTCTCCTTGACGACGTCGGGAATCTCGTCGATGCGCTCGACGACGCGGATGCCGGCGGCTTCGAGGCGGGCGATCTTCTCGGTCGCGGTGTCCTCTACCCCCTCGACAATGGTTCCTGCGTGGCCGAAGCTCATGCCCTTCATCTCGTCGTCGTCCATGAATTTGCCGGCCATGAAGGCGACGATCGGCAGGCGCGAGTTGTTGTCCTTGACCCATTCGGAGAGCTGGGCCTCCATGCGGCCGCCGGGCTCGGTGTAGATGACGATCGCCTCGGTCTGCTCGTCGGCCTCGAAGTAGGGCATCAGCTCGGCGTAGGTGGAGCCGATGATCGCGTCGCCGCCGATCGAGATCGCGGTCGAGACGCCGAGGCCGGCCTGGGTCAGGGAAGAGGAGATCTCGGTCGTCATCCCGCCCGAGCGGCTGATCACGCCGACCGGGCCGGGGGAGTAGGCCTGGCGCGCGTTGCGGGCCGGGCCGCCGATGCCGCCCATCTTGATCACGTCCGGGACGATGATCCCCAGGCTGTTCGGGCCGATGATGCGTGCGCCGTGCGCATCGGCGAGCTCGACCATCTCCGCCACGTCGGCGCGCGGGATCCGCTCCGTGACGATGACGATGAGCCGGATGCCGTTCTCGATCGCCTCGAACACCGCGTCTTTGGTGAACGCGGGCGGCACGGTCACCACCGAGCCGT
>DATIMV010000010.1:0-68713 GCA_035474955.1 Solirubrobacterales bacterium
CCTGTCGACGGCCTTCGACATGCCCTCGCTCATGGGCCACGACTCCGATCATGCGCTGTCGTCGGGCGAGGTCGGGCGCGAGGGCGTCGCGATCGACACCGTCGACGACATGGAGACGCTCTTCGACGGGATCCCGCTCGACGAGGTGACCGTCTCGATGACGATCAACGCTCCGGCGGCGATCCTGCTCGCCTTCTACGTCGTCGCCGCCGAGGAGAAGGGGATCGCGCCGGCGCAGCTCGGCGGGACGATCCAGACCGACATCCTCAAGGAGTACATCGCCCAGAAGGAGTGGTGCTTCCCGATCGAGCCGGCGATGCGCCTGGTCACCGACATGATCGAATGGTGCAGCGAGAACATGCCCCGCTGGCACCCCGTCTCGATCTCCGGGTACCACATCCGCGAGGCCGGTTCGACCGCCCAGCAGGAGCTCGCCTTCACCCTCAAGGACGGCTTCACCTACGTCGAGCGGGCGATCGAGCGCGGCCTCGACGTCGACGACTTCGCGCCGCGGCTCTCCTTCTTCTTCAACTCCCACATCGACTTCTTCGAGGAGATCGCCAAGTACCGCGCCGCGCGCCGGATCTGGGCGCGGGAGATGAAGGAGACCTACGGCGCCACCCGGGAGGAGTCGATGCGGCTGCGGTTCCACACCCAGACCGCCGGCGTCAGCCTGACCGCGCAGCAGCCGCTCAACAACATCGTCCGTACCGCCCTGGAGGCGTTGGCGGCGGTGATGGGCGGGACCCAGTCGCTGCACACCAACTCCTTCGACGAGGCGCTGGCGCTGCCGACCGAGGAGGCGGTGCGAATCGCGCTCCGCACCCAGCAGGTGATCGCGCACGAGTCCGGCGTGACCAACACGGTCGACCCGCTCGGCGGCTCCTACTTCGTCGAGAAGCTGACCGACGAGATGGAGGAGGCCGCCTACGGGTACTTCGCCCGGATCGACGAGCTGGGGGGGATGGTCGAGGCGATCCGCCGCAACTTCCCCCAGCGCGAGATCGCCGACGCCTCCTTCCGTTACCAGCAGGAGCTGAACGAACGGCGGCGGATCGTCGTCGGCGTCAACGACTTCACCCAGGACGACGAAGAGGCGACGCCGATCCTGAAGATCGACCCGGCGCTGGAAGGGAAGCAGCGCGACCGCCTCTCAGCCACCCGCGCCTCCCGCGACGCCGCCGCGGTGGAGTCGGCATTGGCGGAGCTGAAGCGCGCCGCCGCCGGCGAGGCCAACCTGATGCCGCCGATCATCGAGGCGGCACGCACGCAGGCCACCGAGGGCGAGATGATCGCGGCGATGCAAGAGGTCTTCGGGACCTACACCGAGTCACCGGTCTTCTAGGAAAGGAACGAATTGAGCGTCGAAGCAGCAGTCACCCCCGCCTACGAGATCTCCCAGGAGGCGCTCGACCTGCGCGACATGGTCCGCCGCCTCGCCCAGGAGAAGATCGCGCCGCGCGCCGGTGACGTCGACCGCAAGAGCGAATACCCGTGGGACGTCCGCGAGCTGCTCGCCTCCCACGACGTCCTCGGCCTCCCCTTCGACGCGGCCTACGGCGGCACCGGCACCGGGACCCTGGTGCTGCAGATGGCGGTCGAGGAGATCGCCAAGGCCTGCGCTTCCTCGTCCCTGATCCTGATGGTGCAGGAGCTGGGGACGCTGCCGATCCAGCTCTTCGGCTCCGAGGAGCAGAAACAGAGGTGGCTGCCGAAGTGCGCCAGCGGCGAGTGGTCGCCGGCCTTCGCGCTGTCGGAGCCCGAGGCGGGGTCCGATCCCGCCGCGATGCGGACCAGCGCCGTCCGCGACGGCGACGAGTGGGTGATCAACGGCCAGAAGGCCTGGATCACCAACGCCACCGTCGCCGACTTCTACGTCGTCTTCGCCACCACCGACCGCGAGAACCGCCGCACCAGCGCCTTCGTCGTCGAGAAAGACGCCCCCGGCTTCGACCCCGGCCAGCTCGAGCACAAGCTCGGGATCAAGGGCTCGCCGACCGGCTCGCCCAGCTTCACCGACGTCCGCGTTCCGGAGGAGAACCTGATTGGCGGCGAGGGCAATGGCCTCCGCGTCGCCCTCGGCACGCTCGAGCGCACCCGCCTCGGTGCTGGCGCCCAGGCGGTCGGGATCGCCCAGGGCGCGACCGACTACGCCAACTCCTACGCGAAAGAGCGGGTCGCCTTCGGCAAGCCGATCAACCAGCTGCAGGCGATCCAGTTCAAGCTCGCCGACATGGAGACCGGCACCGCCGCCGCGCGGGAGCTCCTCTACAAAGCCTGCTCGATGGCCGACCACGCCGAGCGCCCCGCCGACCTCGGCAAGTGGACCTCAATGGCCAAGCTCTTCGCCTCCGACAACGCGATGAAGGTGACCGTCGAGGCGATCCAGGTCCTCGGCGGCTACGGCTACGTCAACGAGTACCCGGTCGAGCGGATGATGCGCGACGCCAAGATCACCCAGATCTACGAGGGCACGAACGAGATCCAGCGGGTCGTGATCGCGCGCTCGATGGCGGGCTAGTCAGTCCGCCGGGCGCAGGTGCTCGACCTCGAAGCCGAACTCATCGTGCAGCCGCTCGGCGATCAGCGAGCGGTGACAGGCCTCGGGGTCGCGCTCGACGCAGAGCAGCGCCGGCTGTGATTTGCCGATGAACCTGACGATCGGCTCCAGATCGACCTGACCGAGGACCTCCTCGGTGTAGCGCTCGACGTAGGCGGGGGCGAGGACGCTGCGGCTGCGCTTGCCCTCGCCTTTTCGCTCGTCCTCCCGATATTGGAGCTGACGCATCTCCGTGGTCGGCGCCAGCTCTTTGAGGTGGGCGTAGCGGATGCCCGCTTCGTCCAACGCCGCCTGCAAGCGCTGCGCGTTCGCCCAGGCATACTCGCTGCCGCGCACGCCCCGCCGCTGGCGCACGTCCAGCAGCAGCTCGACACCGGCGCCGCTCAAGGCGGCGAGGAAGGTCTCGCGGTCGAAGCCGTAAACGCCGGTCGTCCTCAGGGTGGGCATCGGCCGCAGACGCCGTCCTAGTGCTCGTCCAGGGTCAACAGCAGGTTGGCACGCCGTCTCTTCATGCGCTCTTGCCTCTCTCGCTCTGCCACCTGGCGAGCCTGCCCCGCTTGCTCTTCCTGGAGCTGGTGAACCGCGGCGCCGATGGGCACCAGCGTTCCGGGGACATGGACGCCCGGTATGTGGCCAGGAGGGTGACCGGGAAGCTCGTTCACTCCTTCGCCTCCCGCTTGAGCCAGAAGTCCTTCTCGACCCAGAAGGCTCTGTCGTGCCAGACGTCGTTGGCGGCCTTGTACGTGAAGACCGCGTTCTGCGTGGTTGGGGGAGCGATCATCTCCCACCCTTCCGCGCCGAGCTCGTTTAGATGCACCAGCCCCTTCGGGTCTTTCAGCTCCCGCCAGGCCTCATCCCCTGGAAGCCAAAGCCAGCCGAAGACCGGTACGCCATCCTCCCCCGGATCACGAGTGAGGCGAAGCAGCGCGTACTCCCAACTGGGCATGCACGGAACCTAACATCGCCGGATGAGCGAGATGCGAGCCCTGATCATCAACGCCGACGACCTCGGAATGACCGCGGCGGTGAACGAGGGGATCTTCGCTGCGCACGAGGGCGGGATCGTCACCAGCGCCAGCCTGATGGTGCGCCAGTCAGCCGCTCCGACGGCCGCCGGGGCTTTGAGCGCCCACCCGGACCTAGCCGTGGGCCTTCACCTCGATCTTGGCGGTCGGATCTATGAGGCCGACGACGTCGACTCCGATCGGCGTTCGTCCTTTGTGGTCCATATGGGCAACAAAGGACGAACGCCGGAGGCAAAGGCGGTCGAGGAGGAGTGCCGCTCGCAGCTCGAGTGCTTCCGCGAGTTGGTTGGCCGCGACCCGACGCATCTCGACTCGCACAAGCACGTGCACGAAACCGACCCCGCCTTTGGCGCCGCGGCCGAGGAGCTCGCGAACGAGCTGGGGGTGCCGCTGCGCAACCGAACGATCCGTTACGAGCGCCGCTTCTACGGGCGGGAGGCGATCTCCCCGGAGCGGCTGTGCGAGCTGATCCGGGAGCTGCCGCCGGGCTGGACCGAGATCGGCTGCCATCCCGCCGCCGGGCCCGTTCCGACCTCCTCCTACGACGCCGAGCGGCAAATCGAGCTGGAGACGCTTCGCCACCCTGATGTGAAAAACCTGCTCAATGTGACGTCTGTACAACTGTGCTCGTTCGCACAGGTAAACCCCTGCTAGAGGGCTACTTTCAATGCATGATTCGTTCCGCTCCACCCGCACCGATCAAAACCGCTTTGCTGACGGCCGTGATCGCCGGAATCGTGGCCCTGCTCGTTGCCACCGGCGCCGGTTTCTAGGCCCGGCTCAGCACCAGCGCGCAGTAGCCGTCGGCGATCTCCGCTGCAGATAGGCGGCCGCCCGGCCGCACCCACTGCGGCGTGTAGTTGACCATCCCCAGCAGGGCCAGTAGGGAGAGGCGGCGGTCGGCGAAGCTCATCGAGCCGTCGGACTCGCCGCGCTCGAGCACTTCGTCGAGGATCCGCTCGAAGGCCTGGCGCTGGGAGCGGACGTGGCGCCAGCGCTGCTGGCGCTCGATCGCCTGGCGCTCCTGGGTGAAGACCAGCATGTGGTCGCGGTGCTCGACCACGTGGGTGACCCAGGCTCCCACCAACTCGCGCAACTGCTCGACGGCTGGCGCGTCGGCGGCGGCGATCTCCCGCGCCCGCTCCAGCAGCGGCTCCAGCAGCTCGTCGCAGATCGCGATCAGGAGGTCGTCCTTGCCCTCGATGTAGTGGTAGAGGCCGCCGGCGGCGAGGCCGGTTGCTTCGGTCAGCTCGCTCATCGAGGTGCCGTCGTAGCCGCGTTCGGCGAAGAGCTTGGCCGCCGTCGCCACCACCTCGCGGCGGCGAGCGTCGTAGCGGGCGCGCAGCGCGGGTCGGGTGGGAGGAGAGGGAACTGGCATCGAGGCCGAGGGTAGCGAATACCGAACGCTGATTCGGTATTGTGCGAGGCATGGACTTCGAACTCGGCGACGAGCATCGCCTGATCCAGCGCACCGTCCGCGACTTCGCCACCCAGGAGGTGGCGCCGGTCGCCGAGGAGCTCGACCGCGAGAAGCGATTCCCCTACGAGATCGTCGCCAAGCTCGCCGACCTCAACCTGATGGGCATCCCCTTCCCGCAGGAGTACGGTGGCGGCGGGGGCGACTCGCTCGCCTACGCGCTCGCGGTCGAGGAGCTGACCCGGGTCGATTCCTCGGTCGCGATCACCCTCTGCGCCCACACCTCGCTCGGCACGCAGCCGATCTACCTCTTCGGCTCCGAGGAGCAGAAAGCGGAGTGGCTGCCGCGGCTCACCTCGGGCGAGATCCTCGGCGCCTTCGGCCTGACCGAGCCCGAGGCGGGCTCCGATGCCGGCAACGTCCGCACCAAGGCGCGCCTCGACGGCGGCGAATGGGTGATCGACGGCGCCAAGCAGTTCATCACCAACGCCGGCACCGAGATCTCCGGCGTCGTCTGCATCACCGCCCGCACCGGCGAGGACGAGGTCTCGAACCTGATCGTCGCCAACGGCACCCCCGGCTACGAGCAGGGCGAGCCCTACCGCAAGATGGGCTGGAACGCCTCCGACACCCGGCCGCTGACCTTCACCGATTGCCGCGTCCCCGAGGAGAACCTGCTCGGCCCGCAGGGGATGGGGTTCCGCCAGTTCCTGCAGGTGCTCGACATCGGCCGCATCGGCGTCGCTGCGATGGGCGTCGGCCTCGCCCAGGGGGCGCTCGACGAGGCGCTCGCCTACGCCAAAGAGCGCCAGGCCTTCGGTCAGTCGATCTCCCGCTTCCAGACGATCCAGGCCAAGCTCGCCGACATGGCAACCGAGATCGAGGCGACCCGACTGCTCGTCTACAAAGCCGCCCGCCTCAAGGACCGCGGCGAGAACTTCAGCCTCACCGCCGCCCAGGCGAAGCTGAAGAGCGGCCGCCTCGCGGTCCGCTGCTGCGAGGAGGCGGTGCAGATCCACGGCGGCTACGGCTACATCGAGGAGTACCCGGTCTGCCGCTTCTACCGCGACGCCAAGATCCTCACGATCGGCGAGGGCACCGACGAGATTCAGCAGATGGTGATCGCACGCGCCTTAGGAGCTTGAAGTGATCCCGCGCTCCGTCCGCATCCGCGAGGTCGGGCCGCGTGACGGCTTCCAGAACGAGCCGGAGACGATCGCCACCGCGGACAAGGTGCGGCTGGTGGAGATGCTGGCCGCGACCGGGCTGCGACGGCTCGAGGTGACGAGCTTCGTCCGCGCCGACGTCGTGCCGCAGCTGGCCGACGGGCGCGAGGTGCTGGAACGGGCTTCGATTCCGGACGAGGTCTCGGTCTCGGTCCTGGTTCCGAACATGCGCGGGCTGGAAGCGGCGCTCGAGGTGCGGGAGAAGATCGACGAGGTCAACGTCTTCCTCTCCGCCTCGGAGACCCACAACCGCCGCAACGTCAACCGCTCGGTCGAGGAGTCGCTGGAGGGCTTGGAGCACGTGCTGGCGCGGGCGACCGAGGAGGGGCTGCGCTGCGAGGGCGTTATCAGCACCAGCTTCGGCTGCCCGTATGAGGGCTACGTCCCGATCGAGCGGGTCTTCGAGA
Organism: Solirubrobacterales bacterium; assembly: GCA_035474955.1. Classification (GTDB taxonomy): domain Bacteria; phylum Actinomycetota; class Thermoleophilia; order Solirubrobacterales; family 70-9; genus VAYN01. The sequence continues at coordinate 6,636 of DATIMV010000010.1, forward strand.
TCGCCAAGCGGCTCTCGGCCGCGGGCGCGGTCGAGATCGGCTTCGGCGACACCACCGGGATGGCGAACCCGGCCCAGGTCGGCGAGTTCTTCCGCCGCGCCGCCGAGGAGCTGCCCGAGGTCGAACGCACCGCCCACTTCCACGACACCCGCGGCCAGGCGCTGGCCAACGTGCTGGCGGCGCTCGAGGTCGAAGTCGACTCCTTCGAGTCGAGCTTCGGCCAGCTCGGCGGCTGCCCGGTCCCGCGCGGGGCGACCGGCAACGTCGCCAGCGAGGACCTGGTCTCGATGCTGCACGAGATGGGCGTCGAGACCGGCATCGACCTCCGCGCTCTGCTCGACGCCGCGCGGACGGCGCAGGAGGTGCTCGGCCGCCCGCTCGCTTCCCACACCTTGATCGCCGGCCCGGTCGAGTGGCACCCCGAGCACGATCCCTTCAAGGAGCACCCGCCGCGATGAGCACGACGGTCGAGAGCATGCGCGCGAAGCACCTCGAACTTATCGCCGAGCTGGAGGCCGAGCTGGAGCGGGTGCGCGGCGGTGGCGGGCCGAAGGCGGTCGAGCGCCATCGCGGGCGCGGCAAGATGACCGCCCGCGAGCGGATCGAGAACCTCTGCGACCCCGGCACGCCGTTCCTCGAGCTCTCGGCGCTGGCCGCGCACGGGATGTACGACGGGGACGCTCCGGGGGCGGGGATCGTCGCGGGGATCGGGATCGTCAGCGGGCGCCACTGCGTGATCGCCGCCAACGACGCCACCGTCAAAGGCGGCACCTACTACCCGATCACGGTGAAGAAGCATTTGCGGGCGCAGGAGGTGGCGCTGCAGAACCGGCTCCCCTGCATCTACCTGGTCGACTCCGGCGGCGCCTACCTGCCGCTGCAGGACGAGGTCTTCCCCGACCGCGAGCACTTCGGCCGCATCTTCTTCAACCAGGCGAACATGTCGGCGCAGGGGATCCCGCAGCTGGCCGCGGTGATGGGCTCCTGCACCGCCGGCGGCGCCTACGTGCCGGCGATGAGCGACGAGACCGTGATCGTCCGCCACCAGGGGACGATCTTCCTCGGCGGCCCGCCGCTGGTGAAGGCGGCGACCGGGGAGGAGGTGACGGCGGAGGAGCTCGGCGGCGGCGACGTCCACGCCCGCAAGTCCGGCGTCGCCGACCACCTCGCCGCCGACGACGCCGAGGCTTTGTCCATCCTGCGCGAAATCGTCGCCACCCTGCCGCCGAGCCCGGCGCCACCCTGGGAGCGGCTCGATCCGCGTCCGCCGGCCGGCGATCCCGAGGAGATCCTCGACGCCGTCCCGATCGGCTCGCGAGCGCCGTGGGACATCCGCGAGGTGATGCGCCGAGTCGTCGACGGTGGTGAGCTGCGCGAGTTCAAGGAGAAGTACGGCAAGACCCTGGTCTGCGCCTTCGCCCGGATCGAGGGCCACCCGGTCGGGATCGTCGCCAACAACGGCATCCTCTTCTCCGAGAGCGCGCTGAAGGGAGCCCACTTCGTCGAGCTCTGCGACCAGCGCCGTGTCCCGCTCGTCTTCCTCCAGAACGTCAACGGCTTCATGGTCGGTTCCAAGTACGAGGCGGGCGGGATCGCCAAGGACGGAGCGAAGATGGTCGCCGCCGTCTCCACCGCCCGGGTGCCGAAGCTGACCGTGATCGTCGGCGGCTCCTTCGGCGCCGGCAACTACGGGATGTGCGGCCGCGCCTACTCGCCCCGCTTCCTCTTCATGTGGCCCAACGCCCGCATCTCGGTGATGGGCGGCGATATGGCCGCGGCGGTGATGAAGGAGGTCGGCCAGCCCGAGCTCGCCGAGCAGCTGGGCGAGCAGTACGAGCGCCAGGGCCGGCCCTTTTACTCAACCGCCCGCCTCTGGGACGACGGCGTGATCGACCCCCGCGACACCCGGCGCGTGCTCGCCCTCGCGCTCGACGCCTGCGCCAACGCCCCGCTGGCCGAGCCGGCGGCGCCGGTCTACCGCATGTAATGCGGCTCTTGGTCCCAGCCCTGGCCCTCGCGTTGCTCGTCGGTTGCGGAAGTGCGGGCGATGAAACCGCGAGACCGCAAAAAGACACCTCCAAGATGCCTTCTCGCGGTCTCGCGAAGGGGGAGGACGCCGAGGCGGTCGCTTCCTCGCGGTGTCCTGAAGGCGTGGCTGAATGCCGCACGACCGTGGGCCGGATCGTCTACGTCGAGCGGGTCGACCCCGACGGCGATGGCGACGCCCACTTCGTGATCTCCGACCCGCAGGGGATCACCCTGCCCGGCCTGACCGCGATCGACGTCCGCAAGGGGCTGCGCCCGCAGCCGCTGCCAGGGCCCGGCGACCTGATCAGCGCCGCCGGCCCGGTCCAGACCGGCTCCTACGGTCAGTCGCAGATCCACGCGCTCGAGCTGCACGTCGCCCCGTAGCGAGTCTGTCTCAGACCCCGTATATGGGGGACTGAAACAGACTCGCCGCTCAGTTGGGAGACTCTGGCGATGCCCCGCCGCTTCGCACAGGTCGACGTCTTCGGCAGCGCCGGCGGCGCCGGCAACCCGGTCGCGGTCGTGCTCGACGCCGAGGGCATGAGCGACGAGGAGATGCAGCGGTTCGCCAACTGGACGAACCTGGCCGAGACCACCTTCGTCTTGCCGCCGAGCCGGCCCGAGGCCGACTACCGGGTGCGGATCTTCACCCCGGTGCTCGAGCTGCCCTTCGCCGGCCACCCGACGCTGGGAACCTGCCACGCCTGGCTGCAGGGCGGGGGAGAGGCCGCGGCTGAGGAGATCGTGCAGGAGTGCGACGCCGGGCTGGTGCGGATCAGGCGCGAAGGGGATGAGCTGGCCTTCGCGGCGCCGCCGCTGATCCGCTCTGGACGCGCTTCAGATGAGGAGACCGCGAAAGTTGCCGCCGCGCTCGGGGTCGACCCGGCCGAGATGCTCGCGGTCGAGTGGGTCGACAACGGGCCGGGCTGGATCGTCGCCATGTTCGAGAGTGCCGAGCGGGTGCTGGAGCTGCGGCCGGACCGGCTCGACTTCGACCTTGGCGTCGTCGGCTTCCATCCGCCGGGCTCCGAGGCGGCGATCGAGCTGCGCGCCTTCGCCCCGGTCAACGGGCTGGCGATGGAGGACCCGGTCACCGGCAGCCTCAACGCTTCGGTGGCGCAGTGGCTGCTCGGCAACGGCCGTCTCACCGCTCCCTACCTCGCCACCCAGGGCGGCGCGATCGGTCGCGGCGGCCGGATCCGGATCTCAGAGGACGGCGAGGGGACGATCTGGGTCGGCGGCCGCTCCGAGACGGTGATCGCCGGCGAGGTGAACCTCTAGAGGTTCTACCCGTGCGCGCCGGTCTCGTGGACGACCGCGTGGCCTTTGCCGCGGGCGATCAGCCAACGGTTGACGGGGAAGGCGACCGCCCCGGCGACGATCAGCGCGAAGGCGAGGGCGCCCCAGAAGAGGGCGCTGTCGAGACCCGCCTCCATCGCCCCGGGGACGGCGAGCATGACCGCGTTGTCGACGATCTCCATCACCGCGATGCTGACCGTGTCGGCGGCGAGGGCGATCGGGATCACCGCCCCCAACGCCAGGCCCGACCGCAGCAGCGGCAGGCTGGTGAGGCCGTAGCCGAAGAGGAAGGCGAGGGCGACGGCGAGCGCGATCGTCCCCAGGTCGGAGAAGCCGAGCGCAGTGCCGATCACCATCCCCAGGACCTCGCCGATCGCGCAGCCGGTGAGGCAGTGGAGGGTGGCCGAGAAGGCGAGGCGGTTGAGGCCGTGACTCTGCATGCCCACAATCTAGCATACCCCTAGGGGGTATTAAATCAGAGCACCGTAGCCTGTAGCAGCGCGCCGATCGCACCGCAGCCGAGGACCACGTAGAGCACGGTCAGCTTGCCGTGCCAGCGGTTGAGGGCGAGGAAGGCGGCGACGGCGAGGATCGCGGTCGGCACGTCGACCACGCTGGTTTCGATGATCGAGACGGCGACGGCGGCGATCAGCCCGACCACCGCCGCGGCCACCCCGAGCAGGAACGGCCTGATCCGAGGGTTCTCGGCCACGGCGACCAAACCGCGGTGGAAGAAGATCGGGAGGACGAAGGCGGGGAGGAAGATGCCGAGCGTCATCACCAGCCCGCCGACCAATCCCCCCGCCATGTAGCCGACGAAGGTGGAGAAGATGATCAGCGGCGCCGGCAGGATGCCGCCCATCGCCAGGCCGTCGACGAACTGGCTTTCGGTCAGCCAGCCCTGGCCTTCGACGGCGCTCTCCTGCAGGAAGGGGATCACCGTGAAGGCGCCGCCGAAGGTCAGCAGCCCCGCCTTCAGGCCCTCCCAGAAGATCGCCGCCGTCAGCGAGAGGGTGATCGTGCCGAGCGCGAGCGCGACGATCGCGAGCGGGCCGAGGGAGATCGAGTTGGTTCGGCCCCGCCAACGCCCGCCGTTGGTCCACAGCTCGTAGGCGAGGCCGGCGCCGAGCAGGACCAGGACGAAGCTCGCGTCGGCGAAGAGGGTGAGGGCGAAGGCGGCGACGGCGATGACCGCCAGCGGCACGTCGGTGACGAAGGTGGGCCCGAGCCGTACCAGCGCCCGCGCGACCAGCGCCCCGACCGCCGCCGTCAGGCCGTAGAACAGCTCCTCGAGCTGCCCGGCCAGGTTCGCCTCGACGTAGAGGATCGAGAGGCCCAGCATCAGCAGGAAGCCGGGCAGCATGAAGCCGAGCCCGGCCGCGAAGCCGCCGAGCTTGCCGCCGCGCATCCGGCCGAAGTAGACGCATAGCTCGTGGGCCTCCGGGCCGGGGAGCACCTGGTAGACGGCGAGCGTCTTCTTGAAGGTCTCCTCGGAGACCCAGCCCTCCTCGTCGACGCACTCGCGCTTGATCATCGCGATCTGCGCCGCCGGCCCACCCCAGGCCAGCAGGCCGAACTTGAGGAAGCGGGCGAAGATCGCCAGGGGCGCTTCGCTGGCTGGGGCAGGGGAAGTTGGCTGCTCGTTCATCTTTGAATGCCGGTCGGAGCGCACTTGAAGCGCGGCTACTCTGCCAGGTCGAAGCGATCCTCGAACCACGAGTCGCGGAATGGGATGAAACAAGGACACGCTCACCCACACAGCCACGGCCTCGTCCACCACTCGATCAAACGCTCGCGCGAGGGGTTGAAGGCGGTCGGGCTCTCGCTCGCGATCCTCGGCACGACGGCGCTGATCCAGGTCGCGATCTTCGTCTCCACCGGCAGCGTCGCCCTGCTCGCAGACCTGATCCACAACTTCGGCGATGCGGCGACGGCGATCCCGCTCGGGATCGCCTTCCTCATCCGCTCGGAGCGAGCCGAGCGGATCGCCGGCTACTTCGTCGTCTTCGCGATCTTCGTCTCGGCTGCCGTGGCCGCCTACGAGGCGGTCGTCCGCCTGATCGACCCCCAGGAGGTCGAGCACCTGGGCGCGCTTGCCGCCGCTGGGCTGATCGGCTACGCCGGCAACTGGCTCGCCGCGATCGTTCGCACCAACGCGGGCCGCGCCCTCGACAGCCCGGCGCTCGTCGCCGACGGCAACCACGCCAAAGCCGACGCCTACGTCAGCCTCGCCGTCGTCGCCAGCGCCGCTGCCGTCGCGCTTGGGCTCCAGCTCGCCGACCCGCTGATCGGGCTCGGGATCAGCGCCCTGATCATGCGGATCACCTGGCAGTCGTGGCGCACCGTCCGCGGCGGGCACGCCCATTGAGAAAGGGCCGCCCGTCCCTTTGGACGAGCGGCCCTTTCGGTGCTAGGTGGCTGGAAGCGTCTAGCCGATGTAGACGAGCGCGATTCCCATCGCGTCTTCCACCGCGTGGTGGCCTTCCGGGATGTTGTAGATCGAGTGCAGGCGGATCGTGTCGCCTTTGGTGATCGTCGCGACCGGGTTGCCGGTGCAGACGTTCATTCCGGAGACGTGTTTACGCCCGTCCAAGTGGGTGACGTAACCCGGGGCGCCGGTGGTCGCAACCGAGTTGCAGATCAGCGATTCGCCGGCGGTTTTGTTGGTCACTTCGATGTTGACGCCGTGGTCGTGGATGTGACCGGCGGCGGCGATGACTTTGCCGCCGAAGGTCGATTTCCAGTCGTAGTGCGTGTCGCTGAGGCCGAAGCCCGGCGAGTAGTACGAGTTCAGCGAGCACTGGGCGACGTCGAGCCAGACCGGGCGCAGCGCGGCGCGGCTGGTGTGGTCGGTCCCCGTGGCGTACTTCCAGGTCATCCGGATTTTCACCGTTTTGCTGGTCGTCGCCCAGTTCATCAGGTCGAAGACCATGTTCCAAGTCTCGCTGCTGTTGACCTTGTAGCCGTAGGGCAGCGAGGTCAGGTCGATCGGGGTGCGCTCGTCGCCGGAGGCGAAGAAGCGTTCGCCGAGCAGTCCCGGCCCTTTGCCGGCGCAGGTGACGTCGGACTTGCCGCTCGACTGCGCCGCGAACATCGCGTGGTGGAGCATCGGCCCGTCTGTGATGACCGCTTTGGTCCCGTTTTCGTAGACCAGCTCCGGGGTGACGCCGATGATCGTGCAGCCGGTGCACGGCTTTTTGATGTTGGAGACGATCTGGTTGGTGATCGCCCCCATCCCCGGGTGGTCGTGCGGGTCGCCGTTTCCGGCCGGGATCGTGTACGGGCCGTAGTCGATAGTGGTGGTCGTGATGGTCGCGCTGGCGGTCGCCGGTATGGCGAAGACCGCAAGCGCGCAGACGAGTACTGCCAAGCGTTTGATCGCTTGCATCTGATTCCTCCCTTGGAGAGACACGAGCCCCTTCCCTGCGAAAGAGCCCTAAACGTTCAAGAGATATAAAGCATGACACCGATCGGTGTCAACCAGGAACTCCCCGTTCTGCGGTAGTCGGGTTGACAGGTGACTGTATGGGGCAAGTATCCCTTGACAGGGGGTAAGAATTCTGCTTGAATAGCGGAAATGCCGCCTGTCTCACGCACGAATCCTGTCCGCGCCAAGTCCTCCGATTCCCGCTACTCCGTCATGGAGTTCATGCGCGAGTTCCCCGATGACGAGGCGTGCTTGCAGTGGCTCTGGAAGACCCGCTGCGCGATCGATTCCGAGGGCAGGAAAGCCTTCTGTCCGAAGTGCGAACTGGACCGACCGTTCCATCGCGTCAGCGGTCGGCCGGCGTGGGACTGCGACTACTGCGGGTACCACATGCATCCGACCGCTAACAGCATCTTCCACAAGTCCTCCACGTCCCTTCACTTGTGGTTCTACGCCATGTTCTTGGTCTCCCAGACCCGCTGCGGGATCTCGGCGAAACAACTCGAGCGCGAGCTGGGCGTGACCTACAAGACCGCTTGGAGGATGCTCAACCGCATCCGCAATCAGTTGATGGACGAGACCGACGCCGAGCCGCTGTCAGGTGAAGTCGAGGTAGACGAGACCGCGATGGGTGGCAAGCCGCGCGCCAGCGACGGGAAGATGACCCGTCAGGAAGCGGTCATCTGGGCGAAACGAAAGAAGACCACCGTTGTCGGCATGGTCGAGCGCGGCGGTCGCATCCGCGCCACCCTCGCCGAGAACCGCGAGCAAGCGCCTGTGCGCTCCATCGTTGAGCAGTACGTACTCCCGTCCTCCATCGTCTTCACTGACGAGTGGGCGGGCTACCGGAAGCTCGACCAGCACTTCGCCGCCCATCGACGCATCCGGCACGCCGAGAAAATCTACGTCGAAGGCGACGTGTACACCAACACCATCGAGGGGTTCTTCGGGAACCTGAAGCGAGGCATCGCCGGCACCTACCACGCGGTCTCTCGCAAGTGGCTACAGGGCTACCTCAATGAGTACACCTGGCGCTACAACCGCCGCGAAGACGCCCACCCGATGTTCTTGCAGCTGATCGAGACCGCCGCCCTTTGAAGGGGACCGGAGCGGCTGCCTAAGCCTTGGGTTTCCGGTCCTGGTTCTGGCCCCGCAGCGGGCCGGAGACCTTCTCGAAGTCCTTCATCACCTCGGAGCGCTTCCGACCGGGGATCTTGATCTTCGTAGGCGTCTTGTCCTGGCGCTTGCTCATGACCTCAGGCTAGCGCGGCTAGCCCTGGTCATCAGCTAGCGCCGTCCTCTGAGGGCAGCGCGGAGGAAGTAGATGAAGCGCTCGGGAGGTTCGTCCTTCAGCGAGAAGAGGACGCGGAGCGCAGGGCAGATGCCGGTCTTCTCCGTGACGAGCAGTTCGGTTTCCACGTCGGGGAGCTTCGAGCGGCCGATGGCAGGGCCGATGCCGAGGACGGAGCGAGTGATCGCCAGTTCCATGCTGTTGACGACCTGGTCGCGGACATGCGGATCGGGGACGATGGCGGCCATCTCTTCCTCGAAGACATCGTCCTGAACGCTGGTAAACGGGGGAGGGCTAAGTAGGTGCTGCTCCATCACTGTCTTCGCCTTTCATGGCAAGGCGGCTCCGTGGGGGGTGAGCCGCAGGTTTTCGGGTGTGGCCGATTCGCTTCATGGCCGCATGTTCTAGCGGTGGCCGCGGTCGGAACCGCGACGGAAAGCAAAGGGGCCTCCCCGGCCCCCGCCGGAAAGGCCCCCTTATGAAGCGTCGAACCCGAAAGGCGAACGACAGGACCGCCATGTTGTATCCGGCCGGCCGGACGGGATTTCGGGACACCGCGTCGAAGTCCCGGGGTCAACGCTCAATTCTGCTAAGCCCAACCGCACCGTCCGCTACCATGCGGAATGTACAGACAAAAAGACGCAGATTTGCAGGCATTTTATGACTAAGAAAGCCATAGACAGAACCCGGGAGTTGATTCTCTACCTCGCTGAGAGGTCGAGTGACGACCCCCGTTTCGGGCGCGTCAAGCTCGCCAAGTTGCTGTTTCTCAGCGACTTCGGTGCCTACGCCGAGTTCGGCGAGTCAATCACTGGCGCGTGCTATCGAAAGAAGCCCCACGGGCCGCTTGCTGATGAGCAACTGCTCGCGGAGCGCGACCTTCAGGACTCGGGATCAATCGAGATTCGGGAGGTCGGTCGCTACATGTACCGACAGAAGAGGATCGTTGCCAAGCGCAAAGCGCAGATCGACTGGCTGACCAGGGATCAACTGGCACTCGTTGATGAAGTCGTTCAGAAACATTGGGACGAAGATGCAACGGACCTCCGCAACCTCTCCCATGCTTTCCCCGGCTACGAACTAGCGGTGGAGGGCGAGGAGATTCCGTACCACACGGTGTTCATCTCTCGCGAGCCTCCGACCCTTGAAGACATTGAATGGGGCGTGGAGATGACTCGCGAGCGTTCCCTCGCCTAGCGAGCGACGGGAAGCAGGCGACGCGCCCGGCTGGGCGTCGCCAAGCCCCCCTGCTCCGATCCGCCGGCATCACGACAGTTCGAGCCATTCGAAATGTCGAGCGGCTGCCGTCGGCACCAGGGCGCTGCCGTCGCGCCAGATCAGGCCGACGAGGTCGAGCATGTTGATTGCCTGGTCTAGGTCATCGGTGCTGCCGAGTCCCATCCACCAAAGGCTTGCCTCGGAATGCCGAGCGGGAAACTCGCCCATGAGGAAGGTCAGGATGGCTCGCTGGGTGTATTTGTCCCCGCGCTCGTCGTCTTCTGCGGGCTGCCGCTGACTAGGGTTCCGGTCAGGCATCGAAGGCCACGTCCTTTCGGTGCTCAGGCCGGGGCGTCTGTGACAGCAGCGCGTCCCGGCCGCTTGTTTATGGGCCGGGAAACGTAGGGCTAGGTCAGGACGGAAATTCGGCGCTTTCTAGCGCGAAATTCTTACCCCCCGTGAAGGGATACTTGCCCTGTATGGTCACCTATTATCCTCACCATGGACGAGGTCTTCAAGGCGCTGGCGGATCCCACCCGCCGCGAGCTGCTCGACCGGCTCTTCGAGCGGGACGGGCAGAGCCTGAGCGCCCTGGAAGAGGAGCTCCCGATCTCCCGCTTCGGCGTGATGAAGCATCTGAAGGTGCTCGAGGGGGCAGGGCTGGTGACCACGCAGAAGCGCGGCCGCGAAAAGCTGCACTTCCTCAACCCCGTCCCGATCAGGCTCATCCACGACCGCTGGGTGGGCAAGTACGCGCAGCCCTGGGCCTCGGCGCTCAGCGAGCTGAAGCAGGAACTGGAGAAAGAGGAGAAACAGCGATGAATGCAGAGCAGCCCTACGCCGTGGTCGGCGGACGCGGGACGATGACCGTGTTCGAGATCTACATCAAGACGACGCCGGAGCGCCTCTGGGAGGCGATCACCAGCGAGCAGATGCGCAAGCGCTACAGCTTCGGGGTCGGCACCGCCTCCGACTGGACCGAGGGGAGCGAGTACAAGTCCGCGGTCCCGGGCGTGGTCGAGATCGCCGGCGGCCGCAACCTCGAGGTCGACCCGCCGCGGCGGCTGGTCCAGAGCTTCACCGCGCTCTGGAGCGAGGACGTCCAGCGCGAAGGCGAGTCCCGGGTGACCTGGGAGATCGAGCCGGTCGGCAGCTCCTGCCGCCTGCGGGTGACCCACGACCAGCTCGGCGAGGACGCCAACAACGAACTCTACGGCGGCTGGCCGATGATCCTCTCCGGCCTCAAGACCCTGCTGGAGACCGGCGAGGACCTCGACACGCCGGGGTCCCTGCGCTACTCAGGCGCCGCCGGCTAGCTGGCGATTTCCGGTGCCCCCGGCTGCGGCTGCGGCTGCGGCTGCGGCTGCGGTTGTGGCCGCGGCGGCGCCGGGTCCGGCTGGGGAGGGCCCGGCGGGCCGGGGCCCGGCGTCGGCGAGGGGGGTTCCGGGTCCGGTTGCGGAGGGCCAGGGACGGGCGTGTCGAGGAAGGTCTCCATGGGTTCGGGTTACCCGGCTGCGGGGTAGCCGAAGCGCACCCGACGAAGGAGGCGAATCGATGACCCAACCGACGCTGGAGGCTGCCCACGAGTTGAGCGAATGGCGCCCCCCGCTGGGCGTTCTCTCTGTCTATCTCGGGTTCGATCCCGCCGACCGCGGCGGCGCCTGGCGGACCGAGCTCCGCAACGGGCTCGACGCCGTGCTCGACGCCCACAAGGAGGCCGAGCACGACCGCCGCGTCGCCCTGCGGGCGACGGCGAAACGGTTGACCGAGCGCTTCGAAGACGGCGATCTGCGACCGCCTCCGCGCGGCGAAGCCGGCTTCGTCGAGGTCGCCGAGAAGAACGGCGCCGAGCACTGGTTCGGGATCGCGGTCGCGCCCGTCGCCGACGCCTGCGTCGAGTTCGGCGTCGAGCCCGTGGTGGCGCCCCTGCTCGACCTCTGCGGCCGGGGCACCGCGCGCGGCGTCGCCCTTCTCTCCTCGGAGCGGGTGAAGCTGCTGCGCTGCGCCGAAGGATCGCTGGAGGAGCTCGAGGACTGGGAGCTGACGATCTTCAGCCGCGACTGGCGCGAGCGTAAATCGCAGAGCACCAACAACCCCGCCCGCGCCCAGGGGGTCAGCGCCTCCGGCCACGACCAGTTCGACGAACGGCTCGACCACAACCGCCATCGCTTCCTCGGCGAGTGCGGCGGGCTCGCCGCCAAAGCACTGGAGGAGCAGGGGCTGGAGGAAGTCGTCGTCTTCGGGCCGGCCAGGGACGCGGACCACTTCAAGTCCGGCTTCAACTCGGCCCGGGCGAAGCTGACGATCGGCGGCGACGGAGAGTTGATCTCGCTGCCGAAGGGGAAGCTGAACGAGGCGGTCGCCGAGGTGGTCGAGCGGCTCGATCGCGAAAACCAGCGGGCGGTGGTCGAGCGCGTCCTGGCCGAGGCGAAGGGCGGCAGTCGCGGCGCGGCCGGCCGGCAGGAGACGAAGGAGGCGTTGGCGGAAGGGCGGGTCGACCACCTCGTCTTCGACGCGGCGATCGGCGAAGAGGCCGAGTCGCTGATCCGCGCCGCCCTCGCCAGCAGCGCCAAGGTGACGGTGGTCCGCGACGAGGTCGCCGCGCCTCTGGGTGAGGCCGAAGGAGTGGCGGCGATCCTCAGGTACTGAGCCGAGAAGTGTGACCTCACTCCGGTTCGGCGACCGCTTACCAGGGGTAGGGGGAGAACGAGAAGCCAGAAGAAAGAATCGGAAAGAGGAGAACAGCTTGAGCGAGCAAGAGAAAGTCGCCGGAGGCCCCTTGGGCAAGGTGGCGGGCCGGGCGAAGAAGCTGGCCGGAGCGGCCCTGGGCCGAGATGACCTCCAGCGCGAGGGACATCTGCAGGAGGTCCAGGCGGACGCCCAGGCGGAGGTGGCCGCCAAGGCCGCCGAGGCCGAGCGCAAGGAGCGGGAAGCCGAGATCGAGGCCGAGCGCGCCGAGACCGAGGCCGAGCGCCACGAGGTCGAACTGGAGGCCGCCGAGATCGAGGCCCAGGAGGAGGCCGAGCGGAGGAGGGCCGAAGACGAGCGCGAGGCAGGGCGCCGCGCCGAAGTCGAGAAGGCCGCCGCCGAGCGCGAGCGGCTGGCCGGCGAAAGCCGCGCGCAGGACAAACGTCAAGAGGCGGCGGCGGAGAAGAGCGAGGCCAAGCGCGAGGCGGCGGAGCTGCAGCGCAAAGCCGACCGTGCCGAAGCAGCTGCGGCCACGATCGACCCCAAGGAGGAGAACTGATGTCGATGCCGACCATTCCGAAGACGATCTTCAACTCGTCGGTGAAGCTGGCGCGGGCACCGTTTGACGCCGCCTTTGGCGCATTCGGCGGCTCCGATTCGTCGGCCAAGCACCTGCTCGACCGAGCCGAGGCCGGCGCTCGCAGTGCCACCGGCGTCCTCTTCGCCGATGCGGAGCTGCGTGAAGAAGGACGCGCGGCACTGCTGGCGACGAAAGAGCGCGAGCGCGCGACGGAGTTGCGCGAGAAAGCCGAGGTGCAGGAGCGCGAGGCCGAGGAGCGACAGGCGAGGGTGAGTGAAGCCGCGGAGAAAGCCGCCGCGGAAGCGCGCCGCCAGGCCGAGCAGGAGCGGCGTCAAGCCGAGAAGCGGCGCAAAGACCGCGAGGCCCGAGCGAAAAAAGCCGAGGCCAAGAAGAAGGAGAAAGCGGCCAAATCCGCCGCCAAAGCGAAACGGTCGAACGCCAAAGCGGAGAAGACCGCGCAGCTGGAGAAGATCGAGGCCAAAGAAGAGAGCCTCGAGGCCAAAGAGGAAGCGGCGGCGAAAGAGCGCGAGGCCGAGAAGCTGGAGAAAGCCGCCGCGGAGGCCAAGAAGTCGCGGAAAAACGGCACCGGCAGCTAGCCGCCGGTGCCCTAAGGCCGGTTCTCCAGGTAGAAGACCTCGGCGCAGACGTCCTCCTCGGCGTCGAGGCCGCTGATGAAGGCCCGCACCTTGCGCCCGGTCAGGCGTTCGACGATCTCGCGGAATTTCTCGTGGGTGGCCGCCTGGAAGTACATCCGGGTGTCGCGCAGCCGCTGGTGCTCGCCCATTTCGGCGAGGCTGCGCTCGGCCGGGGTGAAGGTGTTCTCCAGCGAGCAGATGACGATGTCCGGGCCGGCGAATTCGGTCCGCGCTTTGGTCGGGCCGCGCCCGAACAGCTCCTTGTAGAGGCGCACCATCTCGCGCGAGATCTCCGCCCGCACCGAGTCGTAGTGGCTGGTCTCTCCGTTGCTGGTACCGCTGGGATTGTCGGGGTGGTTTGGCTGGACGGTCATGCCCTTTTCCATACCCACGGAAAGGGACGATTTACCAAGGCAACTCATGGGTATCGGTACCAGGATGGCCTCCAACCAGCCGCCACCCGTGACCATCACCCCGTACCCCGATGGCCCGTACCTCGTGCGGGGGGAGTTCGCTATTCAGGATCGGGACGGCAACGAGCTGCCGACGGAGCGGCGGACGATCGCCCTCTGTCGCTGCGGCAAATCGCAGATCCGACCGCTCTGCGACGGCACCCACAAGCTGATCGGGTTCAAAGCCCCGAGCTCACCGGAGCCATGGCCGGGCGCCTGATCGAGCTGCCCCCGCCGCGGGGCCCCCTCAGCGAGCAGCTGTTCGAGGCGCTGGAAGGACCGGCGCAGATGCGGATAGCGGCCCCCGGCCTGATCGATTCGCCCGATCCGATCGCCGACGAGGACCTGCAGCTGGCGCTCTACGTCGCCTACGAGCTCTCCTACGCCAGCATCCGCGGAGTCGACGAAGGCTGGGAGTGGTCGCCCTCGCTGATCGCCTTCCGCGGCGCCCTGGAGCGACCCTTCGAAGAAGCGGTGGCGGAGCTGGTCCCGCCGGCGGAAGCGCAGGAGCTCGACTCGGTCGGCGAGGCCCTGCAGCAGATCGTCGCCGAGGACCCCGGCCCGCCGCTCTCGCGCTACATGGAGACGCAAGGAACGCGCGAGCAGGTGCTCGAGCACGTCGTCCACCGCTCCGCCTACCAGCTGAAGGAGTCCGATCCGCACTCCTGGGCGATCCCGCGGCTCTCGCCGCGACCGAAGGCGGCGCTGCTGGAGGTTCAGTTCGACGAGTACGGCGGCGGCGACGCCGAGCGGATGCACTCGGTGCTGTTCGCGAAGACGATGAGCGGCCTCGGCCTCGACCCGGTGTACGGGCGCTACCTCGACCGCTGGCCGGGGGTGACGATGGCGACGGTCAACCTGATGACGGGCTTCGGCCTGCACCGGCGCCGCCGGGGCGCGATCGTCGGCCACCTCGCCGCCTTCGAGATGACCTCCTCGATCCCCAACCGCCGCTATGGCAACGCCTTGCGCCGGCTCGGCTACGGGCCCGAGGTCACCCACTTCTACGACGAGCACGTCGAGGCCGACGCCGTGCACGAGAACATCGCCGCCTGGGACCTGGCCGGCGGCCTCGCCGCGGAGGAGCCCGAGGTCGCCGCCGACGTCCTCTTCGGGGCGCGGGCGCTGCTCCAGGTGGAGACGCGCTGGGCGACCCACCTGATGGATTCATGGGAGGAAGGGGAGACCTCGCTGCGCTCGCCCCTGGTCCCGGTCGCGGCGTGATCTCCTACGTGGTCCCGATCCGCTGGCGCGACGGCGAGCAGCGGGCGGAACTGGCCGACTACCTCGCCCGGATCGCTCCCCCCTGCGCCGAGGTGATCGTCGTCGACGGCTCCGCGCCCGAGGTCTTCGCGGCCAACGCCGAGGCCTGGGGGGAGCACGCGACCCACGTGCCCCCGGCCGACGGCGAGCGCTGGTTGATGGGGAAAGTCTCCGGGGTGAGGACCGGCCTGCGGCTGGCCGCCCACGACCGTGTCGTGATCGCCGACGACGACGTCCGCTACGAGCCGGAGGCGCTGCGCCGCGCCGCCGAGCTGCTCGACGAGCACGACCTCGTCCGCCCCCAGAACTACTTCGACCGCCTCCCCTGGCACGCCCGCTGGGACACGGCGCGGACGCTGCTCAACCGCAGCGTCGGGCGCGACTACCCGGGGACGCTCGCGGTGCGGCGCTCGCGGGTGCTGGCGATGGGCCTCTACGACGGCGACGTCCTCTTCGAGAACCTGGAGCTGATCCGCACCGTGCGCGCCCACGGCGGGCGCACGACCTCGCCGCTCGACCTCTACGTGGCGCGGGTGCCGCCCTCGTCCGCGCACTTCTGGGGGCAGCGGACCCGCCAGGCCTACGACGACTTCGCATTGCCGCTGCGGATGGCGCTCTGGCTGGCGGTGGTGCCGCTGCTCCTGCTCGCGGCCGTCAAGCGGCGACCCGCCCTGGCGGCCGCTGCTGCGGGTGTCGCTATCGCTGCTGCCGAGCGCGGCCGCCGCCGCGCCGGCGGCAGCGCCGTCTTCCCGGCCACCTCCTCGCTGCTGGCCCCGGTCTGGATCCTCGAGCGCGGCGTCTGCGCCTGGCTGGCGGTGCTCCAGCGCCTGCGCTTCGGCGGCGTCCGCTACGGCGAGTCGGTGATCCCGGTCGCCGCCCACTCCGAGCGGCAGCTGCGAAGGCGCTTGGCCGAGGCCGAGTCGGGACTGGTGCCGGCAGGTCCCAGCTAGACCGCGGGCAGGACCGGGGTGGATCCCGCCGACGTCGTCGTCGAGATGGGCATCCGCTTGTCGAGGCCGGTGAGGCTGAGCAGGCGGCGGACGCCGCTCGACTCGCTGGGCAGGAAGCTGAGCCGTTCCGCGTCGGGCCGCCCCAAGGCAGAGACGAGGAGGGCGATTCCGGTCGAGTCGAGGAACTCGAGCCGGCCGAGGTCGACGAGGATCCTCTTGTCGGAGGCAAAGGCCTCGGTCAGCGCGGTCTCGACGATCTTCGCATTGGAGAGGTCGAGCTCTCCTTTCAGCGAGAGGCGCAGCTGCAGGCCTTCGTCGAGCTGCTTGACGGTGAGTAACCCGCTTTCGAGCGGGGCGTTGTCATCGGGCATCGGAACCTCCGTTCTATGTGTTCGGAAGTCCCGGGGCTCCTCGCGATGGGGGACCCTCGGTCTTGCCTCGGACGGGGAGCATCGGAAGCGCCGCTTCCCTGGCGGCACCGGATAAACCCTTCTGACGACTCTAGCGCAGTGGCAGGGCCGTGGCTACCGCAGTCTCGGTATCGCGCCCGGGATCGGCGAAAGTCTCTTCCGCGCTGCGCGGACTCGTTGTAGCAGCATGTCGCGTTTCAGCGCCGGGCCGATCTCCGGGCCGCGGATCTCGTCGCGGACCTTTGCTGCGTCCTTGGTGCTGAGGGGTCCAGGTGGGGCGTTCATCGTCTGCTCCGGCTTTTCGAAGGTGGGCTGGGTGAACTGGATACCTCTCCCAATCTCCGTGCCGCTGCCGTGAGAAGTGAGTGGTTTACCTCCCGACACAACCGGCGCTGTGACCGTTGTGCTGGAGGTATCAATACCCACCAGTTATGTGAACAAACCCCGTTTGAAGCGATGGCGGGCGGGAAGTCAAAATGCAAGACCTAGCCATGGAACACGTCGGTTTTCAACACGAGGCGTTGATCTACGAGGGCCCGGACGAGTATCTGGAGGGCACCGTCCCGTTCCTGCGCGCGGGGCTCGAGGCGGGCGAGCCGCTCATGGTCGCCGTCGGCCGTTCCCAGCGCGAGATGCTCGAAGGAGAGGTGGGCCGGGCGGACGACGTTCGCTTCGCCGACATGGAGAAGCTGGGCCGCAACCCCGCCTGGATCATCCCCTTCTGGCGCGAGTTCGTAGACGAAGCGGGGGGTCGCCCCGTGCGCGGGATCGGGGAACCCGTCTGGGCCGCTCGCAGCCGGGCCGCGCTGGACGAGTGCCAGCGCCACGAGGCGCTGCTCAACGTCGCCTTCGACCCCGGGTCCTCCTGGTCGCTGCTGTGCCCTTACGACGCCGGTTCGCTCGGGGACGAGGTGCTGGAGGTGGTCGCCTGTTCCCATCCCCATCTTCACCGGGAGGGCCGGATGGAGGAGAGCGCCTCATTCGACCCCGTCCTCGACGCCTTCGGAGGCGAGCTGCCGCCGCCGGCCGCGATCCCGGAGACGCTGGCTTTTGGGCTCACAGGGCTTGGGGAGGTGCGCAACCGCGTAGCCGCCGCCGCCGAGGCGGCGGGCCTGGACCCCCTCGCCGTGGCCGACCTCGTCACCGCCACCAGCGAGCTGGCCGCCAACAGCGTCATGCACGGCGGCGGCTCCGGCACGTTGCGGCTCTGGCGCGAGGACACCCGGCTCCTGGCCGAGGTCGAGGACCGCGGCCGGATCGAAGAGCCACTGGTGGGCCGGCTGCGCCCCGACATCTCCCAGGAGGGCGGCCGCGGGCTCTGGCTCGCGAACCAGCTCTGCGATCTGGTCCAGATCCGCTCCGGCGCCCGGGGCACGACGGTGCGGCTGCACCTGCTCGACCGCGAGAGCGCCTTCGTCTAGAGGCCAAGGCGTGCTGCCTCTCCGCTGCGGGTAGTGGACCTACATGCCCGACAACGATCCGCAGACCCAGCTCGTCAAGTACCTGACCGACGTCCACTCGATCGAGGAACAGGCGCGCATCCAGATGGAACGCGCCCCGAAGATGGTCGAAGGGGCGCTCTCGGAGTCCTTCCAGCGCCACCTCGGGGAGACCGAATCCCAGGAGCGGCGGGTGCGCCAACGCCTGGAGGCGTACGACGCTTCCCCCTCGAAGATCAAGGACGTGGCCGGGAAGGCCGGCGCCTTCGGGATGGTCCTCTTCGCCCGCTCGCAGCCGGACACTCCCGGCAAGCTGGCGATGCACGCCTTCTCCTACGAGCACATGGAGGTGGCCGCCTACGAGCTGCTGGCGATCGCCGCCCGCGAAGCCGGCGACGAGGAGACCGCCGCGATGGCGGAAGCGATCGCCGAGGAGGAGCGGGAGATGGCCGGCCGGATCGCCGCCAGCTGGGACGAAGCGGTCGAGCAGGCGTTGGACGACCTCGACCTGGACGACGACGATGACGACCTATCCGACCAGGTCAACACCTACCTGGCCGATGTCCACGCGCTCGAGGGGCAGTCGAAGCAACTGCTGGCCAAAAGCAAGGAGATGGAGGTGCCGGAGGCGCTTCGCGCCGTCCTCGACCACCACCAGCGGGAGACCGAAGGGCACCTGGAGAAAATCGAGCGTCGCCTCGACGACCGCGGCTCGACCGCCTCGGGGATCAAGGACGCGATGCTGCGCCTCGGCGCCCTCAACTGGGGCGGCTTCTTCGCCGCCCAGCCGGATACCCCCGCCAAGCTGGCCGGCTTCGCCTACGCGGTCGAGAACCTCGAGGTCGCCGCCTACGAGCTGCTGCTCCGCGTCGCCCGCCGCGCCGGGGACGAGGAGACCGTGGCCCTCGCGGAGTCGATCCTCGCCGAGGAGAAGAGTGCGGCCAAAGCCGTGGCCGACCAGTGGCCGGTCTCGATGGCCGTCGCTTAGGGGACGCCTTGAGAGCTGGCGGTCGCGCTAGGCAAGGCGCGCTGAGCCGCTGCGAGGTGGAGGTCCTCGACCTGCTGCCCCTGCCTGTCGGCGCGCTCGGCGAGGGCGCCGAAGTCGAAGCCGTCGAGGCTCTCGCCGAAGTTCTGCTCGAGCGCGTTCCAGAGCTGGAGCTTGGCGCCGATCCCGGTGGCGAGGCCCTCGAGCTCGATCATCCGGCTGAGCGGGGAGTAGCCGCGCAGCTGGCCGTTCAGCTTCAGGCGCCCAAGGCGCTCGGCGACCCGGGCGAGGGCGGGTTTGACCGGGTTGCGGTCGACGCCCAGCCGGTCCATCAACCGGCTCAGCGTGTCCCGGTCTGCTTCGACCTCGGTGCAGATCCTCGCCAGCGGCTCGCCCATCTCGGCGTCGCCGCGGTTGCTCGACCGCAGGCGGCGGGCCAGCTCGACCCCGAGCGTGGCCGCCGCGAAGTGGTCGTTCAGGTAGATGGCCAGGAGGCGATTCGGGTCTGCGCTCTGGGCCATCCGGCGATTATGCCTCCTCGTAGGGGTCTTTCTCGCCCGCCAGCTGCAGCGAGCCCTCTTTGACCTGGCTGAAGTGCCGTTCCTGGATCGGCAGCGCCCACTCGACCAGTTCGGAGACCCTGGTCTCCCCGGCCTGCTCGTTGAGTTTCTTCAGCACCGCCCAGTGGCCGACCTCGCCGGCCTCGGCCATCGTCAGGAACTCGAAGCCGTCGAGCCCGTCGGCCTCGTCGCCGAGGTAGGTCTCGGCCATCTCGGAGGCCTCGCCTTTGGTCTCTTTCGCCTTTTCGAGGATCGCCGTCTTCTTGCCCTCGCGCTGGTCGGCCACCTCGGTGCCGCGGCGCGCCGTCTCCTCCGCCTCCTCGCGCATCTGTTGCAGGCTGGCCGCGATCTGCTCGTCGTCGACCAGGTCCTCGACTTTTTCAGTGGTTTTGACCGCGGCTTCGGCGAGCCCGATCACCTCCGCAAGCTTCTCCTCCAAAGTCGTCAACTCGGCCATCGTCTTCCTCCTTGGGTGGTGGTTGGCAGGTGCCGTCCACCTACCCCCGCCGCGCCCGGGACAAAACCATGCGGCGACTAGAGCCAGACGTGCTCGAACCGCAGCCCGGAGGGGGTGGGGTGGAGGAGGCCCATCGAGTGGCGGGGGGCGCGGCGGCGCTCGGTCGGGCTGCCGGGGTTGAAGATCTGGAAGCCGTCCTCCTCTTCGTGCAGGGGGAGGTGACTGTGGCCGAAGACGACGGCGTCGGCATCGGGAAAGCGGGCGCGCATGCGGGCGAGGCGGCCCTTGCTCGGCCCGGAGTCATGGACGACGGCGACGGCGCGGTCGCCGATGCCGATCCGCAGCGACTCCGGCAGCTCTTCCCGCAGGGTCGCTTCGTCGACGTTGCCGTGGACGGCGTGGAGGCGGGGGTTGAGCTCCCGCAGCTCCGCCAGGACCGAGGCGGCGAAGAAGTCGCCGGCGTGGATCACCGCCTCCGCCGCCCGGATCCTCTCCACGCACGCCGCCGGCAGCGCCCGGTTGCCCCTCGGCATGTGGGTGTCGGCGAGGATCGCGATCATGGGGGCGTGCTCGAACGCTACGTCATGTTCTTCGGCGACTCCCACACCGTCGGCACCGGGGATCCGGAGGCGCTCGGCTGGGCGGGCCGGATCGCCGGCGCGGCCATCGCCGCGGGCGTTCCGGTCACCTCCTACAACCTCGGCGTCAGGGGTCAGACCTCGGTCGAGGTCGCCGATCGCTGGCTGGCGGAGGCGACGCCGCGCCTGCCGGACGACGGCAGCGACTCGCGGGCGGTGTTCGCCTTCGGCGTCAACGACGTCGCGCTGCGGGACGGGAGCCTTCGCTGCTCCCGGGAGGAATCGCTGGAGGCGCTGGAATCGGTCCTCGACGGCGCCGCGGAGCTCGGGATGCGACCGCTCGTCCTCGGCCCGGCGGCGATCGACGACGAAGACGCGAACGGGAGGGTCGTCGCCCTCTCCGCCGCCTTCGGGGAGCTCTGCGAAGAGCGCGGAGCACTCTTCGTGCCCCTCGTCGAGCAGCTGCAGCGGTCGCACCTCTGGCGGCACGAGGTGGCGGCCGGAGACGGCGCCCATCCCGGCGCCTACGGCTACATGGAGATCGCCCGGCTCGTCCTCGCGGCCGGTTGGCTCGAGTGGCTGCGGATCTGACGATTCAGGCAGAGGCGGCGAGCGGCGGGTCGGCGGTGTAGCCGAACTCCTCCAGGGCGCCGCCAAGCGCCTCGTGCATCGCCGCCCGCTCGGCCGCGCTGAGGTTGTCGCGCCAGCCCCCGACTCGCGCCTGGCGGGTGAAGGAGCGAGGCCCGCGCGACTCCTGCGGCAGCTTCTCGAAGCTGTGCCCTTCGACCACCTCGGGCACCCGGGCGGTGTCGATGCCGGTCAGCTCGCAGACCCGCGTCACCCAGGTCTCGGTCTCGTCGCGCAGGTCCTCGTAGCGGATCTGGATCCGGTCCTCGTCCGCGCGCGAGTCATAGGCCTGTTTGACCGCGCGGCTGCGGTAGGCCCAGACGGCGGAGAGCCACTTGATCAGGGGGATCCGCCCCTCCTCGCTGACCGGGAAGGCGCCGCCGGGGATCGCCCAGGAGCCCTCGCTGTAGGCGTCGAGCCAGGAGTCGATCACGTCGCGACCGTCGCGAAGGAGGAAGATCACCTTCGACCGGGGGAACAGCTCGGCCAGGAACGGGGCCACGTGGGAGCCCGGCTCCTTGACCACGAACGCCGCCGCCTCGTCCGGGTCGGTGACGCCCGCGTCCGTCGCCTGCGCTTCGAAGCGGGCGCCGATCAGCTCCCGCAGCGGCCCCTGCCAGGCGTTGCGGTGGCGCTCGGCGAAGAAGTAGCCGGACTCCTCGGCCTTCACCTCGAGCAGGGTGCTGAGCTCGGGGGGGTCGTCGCAGGCGGCCCAGGCCAGCGGGATCGGTCGCCAGACGCCGAGGTGGTGGCCGAGGTGGGGGTCGTCGACCGGGACCACGCCCTCGAGGTCGGAGAGCATCTTCAGCAGCCAGGTGCTGCCGCTGCGCGACGAGCCAAAGATCCATGCCAGGTGGTTCTCCCGCATGTTGGGGGGACGGTACCCCCCGGCGCCCTCGCCGTAAACCTCAAGAACTTTTCTTGAAAAGCCCCGAGATCCCCCCGGCGGCAGCCGCGGCGAAGGCCCGCCGCAGCGCCCCCTGGCGCCGCCCGTGCCAGCCGCCTTCGACGGTGTGCGGCCCGCGGCTGCGCAGGACGTTCCCCGGCGAGGGATCGGCGGCGACGTTCCCCCAGGTGCCGCGGACGAAGGCGCTGTGGGCGAGGCGGCGGTAGAGCGGGGGTGCCACCGCATAGAGGATCTCCAGCGCTCGCCCCGCCCGGCCGTAGTTGACCCCCCGCTTCGGGTTCTCGGCGCAGAGTTCGATCCCCCGCGCCACCTGCTCGGGGTCGAGGACGGGCGGGATCGGCCGCACCTGGCGGCCGGTGTAGTTGCCGGCGTGCTCGAAGATCGGCGTGTCGACCGCCTGCGGGACGATCGTCGCCACCTGGATCTCCTCGTCGTCGGCCAGCTCCCCCGCCAGGCATTCGGAGAAGGCGCGGACGGCGTTCTTGCTGACGACGTAGGGGGTCACCTGCGGCGAGCTGACCCGTCCCCAGATCGAGGACATGTTGATCAGCACCCCCGCGCCCTGCTCGCGGAACCGCGGCAGCGCCGCCCGCGCCCCGTGCACCTGGCCCATCAGATTCGTCTCGACGATCTGGCGGAAGACCTCGGAGGGGATCTCCTCGAAGGTGCCGTAGGCGATCGCGCCGGCGTTGTTGACCCAGACGTCGATCCGCCCGAAGCGCTCGACCGCCGCCGCCGCCAGCGCCTCGACCTCCTCCTCGTCGGAGACGTCGAGCGCCCGGTAGAGAACCTCCGCGCCGGCCCCTTCGCACTCGGCGGCGACTTCGGCCAGCGGCTCCTCGGAGCGCGCGCACAGCGCCAGCCCCCGCGCCCGCCGCGACAGCCGCAGCGCCGCGGCGCGCCCGATCCCGCTCGAGGCGCCGGTGATGACGATGACGGCCTCCTCCAGCGGTCGCGGCACGAGCGGCTAACCCAGGCCCTTCTCCTCGGCCGCCTTGTAGGCGATCTGGAAGAAGTCCGAGATCGTCAGCGCCGCGAAGAGGGAGGCGACGAAGCGGGTCACCCGCGGGGCGAAGATCAGCCCGACCGAGAAAGCGGCGACCACCCAGAGCCCGAGGCAGTAGGGACAGATCAGGAGCTCCCCGATCGCCTTCTGCAGGCCCGTCCCGCGGGAGCTCTCCTCGAGTTCGGCCGGTCCGCCCTTGCCTTCGAGTTCGGTGAACGGCGCCCGCAAGGGGCTCGTCACCTTGTCCTTCGCCAGCAGTCGGCTGACTTTGTGGGAGGCGGTGCCGACCAGCAGCAGCTGGCCCGCGCCGACCTGCTCGGGCAGCTCGCGCCCCTGACGTTTGGCGACGAGCAGCGCGGCGCTGACAAGCGCGCCGAAGATGCTCATGAAGGCGAGGTAGGGCGCGAAGGGCGGCCGTTTCCCGGGCTCGGCGTAACCCTGGACAGCGGCCGGCACGTCCTCGACGGAAGGGCTCATTGGTCCCAGCTACCCACTGCGGTGGAGGTTCCAACCCTCACTGCTGACCGCGAGGTGGAAGCCGCCGTCGGGACCCCGCCGCTCGATCACGAGCCCCTGCGCGATCGCCCGGCGCAGGGCGCGCCGCTGGTCCCGCGCCCCCAACTTCGGGAAACGCTGCACCAGCTCGTTCCGGCGGCAGAAGCCGTCGTCGGCGAGCTCGACGATCGCCGCGACGATCTCCTCCGGCGGCGGCAGTTTCGACCGACGAGACACAGCCGCGAGCTTAGGCTAGGATCGCTTTGATGCACCGGAGCCAGGCGCCGGCGCATTACTCCATTGAGAAAGGCACGAGATTCGGCTGGACTGGAGCCGATCTACGGACCGAACGAGAAGAATCGATCCGCGGAGGTGTTTTCATCCATGCCTAGGTTTGCCAAGTACGATTCGTCCAATGCAGCGCTTTAACGTCACCGAGCAAGACCTGCGGCCCGGCTGCAGGGACATTCAGATCGAAGGTGAGCTGGACCTCGCCGTCGCTGGGCAGCTCGACGAGATCCTGACCAAGGCCGTGACCGAGTGCACGACGGTCCTCGTCGGTCTCCAGAGCTGCGCCTTCATCGACTCTTCCGGCATCGCCGTGATTCTCCGGGCGCACAACCGGATGGAGGAGGAAGGCAACCGGCTTGCGGTCTACGCGCCGACCGACCAGGTCCTGCGGGTGCTGGCGATGACCGGCCTCACCAACAACGGGCTCGTCTTCGACAACGCCGAGGAAGCGCTCTCGGCCGTCGGCAAAGCCGACTAGCTGGTCCTAGGAGGGCTAGCCGAAGCGGGGCTCGAGGCGCTGGAAGGTGCGCCACCAGCCGCGGTCGAGTGTGGCGTGCTCGACCGCCTGCAGGAGGGAGCCATCCTCGTCGTGGAGCTCGTAGCTGACCACCGGTGGCTCTGCGGTGAGGTTGACGTCGACGATGCGGGCCAGCATCAGGTAGGGCGGGCAGCTGAGCCAGACCTCGCCCGGTTTTGGAACAGATTTGACGTTTGATCTGGCCATGGGTCTTCGGTACCCCCGGTTTCGACACAGAAACAGAGAGTCATCCCTTAAACAAGGAAAACTCGAGTGGGTTGCGGCGGTGCCCAGAAGCCGTTGCCGGCCGCTATCTACTGCCGCTGGCCGACGCCGGTGGCCAGCTCGCGGGCGCGCATCGGACCGCCGGCGGTCGGCTCCAGCGGAGGCGTCGGGCCGCCCTCGGCGTTGCGCAGCCCTTTGAGGAGGTCGTCGAGCGCCTCCAGTGAGGTCATCGTCGACTCCCAACCGAGCTCCTCGCGGGCCCGGCTCGTGTCCATCATCGGCACCCCGAGGGCAAGGTCGATCCAGCCGGGGGGAGAGGGCTGCAGCCGCAGCTTCCAGCTCAGGTCGGCGGCGGCCCGCAGCGCCTTTGCCGGCAGCGGGAAGCTGCGGGCGCTGAAGAGCTCGCGCAGCTCCTCGATCCCGATCTCCGGGTCGGCGGCGATGTTGAAGGCGCCGCTGACGTCGCGCACGACCGCCTGCCGGTAGGCCTCGCCGACGTCGCGCGAGTGGACCGCCTGGAAGCGCAACCGCGGCACCTCCGGCAGCAGCGGCACCAGCTGCTTGCGGACCAGGAAGCCGGGTAGGAACGGGCCAGCGAAGAGGCGGCGGATCTCGCTGGCGGCCTCGGCTTTGAAGATCAGGCCGGGGCGCAGGCGGACGATCCGCAGCTCCGGCGCGCGTCCTTCGAGCTCGTCGAGCAGGTCTTCGGTCGCCGCCTTGTGGCGCGAGTAGAAGGAGGTGGGGATGCCCTCGACCGGCCAGGACTCGTCGACCTGCCGTTCCTTCGGGCCGGGGCTGTAGGCGCCGACCGAGGAGGCGTAGATCAGCGCCCCCGCCCTCGCCGTCGCGGCGGCCTCGAAGACCCGCCGGCTGCCCTCGACGTTGATCCGCTCGGTCACCGCTTCGTCGCGGCTCGGCTGGATCGCCCAGGCGAGGTGGATGACCGCGTCGGCGCCCGCGAAGAACGGCGCCATATCGACCTCGAGGATGTCGGCGCCGACCCACTCGACCTTCGGCATCTCGACCGCGGGGACTCGGCGGGCGATGCCGACGATCTCCTTCACCTTCGACTCCCGTCCCAGCGCCTCGAGGACGCTGGTGCCGACGTTGCCGCTCGCTCCGGTGACGATCACACGCATCTGGTCAGGCTCCTTCACGGCTGGATCACGAACTTGATCGCGCCGTCTTCCTTCTTCTGGAACTTCTCGTAAGCGTCGGGGACGTCGTCGATCCCGATCTTGTGCGAGGCGAGGTCCTGGGTTCCGAGCGGGTCGGCGTCGTCGGTGACGAGCGGCAGGATCTCGTCGGTCCATTTGCGCACGTGGGCCTGGCCCATCCGCAGCTGCACACCCTTGTCGAAGAGCTGGAACAGCGGGATCGGGTCGACCACGCCGCCATAGACGCCGCTGATCGAGACGGTGCCGCCACGGCGGACCGTATCGAAGCACGCGTAGAGCGCCGACATCCGGTCGATCGCGGCTTTTTCGATCAGCTTCTCGGCGACCGCGTCCGGCAGCAGGCCCGCCGCTTTCTGGGCGAACTCGCCAATCGGGGCGCCGTGGGCCTCCATCCCGACCGCGTCGATCGCGGCGTCGGTGCCGCGGCCCTCGGTCATCTCGCGGATCGTGTCGGAGATGTCGTCGTGGTCCTCGAGGTTCAGCGTCTCGACCCCGTATTTCTGCGCCAGCGCCAGCCGCTCGGGGACGAGGTCGATGCCGATCACCCGGGCGCCCTGGTGGAGGGCGATCCGGGAGGTCATCTGCCCGATCGGGCCGAGCCCGAAGACGGCGACGGAGCCGCCCTCCGGGATCGCCGCGTAGTCGACCGCCTGCCAGGAGGTCGGCAGCACGTCGGAGAGGTAGAGGAAACGGTCGTCGGGCGGGCCCTCGGGCACTTTGATCGGCCCGAAGTGAGCCTGCGGCACGCGCAGGTACTCGGCTTGCCCGCCCGGCACCTGGCCGTAGAGCTTGGTGTAGCCGAAGAGGGAGGCGCCTTTTTCTTCCTCCCGGTTCTGGGTCGTCTCGCACTGGGCGAAGAGCTGGCGGTCGCACATCCAGCAGTGCCCGCAGGAGATGTTGAAGGGGATCACGACGCGGTCGCCGGGCGCGAGGTTGCTCACCTCCGGGCCGACCTCCTCGACGATTCCCATCGGCTCGTGGCCGAGGATGTCTCCCTCTGCCATGAAGGGGGAGAGGACCTCGTAGAGGTGGAGGTCGGAGCCGCAGATCGCGGTCGAGGTGACCTTGATGATCGCGTCGGTTCCTTCTTCGATCTTCGGGTCCTCGACCTCGTCGACGCGGACGTCGCGGGGGCCATGCCAAACGGCAGCTTTCATCAGTCGCTCCTCTCGCTCGCGGTCGCCGGTTGCTCGTTGCGCAGCGACAGCGCGAAGGGGCGTTGCAGCGTGCTCATAACCGGAATGCCTTCCCTAGCTGTACGAGTTCCACAGCTCCCCGTTGCCGGGGCTTACGAAACGAGCTCGATCACTTCGCGCTCGATCTGGTGGCGCTGCTTCGTCGTCATCCGCCCGTTGCCGCTCGTCGCCGGCCGGATCGTCGCCCCGTCGCGATAGCGGTCGAGGACGCGGGGGTCGATGTAGGAGGCGCGGCAGACGGCCGGCGTGTTGCCGAGCGCCTCGGAGACCTGCTTGACCGCGCCCGAGATCGCCCGCTTGGCCGCCGCCTCCGAACGTGGCGACTCTTCGCCCGCCAGCGCCACTGCGGCGAGCACGGTTCCGTGCCAGGTGCGGAAGTCCTTGGCGCTGAACTCGTCGCCGAGCTTCTCGTGGATGTAGTCGTTGATGTCGTCGGAGCGGACGTCGACCCAGGCGCCGCCGGCGCGGTAGGCGAGCAGGTCGTCGGGGCCGCTGCGGCGCCGGTACATCGCCTCGATCGCGCGCCGGGCAGCGGCGTCGCGGATCGATTGGATCCGGCGCTGGCCGCTCTTGGCGGGGAAGTCGAAGACAACCTCGCTGCGTTTGATCGTGACGTGCTCGCGCCGCACCGTGGCCAGGCCGAAGCTCTCGTTTTCCTCGGCGTAGACCTCGCTGCCGATGCGGAAGAAGCCAAGGTCGAGGAGGCGGATGGCACAGGCGAGGGCGCGCTCGCGCGGCATCCCCTGGCGCCGCAGGTCGGCGGTGACGGCGCGGCGCAGCCTCGGCAGCTCGAGCGCGAACTCGCGCACCAGCTCGAACTTGCGTTCCGCCTGCCGCTGCTGCCAGCGCTCGTGGTAGAGGTACTGCTTGCGTCCCGCTTCGTCGTAGCCGGTGGCCTGGATGTGGCCGAAGGGGTCGGGGCAGATCCAGACCTCTTTCCAGGCCGGCGGAATCGCCAGCTGGCGAATCCGCCCCAGCGTCTCCTCGTCGGTGATCACCTCGCCGGCGGGATCCTCGTAGGAGAAACCGCGCCCGCGGCGCCGCCGCCTGATCCCAGCATCGGCGCAGTCGGCGCGACGCAGTCGGCCGCGACGCGGGGCGGTCGCGGCGGGGCTCACCTGGCGGCGCCCTGCAGAGCGGAGGCGACGCCTTCGAGATCGGCGACGAAGGCCGCGAGCTCCGCCTCGCGCTCGTCGTGGTCGCGCAGGCGCAGGATCGCCGAGGGGTGGATCGTCACCGCCGCCACCGGCGCCAGCGGTGACTCCAGGGGCCGGCCGCGGTCCTTGGTCACCTTCACCTTCGGCCCGAAGAGCGACCGCGCCGCGGTCGCGCCCATCGCCAGCACCGCCTGCGGTCGCACCGCCTCCACCTCGGCCTGCAGCCACGGCTTGCAGGCCTCGATTTCCCCGGCACGGGGCGTCTGGTGCAGGCGGCGGTTGCCTTTCGGTTTCCACTTGAAGTGCTTGACGGCGTTGGTGACGTAGGCCGCAGAGCGGTCGATCCCGGCCTCCTCCAGCGCTCGGTCCAGCAGCCGCCCCGCCGGCCCGACGAACGGCTCGCCCTCCAAGTCCTCTTTATCGCCGGGCTGCTCCCCGACCAGCATCAGCTCCGCGCTCTTCCGCCCCCGCCCGAACACCACCTGCGTAGCGTCCTTGTAGAGCTCGCACCCGCGGCAAGTTTCCGCCGCCTCCCCAAGCGCCTTCAGCGACCTGGAGGAGGGCAAGTACTCGGCAGCGCTAGACATAAGCGCCCAATACCCACGGACGAGGGGGGAGAATCGAAGCGCCCCAAGCCCTTGTACGGACATGCCCGCCGAATCTGTCTATGACCTCCGTATACGGGGACTGGGACAGATTCGCGAGGGGGGTTGGAGTGAGGAGGCGATCGCTGAGCTGGCTCACCGGCAGTACGGGGTGGTGGCTCGGTGGCAGTTGATGGATCTGGGCCTGGGAAAGCGAGTGATTGAGCGGCGCCTTGCGTCTCGCCGGCTGCATCAGGTGCATTCGGGCGTCTATGCCGTTGGCCATCAGCGGATTCCGAGGGAGGGCTGGTGGATGGTGGCGGTGCTGAGCGCTGGCCCGGCAGCAGTGCTGAGTCACCATTCCGCAGCGGCACTTTGGGGACTTCGCGGCTACTCAAGCGAAGTTCTTCACGTAACCGCTCCGCACAAAAGCACTTCTTCGAAGGCATTCCGGCGCCACGTTTCCCACCTTCCCCTCGACGAGCGGACGACGGAGGAGGGAATCCCGGTGACGAGCGTGCCTCGCACCATCCTCGACCTTGCGGCGACCGAGCCGGTGGACGTGGTCGAGAACCTGCTGCGAGAGATGGAACGCCTGGAACTGCGCGATCGGCTCTCGTTGCGGGATCTGGTTCACCGCTACCCCGGCCGGCGTGGAGTACGGCGGGTACGGACGGCGCTCGGACGGGTGGAGGAAGAGCCGCCCGGACCCAAGCGCAGCCCTCTCGAGGAACGCTTCGCGCCGTTCCTGCGCCGGCACCGCCTGCCGCTGCCTCGCTTCAACGACTGGATCCTCCTCGGCGAGAAGCGCTACAAGGTCGACTGCCACTGGCCGGGCACCGGCCAGATCGTCGAGCTCGACGGCTGGGAGAGCCACAAGACCCGCACCGCCTTTCGCGAAGATCGCGCCCGCGATCGCAGACTGCGCGTCGCCGGCTACACCGTCACCCACATCACCTGGAACCAGCTCGACGACGAACCGGAGGCGGTTGCCGCCGACCTGCGGGCGTTGCTGGGTGGCTAAGCGCCGCTGGCCGGCTCGATCCGGAAGGCGGACCGCAGCGGGTGATCGGGCTTGTAGAACGTGGCCGTCTGGGTCTTCACCCGCCACGGGAAGGGCAGCTGCCCCTCGGGCGCGGCGAGGAACCTGGTGAAGAGGATCGAGGCGCGGCGGCAGGTGATCCCCGACTGCGCCGGGATGTAGACCAGGTACTGGCCCTTGGGGAAGAAGAGGGGGCCGACGTCGGAGCTGGCGTTGACGGTGAAGGTGCCGGAGCAGAGCTTGCCGAGTTCGCTGTTGCCACCACCACCGCTGCCGCCGCTGCGGGCGACGGAGAAGCCGGGCTGGCTGCCGCGCGTGAAGGAGGCCTTGCCGGTACCTTCGGCGACTACCCGCCACGGTTTCGGCAGGTTGCCGTCCCAGTCCTGGAGGAAGCGGGTGAAGAGCTGCGAGGCGACCTGGCAGCTGAGTCCGGTGTCGGTCGTGATCGTGTAGTTGCCCGCCGGCAGGTTCGCCGCGCCGATCCGGTCGTTGTGCAGGACTTTGAAGCTGGGGCAGGTCGCGGCCGAGGCGGGAGCGGCGGCGCTCAGCGCCAGCACCGACAGCGCGGCGACGAGCGCCAGCGAAAAGCCGGCGGCGAGGCGCTTCGGGGTGGCGAGGGTGGCGCTCACGGGGCCGGAAACCTATCAGCGCCGATCCCTAGCATGCGCATCACCGATGCCAGAACCCGTCAAGCGCAACCAGCGCTACATGCCTGGGCTGGACGGGCTACGCGCGATAGCCGTCCTCGCCGTCATCGCTTTCCACCTCGGTTTCGACTGGGCGCCGGGCGGGATGCTCGGCGTCGGCGTCTTCTTCACCCTCAGCGGCTACCTGATCACCGACATCCTGCTGGCGCAGCTGAACGCCCGCGGCCGGATCAAGCTCGGCGCCTTCTGGCTCGCCCGCGCCCGCCGCCTGCTGCCGGCCCTGTTCGTGATGCTGGCGATCGTCGTCGCCTGGGTCACCGTCTTCGGCCCCGCCCAGCCGGATCAGTTCCGCGAAGGGGTGATCTCGGCGATCTTCTACATCAACAACTGGCAGCAGATCTTCGCCGACGTCTCCTACTTCGCCCGCTTCGAAGCCGAAGGCCCGCTCGACCACCTCTGGTCACTCTCGGTCGAGGAGCAGTTCTACATCCTCTGGCCGTTCCTGCTGCTGATCGGGGTCAAGCTCGTCCACGAGCGGCCGCTTCCATCGGGGGTGCGCCCCCGGCTGGCACTGCTGACGGTCGCCGGCGCCCTTGCTTCCACGATCCTGATGGCGGTCCTCTACGAGCCGAGCTTCGACCCCTCGCGCCTCTACTTCGGCACCGACACCCGCGCCGGCGGCCTGCTCTTCGGCGCGGCGCTGGCGATGGTCTGGCCGAGCCGCAAACTCAGCCGCCGCATCGCCCCCCAGGCCCGCAACACGCTCGACGCGCTCGGCGTCTTCGGCCTCCTCGTCATCGCCCTGATGATCTGGCGCACCGGCGAACTCTCGCCCTTCCTCTACCGGGGCGGCTTCATGGTCCTCTCGCTCGCCACGGTGCTGGTGTTGATGCCGCTCACCCATCCGGCCTGTCGCCTCGGCAAGTGGATGGGGGTGCTGCCGTTGCGCTGGGTCGGCGTCCGCTCCTACGCGATCTACCTCTGGCAGACCCCGGTGATCGTCCTCACCACGCCCCAGGGGGTGCAGCACGAGGACGACCTCGTCCGCAGCCTGATGCAGGTGGCGGCGATCTTCGCCATCTCCGCGCTCTCCTGGCGCTTCGTCGAGGAGCCGATCCGCCACGGCGCGATCGGCCGCTTCTTCGCCCGCCGCCGCGCCGTCGGCTGGAAATGGGAGACCTTCGCGCCGCCGATGCGGGTGGCGATCGTCGCCACCGGGCTGATCCTCCTGATCGCGGCGGGGGGGATGGCGGGGATCAACTCGACCTCGACCGCCCAGGGCGAAGAAGCCAGGGTCGAGCAGGCGAAAGCGGAGGGGACGACGAAACCGCCACCGCTGACCAAGGCGCAGGCCGAAGACTCGACCAGGTCCTCCTGCAAAGCCGTCATCCACATCGGCGACTCGACCTCCGAGGGCCTGGTCTCGGCCGATTACCTGCCGATCGAATCGCAGCGGAGCGAAGCCCGCTACACCGAAGTCGGCGCCAAAGAAGTCCACATGGAGGTGCAGGGCGCGACCTCGATCGAAGAGCAGTTCGAAGGGATGCCGAACGCCCAGGAAGTCGCCGCCGCCTGGAAGGCGGAAGGGTTCAAAGGCTGCTGGGTCCTCGCCCTCGGCACCAACGAGGCCGCCAACGTCGCCGCCGGCTCGACCGTCACCGAGCGCGAACGGATCGAAAAAATGATGGCGATCATCGGCGACGAACCGGTGCTGTGGGTGAACGTGCGCTCGCTGGTCGAAGCCGGCGACCCCTACTCCAAGGAGAACATGGAGAAGTGGGACGAGGAACTGGTCACCGCCTGCGACAGCTACCCGAACATGCGCGTCTACGACTGGGCCTCGGACGTCAAAGACGAGTGGTTCATCGAAGACGGCATCCACTTCACCTCGCCCGGCTACGCCGCCCGCGCCCAGCTGATCGCCCTGGCGCTCGCCCACTCCTTCCCGGAAAAAGGCGAAACCGAGGGCGGCTCCAAAAACTGCCTGGTGAGTTAGACCGGCTGCAGGCGGTCTAACTCACCACTCACAGCCCGGAGATCTCGACCGGCTCCGGATCGCCCGCCGGCTCGAACCCCATGATCCGCCCGTAGAAGTAGAGCTCGGCTTCGAGGCAGCGGATGTTGGTCTCGGCGCGGCGGAAGCCGTGCTGCTCGCCCTCGAACGGCAGGTAGGCATGGGGGACGCCGTTGCGCTCCAGCGCCGCCACCATCGTCTCCGCCTGGTTGGGCGGGACGACCTCGTCCTCGAGGCCCTGGAAGAGGATCACCGGCGAGCGCAGGCGCTCGACGTAGTGGATCGGCGAGCGCTCCCGGTAGAGGTCGGCGCACTCGGGATAAGGACCGATCAGCCGGTCGAGATAGCGGGACTCGAACTTGTGGGTGTCGCCGGCGAGCGCCTCGGCGTCGGCGACCCCGTAGTAGCTGGCCCCGGCGGCGAAGCCCTCGTGGAGGGTGAGCGCGCAGAGGGTCGCGTAGCCGCCGGCCGAGCCGCCGCGGATCGCCAGTCGCTCGCCGTCGGCGTCGCCCTCCGCGGCGAGGTGGCGGGCGGCGTTGACGCAGTCCTCGGTGTCGACCACGCCCCAGGCGCCCCGCAGCTTGTTGCGGTACTCGCGGCCGTAGCCGCTGGAGCCGCGGTAGTTGACGTCGACGACGCCGATCCCGCGGCTGGTCCAGTAGAGGAATTCGCGGTCCAGGGCGGGGGTTACGTGGGAGGTCGGCCCGCCGTGGCTCTCGACGATCAGCGGCGGTAGCTCGCCCTCCGGCGCTTCGAACTCCGGGTTGGCCGGCGGGTAGTAGAAGCCGTAGGCGGTCTCCCCGTCGCCGCTCGGGAACTCGATCGGCCGCGGTCGCGAGACGTACGCCGGGTCGACCGGGTTCTCGCTGGAGGAGCGGACCACCTCG
Source organism: Solirubrobacterales bacterium (assembly GCA_035474955.1). Lineage (GTDB taxonomy): Bacteria > Actinomycetota > Thermoleophilia > Solirubrobacterales > 70-9 > VAYN01. Next base: position 39,669 of record DATIMV010000010.1, read on the forward strand.
GTCTCGCCGCGCTCCACGTCATAGAGGACCACCGCCGGCTCGCTCTCCGGGCCGGCGGCGGCGAAGGCGACGGTCTCGCCCCGAGCCGACAGCACCGGGTATCCGAACGAGGTGAACGGCAGCCCGAGGTCGGTGGGTTCCCAGCCCTCGGGCCGCAGCAGGAACAGCCGTTCTTCGCCATGGGCGCAGCGCACGCAGGCGATCGCGCCGCTCTCGAGGAAGGCGTAGGTGGCACCGCCGAAGAGCCACTGCGGGTGGGCGAAGTCGGCTTCCTGCTCGGTCAGCTGGACCAGCGCACCCTCCTCGCCGCTGAGCTCGCTGCCGGGCTCGCGGGCGCGATAGAGGTTCCACCAGCCGTCGCGATCGGAGACGAAGTGCAGGCGCCCGTCCGGTCCCCACTCGGGCTGGAAGACCGACTCCTCCGGCCCGCCGGCGACGAGGCGCTCCTCGCCGCTGTCCGCCAGCGGCGCGACCCAGAGCTCGGTCCCGTCCCAGGGCATGTTCGGGTGGTCCCAGCAGGTCCAGGCGAGCCAGCCACCGTCGGGACTGATCCGCGGGAACGAGTAGAAGTCGCGGCCGCTGGCCAGGACCTGCGCCTCGCCGGAGCCCTCGAGCGGCAGCAGGACGATCTCGTTCACCGGTTCGCCCTCGCCCAGGTGGGATTCGCGCACGCAGACGAGGCTGCGCCCGTCGGGCGCCGGCTGCATGTCGGCGTAGTGGAAGGCGCCGCCGGAGGGAGGCTCGGGCGAGATCGCCGCCGGCTCCTCGCCCAGCCGCTGCCGGTAGAGACGCTGGTCGGCGAAGTCGACGAAGAGGACGAGGTCGGGCTCGAGCAGGCACCAGGCGCCGCCGCCGTACTCGTGGGCGCGGGTGCGTACGTTGACCTTCTCGGGGGTGACCGCTTCCGGCTCGCCCCCCGGCGCCCGGCGCATCAGGACCACGCGGCCGCCCTCGGTCGGCCGTCCCTCCGCCCACCAGACCGCGCCGTCGGCGGCGATCGCCGCCGCGCCCAGCCGCCGCCCGGCGCTGGCCACCGTCGCGGCGTCGATCGGCGAGGACCAGGAGCCGTAGGGGGCGACCGTGGGCATCTACTCCGACGCCTCGACCTCGCGCAGCTTGTGCGTGTCGACGTCGTAGACGAAGCCGCGGACCGCGTCGCGGTGGAGCAGGAAGGAGGAACGCCGAACCCGCAGGATCGACTGCCGCACGTCCTCGTCGACGTCACCGAAGGACTCGATCGCAAACGACGGCGCAGTCCCCGTCGCCTCCTGCAGCTCGGCGCGGAAGCCGTCGTCGGTGATCTTCTGCATGCCGCAATCGGTGTGGTGGATCAGCATCACCTCGCGGGTGCCGAGTTTGCGCTGGGAGATCGCCAGCGAGCGGATCACGTCGTCGGTGATGACGCCGCCGGCGTTGCGGAGGATGTGCGCCTCGCCGTCTCCCAGCCCCAGCGCGGCGAAGACGTCGAGCCTGGAGTCCATGCAGGTGACGATTGCCAGGTGGCGCTGCGGTTCGACGTCGAGGTGCCGGTCGGCAGCCCGATCGGCGAAGGCCTGGTTGTTGTGGAGGAGGTTGTCGATCGTGTCCATGGCGCGCCACCTTAGCCCAGAGTTCCTCCTGGTTCGCAGGCGTTTCCGCGCTCACCCGCCGGGGTAGCCGCTCGACATGGACGACAGACCCGATCCGCACGAGGCGCCGAGCGGCTTCCCCGAGCCGCCGGGCAAGGACCCCGGCGACATCTCGCGGGACCGCGAGCCGCACCACGTCCTCAACAACCCAGTCAAAGACCCTGACCCGACCGAGTGGCCGGACCCCTACGACAAGCGCGAGGACCCGCGGGATCCACCCGACCCGGACGGCGAGATCCTCGGCGAGGGGGCGCACCCGCAGACGGGCGCCAGGAGCACCAGCGAACCGCACCCGTCCGAAGACCCCGAGGCCCCCGATTGGGAGGGGCCGAAGCGGGACAAGGTCGACGACTAACCAGTTAGAGAAGGAGAAGCGCGATGGAGACGAGCAGCCTCGACAAGGGGATTTTCAGCGGCGACGCTTCCGGCAGCCGGGAAGAGATCGTCGCCCTGCTGACCAAGGCCTACTGGATGGAGATCGAGACGGTGATGAGCTACCTCTCGGCCTCGACCAACCTCGACGGCGTCCGCGCCCAGGAGATCCGCGAGTCCCTGGCCGAAGACATCAAAGAGGAGCTCGGCCACGCGGAAGAATTCGCCAAACGGATCAAGGAGCTCTACGGCGTCGTCCCCGGCTCGGAAGGCTTCACCGCGGAGCAGAGCTTCCTGCAGCCGCCCGAGCACCAGACCGACGTGATCCACGTGATCCGCGGCGTGATCAAAGCCGAGACCGGCGCGATCGAGCACTACACGCGGATCATCGAGGAGACCGACGGGATCGATCCCGTCACCCAGGACATGGTGACCACGATCCTCCGCGACGAGCAGGGTCACCGCCGGCTCTTCGAGGGATTCCTGCGCGAGTACGAGTTCGAAGGCAAGGCGTAGGGCGGGCAGCGGAGCCGGCGCGATGCGCTACTGGCACCTCTGCGCCCACGAGCAGTTCCCGCCCGACCAGCTGCTGCGTCAGGCGGTCGCCGCCGAGGACGCCGGCTTCGACGGCATCGGCTGCAGCGATCATCTGCAGCCCTGGTGGGAACCGGGCGAGGCCGGGCATGCCTGGGTCTGGCTGGGCGCGGCCGCGCAGGCCACCCAGCGGGTCAGCTTCGGCACCGCGGTGACGCCGCCGGGACCGCGCTACCACCCGGTCCTGATCGCCCAGGCCTGGGCGACGCTGGAGGTGATGTACCCGGGGCGGCCCTACCTCGGCTTCGGCTCCGGCGAGGCGCTGAACGAGGCGCCGCTGGGGCAGGGATGGCCCTCGGTCGGCGATCAGATCGAGCGGATGGAGGAGGCGCTGGAGATGATCCGCGCGCTCTGGGGCGGCCAGCGCCTCAGCGCCAGCGGCAAGCACTTCTCCACCGACCGCGCCTTCCTCCACACCCTGCCGGAGGGGCGGCGGCCGCCGATCTACGTCTCCGCTTTCGGGCCCGAAGCGGCGCGGGTCGCGGGCCGGCAGGGCGACGGGATCTGGACCCTGGCCGACCCCGAAAGCACGCCGGAAGTTCTCGACGCCTACCGCGGTGCCGCCGAGGACGCCGGCCGCGAGCCGGGGGAGGTCATCCTCCAGGCCAACTTCTCCTGGGCCCCGGACGACGACGCCGCGCTCGAGGGCTGCCGGGTCTGGAAGGGCTCGCAGCCGAAGGAGTTCTACCGCGACGACTGGCACGACCCGGCGGCGATGTACGAGAAAGGCGAGCGCGAGATCTCCGACGAGGAGCTGAAGGAGTCGATGATCGTCGCCGCCGACCCGGAGACCCACGTCGAACGGATTCGCGAGATCGAAGGGCTGGGGGCGACGACGGTGGCGCTGATGAACGACTCCGGCGCCGATCCCCTCGCCGCGATCGAGACCTACAAGAGCTCGGTGTTGCCCCGCCTCGCTTAGGCTCCTGGTGATGGAGCTGCGCGCGATCGGATCGGTCTCCTCTCCGCTGACGGACCCCGGGGCGGCTCCGAAGCAGGGCGACGAGGGGGCGCCGGAAGCGACGCTGGAGATCTCTCCCGAGTTCGCCCGCGGACTGCAGGGCATCTCCGCCGGCGACGAGGTCTTTGTCCTCACCTGGCTCGACCGCGCCGACCGCGAGGTCCTCTCGGTTCACCCGCGCGACGACCCCTCCAACCCGGAGACCGGCGTCTTCGCCACCCGCTCCGCCGACCGCCCCAACCCGATCGGCTTGCACCGCGTCCGCGTCCTCGAGGCCGAGGGCGGGCGCCTCCGGGTCGACGCACTCGAGGCGGTCGACGGCACCCCGGTGCTCGACCTCAAGCCGGTGCTCGGAGCGGTGGAGGAGAGGTAGGGGTGGACGCCAACGACCTCCAGATCCGGCCCGCCACCGAAGCCGACGTCCAGGTCCTCTTCGACCTGATCATGGAGCTGGCGACCTACGAGAAACTGGCCGAGAAGGTCGCCGGCGATCCCGAGGTCCTGCGCCGCTCGCTGTTCGAGCACAAGGCGGCGGAGGCGCTGCTGCTGGAGGCGCCGGACGGAGAAGCGATCGGCTACGCGATCTTCTTCACCACCTTCTCGACCTTCGAGTGCCGCTCGGGGATCTGGCTCGAGGACGTCTACGTCCGGCCCGAGCACCGCCGCGGCGGTATCGGCCGGGCGGTGATGGAGCACCTCGCGCGGCTCGCCGACGAGCGCGGCCACGTGCGCTTCGAGTGGGTGGCGCTCGATTGGAACGAACCCGCGCTGAACTTCTACGAGAAGCTCGGAGCCCGTCGCCTCGACGACTGGATCATCCACCGACTGGAGCGCGACGGAATTCGAAGGTTGGGGGAGGGGGTCGGGTAAGTCTCGGCGGACAACAGCGGGGAGGGTCCGGCGAGACTCACCCGACCCCCTCAGCACGCCGCTTCAGTAGCTCGCGCTCGCGCTCGTTGCCGGTCATCCCGGCCGCTCGTTTGTATTCAGATGCTGCTTCCTCGCGGCGGCCCAGTTTCTCCAGGAGGTCGCCTCTCACGCTGGGGAGTAGGTGGTACTTGGCGAGGGCCGGGTCGTCTTCGATCTCTTCCAGCAGGGCCAGCCCGGCCTCGGGGCCGAAGGCCATGCTCAGGGCCACCGCTCGATTCAGCTCGACGATCGGGGAGGGGGAGAGCTGGGCGAGGGTCTCGTAGAGGGCTGCGATCCGAACCCAGTCGGTTTCCTCGGGTTGGATCGCGCGGGCGTGGCAGGCGGCGATCGCCGCCTGCAGGCAGTAGGGGCCGAGCGGGGCGGGCAGCTCCTCGGCCCGCTCCAGCGCCCGCCGCCCGCGGACGATCAGCAGCGGGTCCCAGCGCCCGCGGTCCTGGTCGAGCAGCAGCACCGGCTCACCGTCGGGCCCGCGCCGGGCGCCGAGGCGGGAGGCCTGGATCTCCATCAACGCCACCAGCCCGTGGACCTCGGGCTCGCGCGGCGCCAGCTCGGCGAGGATCCGCCCCAGCCGCAGCGCTTCCTCGCAAAGGTCGGTCCGCACCCAGTCCTCGCCGGCGCTGGCGGTGTACCCCTCGTTGAAGACGAGATAGATCACTTCCAGCACCGAGGGGAGGCGCTCGTCCAGCTCCGCCCCCCGCGGCACCTCGAAGGGCACCTTCGCCTCGCGCAGGGTCTTCTTCGCCCGCACCAGCCGCTGCGCGACCGTCGACTCACCGACGAGGAAGGCGCTGGCGATCTCCGTCGTCGTCAGCCCGCCGAGCAGGCGCAGGGTCAGCGCCACCCGCGCCTCGCGCGAGAGCAGCGGGTGGCAGCAGGTGAAGATCAGGGCCAGCAGGTCGTCGCCGATCTCGTCGTCGGCCGCGGCCTCGAAGTCCGAGCGTTCCATCGCGAACAACGCGCCGGTGTCGCGGGCGACCTCTTCGCGCTTGCGCTCATACGTCTTCTCCCGCCGCAGCCGGTCGATCGCCCGGTTCTTCGCGGTCGCCATCAACCAGGCGCCCGGGTTGTCCGGAACGCCTGAGGTCGGCCAGGTCTCCATCGCCGCCACCAGCGCGTCCTGCGCCATGTCCTCGGCGAGGCCGACGTCGCCGACCATCCGCGCCAGGCCCGCGATCAGGCGGGCGGACTCGATCCGCCAGACCGCCTCGATCGCGCGCCTGGCGTCGGCTGCGGGTTCAGGGGCCCTCGTAGGCGTCTTGCACCTCCTGGGAGAACTCCTCCATCTCGGCCACGCGCCGGACTTCGATCGCGCAGCCCCGCGCCGGACAGCGGCTCGCCCACTCCAGCGCCTCCTCCTTCGAGCGGGCCTGGATCAGCCAGTAGCCGCCGACGACCTCCTTCGCCTCGCTGAAGGGACCATCCGAGACCGTCGTCCCGCCGTCGGCCGCGAACCTGACGGTGCCGCCGTCGCTGGGGGGGCGCAGGCCGTCAAGCGTAAGCAGCAGCCCGGCCTTGCGCAGCTCCTCGTTGTAACGACCCATCGCCGCCACGCCCTCCGGGGTCGGTTCCCAGTCCTTCTCCTCGATCTCTGGGTACATGAACATCATGAACCGCATCGGGTCCTCCTTCGTCGGCGGGCGGCGATTCCGCCCTTTTACCTCAACGACGAACGGGGGCCGCCGAAATCGACAGCCGCACGACTACTCGTCGCGCGGGGTGATCCGGAAGATCGAGACGACCTCGGCCTGGTGCGCCTCGGGGTGGACGACGTAGGCGCTGGGCCCGCCTCCGAACCAGCCGGCGGCCTCGTTGTCGCCGACGAAGACGCCCGGATGGTGCTTGCCGTTGCCGTCCTCGACCCAGACTTTGTCGCCCTCTTTGAACCCGTGCTCGATCGCGTCGTCGCTCATCGGTTGGACTCTATCGCCGCGGGCAGGCCCCGAACCGCCGCAGCTTCTTCCGGTAGACCCGCATCGAGGCGTGCCGCCAATCGCCGTGGGTCTGGTTTCGCAGGCTCGGCACCCGCTCGCGGTGGTAGGGCGAGCGCAGGCTCTCGGCGTGGCCGATCACGTCGCGGACGCGGATCCGGAAGCGGCAGCGCAGCCAGTCGGTCAGCCGCAGCGAGGCGCGCAGCGCCCGCCGGTTGCCGAGCACGTCGCCGTCGCCGTAGCCGACGTGCTCGATCCCGATCGCGGTCCAGTTGAGGCCGATCGTGTGGCGGCAGCGGGTGCGGAGGTTGACGAGGCGGAAGATCCGTCCCTTCGGGGAGACGACGAAGTGCGCGCAGACGTTGGGGAGCTCGCCCAGCTCGGGGTCCGGCGTGTCGGGGGCGAAGGTGTTGTAAACGGCGGCGGCGGAGCTGGTCTGCGCCATGTGCTCGACGATCACCCGCGGCCGGCGCAGGCGCCAGGTCCTTTCGCCGTAGTGGCGGGCGGAGTAGTTCGCCATCTCGCGCTTCCGTTTCTCGCCGTAGGGGATCGGCCAGGCGTCGACGGGAGGGGGCGGGGGAGCGGGAAAGAGGAGCCCGGTCGCGACCAGCCCGATCAGCACGAGCTTCATCGCCGGAATGGTAGGCGGGGTGGCGCGGCCAAAGCGACTAGCCTCCCGCACCGCAGTTTCACCCAAACTGCGCTGGGTAACTAAACGCATCTCAACGAAGCGAGAAGGAGGAGGCGCATTTCGCGATGGCGGATATGAACGAGCGTGACGCGAAGCTGGTCCAGTACCTGAGCGAGGCCTACGGCAAGGAGCGCGAACTGGAGACTGCCCTGCAGGCCCACATCGCGATGACCCCCAAAGGCCCTTACAAAAAACGTCTGCAGCAGCACCTGAAAGAGACGAAATCGCACGCCAAGCAGGTCGAGCGGCGAATCAAGAAACTCGGCGGTGGCGGGCAGACCCTGCAGGGCCTCGTCGGCAAAGTCGCGGCGACGGCGAAGGGCCCGCTGCACGCGATCCGCGGTGACAGCGAGCAGGAGAAACTGCTGAAGAACGCCAAGACCGAGTACTGGAACGAGCACGAGGAGATCAGCACCTACCTCGCGATCGAGACGCTGGCGGAAAAAGTCCAGGACTCCGAGACGGCAAAGCTCGCGCGGGCGATCCGTCGCGAGGAGGAAAAAATGGCCGGCTTCCTCCAGGGTCAGATCAAGTCCCTGACCGGTGCCGTGGTGCGGGAGAGCATCCCCGCCAAACTGCGCCGCGCCGCCGGCTCCTCCAAACGTAGGGCCAAAAAAGCGACGAAAAAACCGGCCGCCAAATCCTCGGCGAAAAAATCCGCCGGAGCGAAAAAAGCGAGCCGCGGCAAAGCGAGCTCGAAAAAAGCAGCCGCCAAAAAAACGAGCGCCAGAAAAACCAGCCGCAAAGCGCCGGCCAAAAAAGCCAGCGCCACCAGCGCTAAAAAAAGGCCAGCTAAAGCGAAAGCGAAAAGCTAGTCGGCATTGACCGCGAGCTCCCGGGGCGTCTCGGCAACTTCCGAGACCTCCCGGGGGCGGACGGCCAGCACGACCAGGTCGTCCCGCAGGCTCCCCGAGCTGCGGCCGACGGCGTCGGCGCGCAGGCGCTGGGTCAGCTCTTTGAGCTCGAGACCGGAGAGCGCCTGCGTCATCTCCGCGAAGCTGTCCGGCCCCTGGTGCGAGGCGACCGGTCCCGCCTCCAGCCACCCGTCGGTGCAGAGGGCCAGGGTCTCGCCCGCCGACAAGGTCCGTTCGTAGCGCTCGATTCTGGCCTCGCGCCAAGCGCCGAGAACGGAGCCGCCACCGAGCAGCTCCGGCCCCGACTCGGTCGCCAGCGCCGCGGGCGGATGGCCGGCCGAGGCGATCACCAGGTTCCAGCCCGCCTCGGTGCGCTGGAGCCGGGCGAGCATCACCGTCGCGAAGTCGTTGAGGCTATCGCCGGTCAGCAGCAGCTCGTTGACCCGCCTCAGCACCTCGTCCGGCTCGCTGATCTCCCGGGCCAGCCCGCGCACCGAGTGGCGCACCGCCACCGAGACGCCGGCCGCGGTGCTTCCCTTGCCGGCCACGTCGCCGACCAGGACCCAGCAGCCGTCCTCGAACGGCAGCACGTCGTAGAGGTCGCCGCCCACCTCGATCCCCTCGCCGGCGGCCTCGAAGACGACCGAGATCTCCAGGCCCGGCACCTCGGCCGGGCGGGGCGGACGCAGCCCGCGCTGCAGATTTTTCGCCACCCGGTCCCGTTCCCGGTAGAGGCGCGCGTTGTCGAGCGCGAGGGCCGCGCGTTCGCCCAGCTCGGCGAGGAATTCGAGGTCTCCCTGGTCGTAGCGCATGTCGCCCTGGGCGTGGAGGAAGGAGAGGGCGCCAAGGGTGCGGCCGCGGGCGAGCAGGGGCACGACGGCGGCCGAGTTGTAGCCGGCGTCCTGCATCAGCTGCAGGTGCTCGGGGCTCTGCGAGACCTTGTCGACGATCTCCGGGGCCTTGAGGTCGCGCCAGATCATCGGCTGGTTCAACCGCAGCACCTGCGCGACCGGGTGCTCGCCGGAGGGGTCGAGCGGCCGCTCGCGGCGGATCCGTTCCAGCCGCGCCGCCATCTCCGGGTCGGCGCCGGCGACGACGCTGTCGCCGAGCCAGCCGTCGGCGCGGCGGAAGTCGATCAGGCAGAGATCGGCCAGCTCCGGCACCGCGGTGGAGACGATCGTCCTCGCCGTCTCTTTCAGGTCGAGCGAGCTGTCGAGAAGGCGGCTGGCGGCGACGAGGAACTCCTGGGCGCGGCGGCGGCGCACCTCGTCGGTGATGTCGCGGGCGACCACCGAGGCGCCGATCAGCCCTCGCAGAGGACTGCGAATCGGCGAGACCGTCAGCGAGACCGCGACCCTGCTGCCGTCGGCGCGGATCCGCTCGGTCTCGTAGGTGTCGAGCCGTTCGCCCCGCTTCACCCGTTCGAGGATCGATTTCTCCTCGTCTTTGTGGTCGGGGGGGACGATGAAGGAGATGTGGCGGCCGATCGCTTCCTCGGGGCTGTAGCCGTAGAGGCGGGCGGCGGCCGGGTTCCAAGTGGTGACGATTCCGTCCAGGTCCTTGCTCAGCACCGCGTCCTGGGTGCCGCGCACGACCTCGGCCAGGTGCTGGCGGAAGCGCTCGACTTCGGCGCTCTTGGCCTCCGCCCGGCGCCGGGCGATGAAGGCGCCGAGCTGGTCGGCGAAGGTCGCAAGCAGCGCCATCAGCTCCTCCGAGTGCGCTTCGAAGGAGGTGGTGTGGAACTCGGCGACCGCGAGCACCTTCTCCGGCGAGCCGATCGGGACGGGGATTGCCAGCGCCGCCTCCAGGCCCATCTCGGCGGTGACGTCGAAACGGGGGGCCGGCGTGGGGTAGTCGCGGTAGTTCGGCGCCAGGGCGATCTGGCCGCTCTGCCAGGCGTCGCCAGGCAGCCCGATGCCCTGCTTGAAGCTGAGCTCGCGGCTGCGGCGCCAGAGCGGCCTGGCGTCGAGGTCGTGCCGGCTCCAGCCGGCGACCAGCCGCAGCGGCTCCTCCTCGCCGACCACTTCCCAGAGCGCGCCGATCTCCCACCGCAGCAGGTCGGCGACGATCTCGAGGAAGCGGGGCGCCACCTGGTCGAGCGAGTCGCCTTCGATCAGGCGCGCCGCAAGCTGGCGCTGACTGCTCAGGTAGCGCCGCAGCTCCAGTTCCTGCGGCCCTTGCATCCGACTCAAAGCTACCCCTTCAGGCGTTTCCCTAATTCGCGGCTGTCCCGCGGGAAATCCGAGTTTGCTCGCTTGTCCCTTGGGTAGTCAATAACCCGACGGGTTTAGACAGACGGGAGAGGACCATGTTTCGGTGTGACAACTGTGGAAGCGGATACTCAACTCAAGCTGCATCGTCATGGACTTCCTGTCCCCGGTGCCTGGCCAAGGACAAAGTTCAGGTGCCCTTGACGTTCGAGCTGGGTTGGCAGCGGCAACGGACTGAGTCGGAGCCGGCGCCGGGCGCTTCCGCTGCGACCTCTTCGCAGCAGTCCGCGGTGCGCTAGGCCATGTCCGACCGGCTGCAGGGAAAGAAGATCGCCTTCCTGACCGCTAACGAGGGCGTCGAGCAGATCGAGTTGACCGAGCCGATGCGGGCCGTGCGCGAGGCCGGAGCCGAGGCCGAGCTGCTGGCACCCGAAGGCGGCGAGGTCCAAGCCTTCAACCACCTCGACAAGGCGGACGCCTTCGAGGTCGACGGCCCCGTCGGCGACGCCGATCCCGGCGAATACGACGGGCTCGTCCTGCCCGGCGGGGTCGCCAACCCCCATCAGCTGCGGATGAAACCGGAGGCGCTGGAGTTCGTGCGCGGGTTCTTCACGGCCGGGAAGCCGGTCGGCGCGATCTGCCACGCCCCCTGGACCCTGATCGAGGCCGGGGTGGCGAAGGGGCGCACGCTCACCTCCTTCCCGAGCCTGCAGACCGACTTGCGCAACGCCGGAGCGGAGTGGGTCGACGAGGAAGTCCACGTCGACCAGGGGCTCGTCACCAGCCGCAAGCCGGACGACCTGGAGGCTTTCAACGCAAAGCTGGTCGAGGAGTTCGCCGAGGGCGTGCACGAGGGCCAGCGGGAAAAGTCGCACTCGGGGGAATCGAAGAGCTGACTACTCGGAGACCGCCTCCAAGGAGTCGCGGTCGAAGCGCAGGTCGGCGATCGATTCCACCACCTGCGAGGCCCCCGCCTCCCGCAGCTCCGCCTCCGAGAAGCCGCCGGTGAGCACGGCCATCGTCGGCAGGCCGGCGGCCCTCGCCGCCTTCACGTCCCAGACGGAGTCGCCGACCATCACCGACGGGTTGCCGTCGCTGGCCTTGTCCAGCGCCGCCTGGATGAGGTCGGGATCGGGCTTGGTGTTCTCGACGTCGGCCGAGGTGGTCCAGTCGTCGACCAGCTCGCGCGCGTCGAGCAGGTCGATGTAGTGCTCGACCTCTGATTCCTTCGCCGAGCTGGCGAGGATCACCGTCGCACCTTCCTCCTTCAGCTTCTCGATGAGCTCCCGCGCTCCCTCCAGGGGCTCGACTTCGCCGATCAGCTCCTCGTAGGCCTCGGCCTCGGCTTCGCGGATCGCGTCCCCGTCCGCGACTGCCGCTTCCTCTCCGATCAGGGCGTCGAGGATCTGGTCTCCACCCATGCCGATGTGACGGTGCACCTTCCACATCTGGACCTGGTGACCGTGAGCGTGCAGGGCACGGTGCCAGGCGAGCGCGTGGTGGTAGTTGGTGTCGACGAGGGTGCCGTCGACGTCGAGGATTGCGTTCAACTGCATAGCGGGCGGCGCCTCTCGGGTAGGGGGACGGGTGACGGCTACCCGAGCGGTAGCGGCACATAACCGGAGGTGACGGGTTGAAGGACGTGCGGATCGGCTGTTCCGGATGGGTCTACGCCTCTTGGCGCGAGGGCATCTACGAGGGCGTCCCGCAGACGCGCTGGCTGGAGCGCTACGCCGAGATCTTCGACACCGTCGAGGTCAACGCCACCTTCTACCGGCTGATCAAACGCTCGACGGTGGAGGGGTGGGTCGAGCGCACTCCGCCCGGGTTCCTCTTCGCCGTCAAGGGCAGTCGCTACCTCACCCACATCCGCCGCCTGCGCGAGATCGAGGAGGGGGTGGCCCGCTTCTGGGAGCCGCTGGAGCCGCTGCGGGAGAGCGGCAAGCTGGGGCCGGTGTTGTGGCAGCTGCCCGCGAGCTTCCACCGCGACGACGAGGTGCTGGCGCAGACGCTGGAGCTGCTGCCACCCGCCCGTCACTGCTTCGAGTTCCGTCACTCGAGCTGGTTCGTCCCGGCGGTGCGGCGAATCCTCGAAGAGCACGGCGCCTCGCTGGTAGTCCCCCACGACGGTCGCCGCCCGTTGCCGGAGGCACGGCCGGCGGGGGAGGTCGCTTACCTACGCCTTCACCATGGCGCCCGCGGCCGCAACGGCAACTACTCGAAGACCGAGCTCGACCGCTGGCGGCGCCGGATCGCCGCCTGGCGCTCGCGCCGCGAGGTCTTCGCCTATCTCAACAACGATTGGGAGGAATTCGCTCCCCCCAACGCGATCTCCCTGCGCCAGGGCCTTTCGGCCGCGCAACTGGTGTAGCCACGATGGCGGCGGGTAGAAGCCGGCCATGTCAGCAATCAAGAAGTCACTCGCCCGCAAGGCGGCCAGGACGGCCGTCAAGCACACCGCTCACGGGACCGCGTCGAAGCTGAGGCGCGACCCGATGCGCGCGGTGACCCTGCTCGGCCTCGGCGGCGCCGTCGGAGCCGTGGCAGGTTGGATGGCCGGTCGCAGCGCGACCGGCACCGCCTCGGTCAGCACCGGCTCCTAGCCGGGCTGACCGAGAGCTGCCCGTCCCTCAGGACGAGAGGCGCGAGCGCAGGAGGTCCTTGCCCTGCTCGGCGCCCTTGCGGCTGGTCTCCTGGGCGCGACGGAAGAAGTCGGCGAGATCGGAGTCCCCGTCCCGCTCGGCGTCTTCGATGTAGGTGTCGAGGCGCAGCACGTTGCTGAGGCACTGCTCGACGAACCAGATGACGTTGTAGTCCTTGTCCTTCGTACCGGTGATGTTGCCGGCCTCTTGCGTCCCCATCTTTGACTCCTTGCGATTGGGTGCGTTCACCTCTGCGACTACCCATTCGCGGCGGCGGGGAAAACGGAGCGCGCGAGTTTCGTGCCTGGGCAGCAGGGGTAACCGCCCGGCATGTACTTCATACCTCTTGCCCTGATCCTTTTCGTCGCGCTGGTCGCGGTCGCCTGGTCGCCGATCTTCGCCTTGATCATCTTCGTCATCGGCTTCGTCGCCTTCCTCGCCTTCGCGGGGATGAACCGGCGGGCCGACGAGAAGCTGGCGCCGCCCGAGCAGCCGGGCCGGCAGCCCCAGCACGAGAACGAGACCCCGACCGGTGTCTGGGGAGAGAGGCGGCCGTCATGAGCGAGACCGAGCGCGACCCGATCGCCGAGGAAGAGGCCGAGGCCGCCGCCGCCGAAGCCGCGAGGATCGGGGGCCCCGCACCCGACGACCCCGTCGACGACCCCGCCCAACGTCCCGTGGTCGAGGGCGGCGAGGGACAGGCGGAGGGCTTCGAGCTGGCCGAGGCGGAGCTGATCGACAACGCCGCCCATGGCGACCAGAAACGGTTCCCCAACCGCGACGCCCCGCCGCCGGAGGAGCCGACCGACACCGCCTTCGGCGAACCGGACGAAGCGATTCCCCAAGAAGCAGACCAAGACATTCGGGACAACGAGTAGGAGGCCAGTCATGCCGCGCCGAGTGATCGCGATCGTCACCGACGAACTCCACGGCCCTGAGCCGATCGAGCAGCTGCAAGCCAACGCCAACGGCGATGGGGTGGAGGTGCGGATGGTCGTCCCCGCCGTCGAGGCAAGCCCGTTCCGGCACACGATGGGCGACCTCGAGGAGCCGCGGAAGCAGGCCGAGGCGCGGCTGGAGAGGAACTTGGAGGTGCTGCGCGCGAGCGGCGTCGAGGTCAGTGGCGAGGTCGGCGACCCCGATCCGGTGCAGGCCGCCAACGACGCGCTCCTGAAAGGCCCTGCCGACGAAATCCTGATCTTCGAGCACGCCGAAGGCGAAACCGAGTGGTACGAGAAGGGCCTCTACGAGCGCGCCCAGGAATCGCTGGAGCCGCCGCTGCGCCTGATCGTGCTCGAGACCGGCAGCCAGGAGAGCCCCGACCATGTGGTCGACGTCGAGGAGACCGGCGAGGGCCTCGTCAACCCGATCGCCGACAAGGAAGTCGCCGGCGGCGCCTACGTCCCCGGGATGACCCGCTCCGACTTCGCCGGGATGATCGCCGGCGTCTTCGGCACGATCGTCGTCGGCATCCTCGCCGCCGCGGTCGCCTCCGGCGTCGGCCGCGAGACCGGCTGGGAAGCGGTGGCGATCCTGATCGCGATCGGCATCGCCCTGATCAACATCGCCCACGTCGTCGGCCTCGGGATCATGGAGAGCATCCGCTACCGCGGCGGCTTCGCCAAGTTCTTCCGCAACATGGCGCTGACGCTGACGCCGCTGGCGATCGTCGTCAACGTGGCGATCCTGCTCTTCGTCGACTAAGAAGGCCGCTGCGATTCTGCCGTCGTCGGTTCTGACCGGCGCAGCGCCTCCAGCACCTCCTCGGCCAGTTGCGAGCCGTCCTCGGGGCGCAGCGGCGTCGCGTTGACCCGAAAGACCACGTCGTCTCCGTCGAGCTCCTCGACGGAGACGCTCGGTTTGTAGCGGGTCGGCACCGTGATCGCCTGAAGCAGCCGCTCCTCGATTTCCTTCGGGCTCGCCTGCGAGGGGAAGCGGACCCGGACGTCGACCTTGTCAGGCTCGCGCAGCGGCACGACGACCAGGGTGAGGAGGACGTTGTTGGGCACCAGCAGCCGGTCCGCTCCCTGGCTGAGGGTCGTGTAGAAGAGCCCGAGCGAGGTGACCGTTCCCTCCAGGGAACCGGCGAGGGCGCCGCCGACCAGGCGCACCCGTTCGCCGACCCGGAACGGGCGCGTGCTCTGCAGGACGATGCCGGCAAAGATCCCGCTCATCGCCTGCTGCGCGGCAAGGCCGAGCAGGACCGCGGTGAAGGCGCCGCCGACGGCGAGGGTGCTGGCGTTGACCCCCGCGATCCGCAGCGCCAGGATCACCACCGCGCTCGTCGCCAGCAGGCGGACGACGAAGCCGGTGGTCCCCGCCGTCGCCGGGTCCAGCCGCCGGTAGAGGCGGGGGGAGAGGCCGCGCACCAACCAGTGGGTCGCCGCCAAGCCGACCACGATGAGGATGACGACGGTGCCGTAGCGGATCCACTGCCCGTGCCCGGGCGCGATCTCCCGCCGCTGGTCGTAGACGAAGAGCGTCCCGGCGATCACCAGCAGCGCCAGCAGCAGGCCGCCGAACTGGCGTTTGGAGAACTTGGGCGCCAGCTCGTCGCCCAGCCCGAGCGAGTGCCAGGCATGGCTGCGGGTCTCGAACAGCTCCCGCGGGAGCCGGGGACGGCGGGGCGAGGGAGGGGACATCCTCTGTCGGCTACCCGAGCCCTAACCGCGGTATGCAGCTGGACAGATGTTGAGGCGACTCAGCCGCCGAGGGCGGCGATCGCCTCGTCCCGGGTCAGATGAACCGGGATCGAGAGCTCGAGGCCGGTGATCTCCAGCACGCGCCGGACCTGGTCGTTCTGGCTGCAGATCACCAGGGCGCGGCCGTTTTCGCCGGAATCGAGGCGCTGCCAGGCACGCACGATCAGGGCGATACCGGTGGAGTCGATGAACTCGCAGCTGGAGAGGTCGATCAAAAGCGAGCCCTCGCCGCTGCTGAGCGCCTCGTCGAGAGGGCCCTCCAGGTCAGGGGCGGTGCTGAGATCCAGCTCGCCGCGGACGGAGATCGTCCGCACGCCGTTCTCCAGATCTCCGACTTTCACCTCGAAGGGGGCGGGATTCACGGCTCGATGCTACCGCAGGAGAGCAAGCTTGCCGCAGCCTGTTTTGCGCCCCCGGCCCAGGGGTAAGCAGCTCCTAATGCGAGTTGGCCGGTTATGCTCGCGACTCCGTTGACGAGCCTTGACGTTCCTGGGGGCAGGCTGGAACTTTGAATACCTCAACCAATGATCGCTCGGGGCTTCAAATGTCCCTTCCCGCACGGGCCGAGAACGTGGCCGTGGTGCGCCATGCGCTCGCCGGCCTGGCCGAACGGCTGGGGATGGACGAGGTGTCTCTCGCCGACCTGAAGACGGTGGTGACCGAGGCCTGCATGAACGTGGTCGTCCACGCCTATGCCGGCAGCAGCGAGCCGGGGCCGCTGGAGGTGGAGGCCGAGAGCGACCTGGAAGGTCTCACCGTCGTCATTCGAGACCACGGCACCGGGATCAGGCCCCGGCCTGATCCGGAGCGTCCGAGCCTGCGGATCGGCCTCACCCTGATCGCCGCCCTTTCCAGCAGCTTCGAGATCAAGGGCGGGGTGGACAAGGGCACCGAGATCCGGATGCACCTGCCGCTGCAGGCTCGCGAGGACGACACCAAAGCCGGTTCCACCTTCACCGTGACGGCCGATGCCGACACCCGAATCCGGGTCGGCCCTCCCGAGATCGTCGGCCCGGTGCTCAGCCGCGCCCTCTCAGCCCTGGCCGCCCGCCAGGACATCAGCGTCGACCGGCTCTCGGACACGATGCTGCTCAGCGACGCGATCTCCGCCCGTGCGCCCCAAGGCTTCACCGACGGGCACGTCTCCCTCAGCATCGCCGAGCTGCCCGAAGGAATCGAGCTCAAGGTCGGGCCGATGACCCACGGTGGCGCCGAGCGTCTGCGCGAGAGCTTCGAGCTCCCCGAGGTCGGCGGCTCCCTGGAGAAGCTGACCGACGAGCTGCGGATCGAGGACGGTGACGAAGGCGAGTACCTGGTCGTCGGCATCTCCTCGCTGTCCAAGAACTGACTCTGCGGTAGAGGGCGAGCCGGTGGGGTCCTCTCGGCACCACTCGCTATGGCTCGTGGTTGAGTGCCGCGAGGACCCCACCGGCTCGCCCTGCCATCGAGCTCTGGTGGACGCCCGAGGATCGACCTCTCTTTTAAAGCTGCTGGGCCTTGAGCCGTCCTGCTGTTGCGTGTTGGAGGAGGGGGCGGGACACCTCCTCCAGACACTCAACCACGAGCCATAGCGAGTGGTGTCTGGAGGAGGTATCCCGCCTCCTCCCCACCAAACAAGCCCTAAGCCGCCTTGCTCTTACCCGAGACGTCCCAGATCACGTCCGCCTCCGAGATCCCCTGACGACGGGCGGAAATCTCGATCTCGTCCCAGGGAAGCTCGGCCTCGGGCAGGTCGTCCCAGCGGGCGAGGTCCAGGGCCTCGAGCGAGCCCTTCAGTGCCGGGCCGAGGTGCTCCTCGGAGCGCAGCAACGCCCTCAGGACCTCGAGCTGCTTGTCGGTCAGGCGTACAACCCACATGCGGTACCTCCGAAGGTTTGGGGAGCGGAAGCGGGTTGCCCGATGAAGTTAGGCGGGGGTGCGGACGGAACCGTTGCCGCCGCCGCTGATCCGCACCGCCTCGATCCGGTTCTCCCGCACCGACTCGACCCGGATCGTGTAGCCGTTGGTGACGATCGAGTCGCCGCGCTTCGGCAGCCGGCCGAGCTCACCGAAGACGTAGCCGCCGACCGAGTTGTACGTTTCGGTGTCGACGGGGAGGTCGATGCCGGCGTCGGCCAGATCGCCGAGCGAGACGTGGCCGCGGACGAACCAGTCGCCGTTGGTCAGCTTCCGCACCGCGGCGGCGCGGGGGTCGGTCTCGTCCTCGATCTCCCCCACCACCTCCTCGAGGATGTCCTCGACGGTGACGATCCCGACCGTGCGCCCGTACTCGTCGACGACGACCGAGAGCGAGGTCCGCTGCACCTGGAGGTCGTGCAGGAGGTCGTCGAGCGGCCGCGTCTCCGGCACGATCAGGGCGTCGCGGGTGACGGTGTCGAGCGGCGCCTCGGGGCCCTCGCTCATGTAGAGCCGGGCGAGGCTGTTGTTGTGGACGACCCCCTTCACCCGGTCGGGGTTCTCGTCTTCGATCACGACCAAGCGCGTGTGGCCGGAGGTGACGCAACGCCGCAACGCCGCCTCCACCGTGTCAGAGGCGTCGACGGTGACGACCGCCGGGATCGGGGTCATCACCTCCCGCGCCTCCTGCTCGTGCAGGTGGAAGACGCCGCCGAGCATGCCGGCCTCGCCGGGATCGAGCCGGCCGCGCTGGGCGCCGCGGGAGATCAGCAGCCGCAGTTCCTCCGGCGAGGTCTCCTCGCCGTCTTCGACGTCGACTTTCAGCACCCGCCTGACGAGGAAGTTGGCGGGGACGTTGGTGGCGACGATCAGCGGATGCAGGATCCTGCGGAAGAAGGCCATCGGGCCGGCGATCCACATCAGCACCCCCTCGGCCTTGCCGATCGCCAGCATCTTCGGTGCCTGCTCGCCAAGGATGACGTGGAGGAAGGTGACGATCGTGAAGGCAGCCGCGATCGCGATCGCAACGGCGGCGGCGTGGCCGAAGAACTCGCCGAGCAGCGGCTCGAAGAGCTCAGCCAGCGCCGGCTCGCCGAGGAAGCCGATGCCAAGCGAGGCGAGCGTGATCCCGACCTGCGAGGTGGCGACGTACTGGTCGACGTTGTCGACCTGGTTCAGAGCCTGCGTGGCGCGCTTGTCGCCCTCCTCGCGCAGCTGCTCGAGGCGCGAGCGGCGCGAGCGCACGATCGCGAACTCGGCCGCGACGAAGAAGCCGTTGACCGCGATCAGCAGCATCAGAAAGACGAGCAGCAGGATGCTCATCGGCTATGTGCCCCGGTACTTCGGGCTGGGACGTCTTCGGCCATTCGGCACCGTGAATATAGCTACCCGCCCCGGCGTGAGATATTGAGCGGGATGCGAGTCGCCACGCTCAGCGAGATGCTCGAAGAGGTCGTCAGGCTGGGCGAGGCGACGGGGATGGAAGAGCACGCCCACGAGATGCGGGGAGAGCTCGAGGGTCGGCTGGCAACGGTGCGGGCGGCGGTGGCGGGGGCCGGCTCCCCGCGGGTGATCGCGCTGCAGCGCCTCGAACCGCCGCGGGTCGGCGGCTTCTGGATCCCGGAGATGATCTCGATCGCGGGCGGCGAGGACGTTGCCGGGGATCCCGGGCTCGAGCCGCCGGCGGTCGGCTGGGGAGAGCTGGCGAGCCTGGGCGCCGACGTCGTCGTGGCGATACCCGAGGTCTCGCTGGAGAGCGCCCGCGCGCTGGCGATGGAGTACTGGGAGAGCATCGCCGGGCTCGGTGCCACCCGCCTCTACGCACTCGACGGCGAGGTCTTCGCCAACCCCGGCCCGCGCCTGGTCGACGGCGTCGAGTTGCTCGGTCACGTCCTCCACCCCGACCTGATCGATCCCCCGGGCAACGTCGGCTTCGTGACGCTGCGGGCGCCGGCGCCGCGGCCCGCGCCGAACGCCGAGTAGCGCCGGCCCTCCTAAACGACGGAAACCGCGCCGACGACCGACGCGGCCCCGATGGCGACCATCGCCAGCAGCTCCAGCGGCAGGCGGTTGCGGCCGAGCATGCCGCGCTCGCCGGCGACGATCACCAGCGCGCAGAGAGCGCCGCCGATCAGACCGCCGATGTGGCCGCCGACGCTGATCCGGGGGACGACGAAGCCAAGGACCAGGTTGAAGAGGATGAGGAAGCCGATCTCTCCGGCGAGAGCGTCCATGCCGCGACCGCGGGCCATGATGAAGACTGCCCCGGCAAGGCCGAAGACCGCGCCGGAGGCGCCGATCGTGAGGGCGTTGGGCTCAACCGCCAGGGCGCCGAAGGAGCCCGCCAGCAGCGAAGCGAAGTAGAGGGCTACGAAGCGCGGCGTCCCCAGCGACGGCTCCAACAGCCTCCCGAGAAAGAACAGCAGGAACATGTTGAAGCCGATGTGGATGAGGCTGGCGTGGAGGAAGCCGCTGGTGAGGAGGCGATACACCTCCCCTTCGGCGACGAAGGGGCCGAACAGCCCCCAGTCGACGACGAACTGGCTCGTCCCGACGTCGAACAGGCCACCCGCCCCGTTGGCGATCTCGATCAGGAAGACGACCACGTTGAGCGCGATCAGGACGTAGGTGGCCGGGGTCTGGGCGAAGCCCTCCTGTTGGCCCACCCCCCGCACCACCTTGGTCCGCTGGCTCGCGCACTCGGGGCAGCGCATCCCGACCGGGGTCGGCGTCATGCACTCGGGGCAGATCGGGCGCCCGCAGGAGGAGCAGGAGACGCGGGTCTCGCGGTTGGGGTGGCGGTAGCAAGTTTCTGCCATCGGGCAGGGGAGCCTACAATCGCCGCCGATGGAGGCCGCCAGCCCCGCCCGTCTCTACGCCAGCGTGGCCGGCGCCCTGCTGGTCAGCCTCGGCATCCTCGGCTTCTTCTACGACGCCTCCTTCGGCGAGGTCGACCGCTACGAAGAGGCCCTTGGAGCGCTGCAGGTGAACGGCTGGCTGAACCTCTTCTACGTCGCGACCGGCGCTCTCGGGCTGCTCGTCGCCAGCGCCAGCTCCCGCGGCTACTCGCTGGCGATCGGGCTCCTCTACACGGTGCTGGCGATCACCGGCTGGGGGACCGGCTGGCTGCACCTCGTCGTCGGGCTGCTCGGCCTCGCCGCCTGGGCGGGAACGCCCTCCGGGAAGCGCAAGCGTCCTGCCGGGAAGTCGCGGCGGTCAGAGCCGCGAGCGAAGCGCGCTCGTCAGCGCGCTTAGGCCGCTCTCGCTTTTCCTGCGGCTGCGGCGTCGCAGCTCGAGCAGGACGAGGGCCCCCGTCGCCGCTCCGCCCGCGGCGGTGGCGACCACCGGCCGCACCCAGTTGCGAGGGTCGCGCAGCGCCCGCAGCTCTTCCTCGGAGAGTTCCTCGGCCCAGTCGGAGAGCTCGTCGGCGGCGGCCTGGGTGATCGCGGCAAGCGTGTCCTCGACCCGCCCCGAAAGCCGCTCGGGCGGCTCGATCGGCCGCAGCGCGTCGGTCAGCAGCGCCTCCACGTCCCAGGTCGACCCGCTCAGTCGTTCACTCGCTTCGCTCATCTTCCATCTCCTCTTGCAGCTGTTTGATCGCGCGATGGATCAGCACCTTGGTCGCCCCGTCCGTGCGCCCCAGGGCGCGGGCGATCTCGCGGTTGTCCATGCCGAGGGCGAAGCGCATGATCAGCGCCTCGCGCCGATCGTCCGAGAGGTGCTCGAGGTGCGCCATCACCCGGCGCAGCTCCTCGCGGCCCTCGGCGATCGCCTCGGTGTCGTGGCGGGCGGCGATCGGGTCGGCGTTTTCCAGCGGCGTCTGCGGCCGCCGCGAGCGGTCGCGGTAGTAGTTGGAGGCGAGGTTGTGGGCGATCCGGATCACCCACGGCCGCAGCGGCCGCCCGTCGGACTCGCGCCGGGCCCGGTCGAAGTGGCGGTAGGCCTGCAGAAAGGCCTGCTCGGTCAGATCCTCGGCGTCGTGGTGGTTCCCCACCCGGTAGTAGGCATAGGAGTAGACGTCGCGCAGGTGCGAGCGGTAGAAGTCCTCGAAGGCACGGTCGAGCTCCGCCTTGGCCGCCGGAGCCAGCTCGGCCGGCTCGACGTTTTGCTCGGGGCCGCTCACCGATCAAGCCTACTCCGGCTGCCATCAGGCGGCCCGCCTCTGGCGCTCGACCTGACGCAGGGTCGCCAACCACTTCTCGACGTCGCAGTCGCCGCGGATCAGCGCGGCCAACGCCGCCAGCGCCTCGGCGTCGATTCCGGAGGCCGCGACCGCCTCCGCCAGCAGCGGGACGGTGTCGAGGCCCTCGGAGGCCTGGCCGATCTTCTTCGGGATCTCCTTCGCCGGAGTCCCGGTCCCGAGCAGCTCGCCGGCGCGGCGGTTGCGACCGGAGGGGGCCATCATCGTCGCGGTCAGGTCGCCGACCCCGGCGAGGCCGGAGAAGGTCTCGAGGTCGGCGCCGCGGGCGACGGCGTGCTCGATGCACTCGCGCCAGATCGCCGCTACCGCGATCCCGGCGGCGTTGAGCCCGTGCGGCTCGGCTGCGGCGGCGGCGAGCGCGGCGGCGTTCTTGGCCGCCCCCGCCATCTCGACCCCGGCGACGTCGCGGGTGCGCTCGCAGACCAGGCCGGCCTGGTCGAAGACCTCGCCGATCTGAACCCGCAGCTCCTCGTCGGCCGAACCGAGGACCAGCGCCGCCGAGCCCGAGACCGCCTCCCGAGCGTGGGCGGGCCCCCCGAGCGAGGCGATCGCCCGCGCCCGCACCCGTTCGCCGACGTACTCGTTGGGCAGCTGGCCCTGGGGAGCGATCAGGCCCTTGGTCAGCAGCAGCACCGCGCTGCGCGAGCTGACCCGGTCGGCGATCGCTCCCACCGCCTGTGGGAGCTGAGCCGATGGGATCGCGAGGCAGATCAAGTCGAGGCCGGCGAGCTCGATCGCCGAGGCCGGGCGCACGTCGATCGACTCCGGCAGCGGCACTCCCGGTAGGTAGCGCCGGTTCTCGCCGTCCTCGATCAGCTCCTCGGCCCGCTCCGAAGTCCGCGCGCCGAGCTGGACCTCCAGACCTCCGCGGGCGAGCAGAACCGCGACCGCCGTCCCCCAGCTGCCGGCACCGATCACCGCGGCGCGGCGCATCGGCGGCAGCCCGCCGAGGTCTTCCCACTGCAGCAGGACGTTCGGCCAGATCCGCGCCGTCACCGTTTCCGCCAGCGCCGGCGAGGGCTCCTCGGCACGTGGGAAGGTCATCGGCGGGCCCAGCCGCACCTTGCACTTGCGGGGCCGGATCCGCCAGCCGTTGCGAACCTCTTCGGTGCCGAGCACCGCGGTCGGGATCACCACCGCGCCGGTCTGCAGGGCGAGCCGCCCCACCCCCCGCTTCGGGTTGGCGAGGGTGCCGCGACGGATCCGCGTGCCCTCGGGGAAGACGCAGACGGCGCCGCCCCGTTCGGCGATCATCCGCGCGGTCAGCATCGAGTCCTCGTCGGACTCGCCGCGGCGAACCGGGAAGGCGCCAAGGCGGGAGAGCATCCAGCCCTGCCAGCGCTTCTCGAACAGCTCGACCTTGGCCATGTAGTTCATCGGCCGCCGCCAGGGCAGGCAGGCGCCGACGACGAAGGGGTCGAGGAAGCTGCGGTGGTTGGCGGCGACGATGATCCCGCCCTTCGCCTTGCCGTACTCGCGACCGCGTCGGTCCAGTCGGAAGTAGAGAAGGAAGAACGGCAGCAGGAAGACCCTGGCGAGGTGGTACAGCGGCCAGTTGACGCTGTGCTTGCGGGTGTAGGCGTGGTAGGCGGCGAGACGCTCAGCGGTCACGCAGAGCGCTACACAGGCTTTTGACTCCGGTTACAAACCGCGCGCCACACGCGCGTTGTTTCCGGGCAGGCTCAGGGCGTGCCCAGCGAAACCGTCTCAGCTACCGCCATAGGGTCATCGAGACGGTCTCGCGGTGACGCGAAGGTCGGGGAACTCGCCGGACGCCTGGATCCTCCTCGGCGAGAAGCGCTACAGGGTCGACTGCCACTGGCCCGGCACCAGCCAGATCGTCGAGCTCGATGGCTGGCAGGCACACAAGAGCCGCACCGCCTTTCGCGAAGACCGCGCGCGCGACCGCAGACTCCGCGTCGCCGGCTACACGGTCACCCACGTCACCTGGAACCAGCTCGACGACGAACCGGAGGCCGTTGCCGCTGACCTGCGGGCTCTCCTGCTACCAGGCGCCGCGAACTAGCTCCGTCAGATCATCGCGAGAAGGGGAACCGGGGACGCGAGCCAGCTCCGGGCGCTTCAGCATCGCCTCGATCGCCTCGTCGAGCTTCGACTCGTCGCCGCCTAGCTCGCCGAGCGGCCGCGGACGGCCCAGCTCCTCGACCCGCTGCCGCAAGTCAGCGCGATTGGCTCCCAGCGCGGCTGCAAGACCCTCGTACGACTCCGGCGCCCGTTCGGCGAGGAAGGCCAGCGCGTGCGGCAAGATCGCGGCGTTGGTCTCAGCATGTGGAGTTCCACAGACGCGGACCAGGGTCTGGCAGACGAGGTGGTGGAGGCCAAGGCCCGCCGAGTCGATCGCGTAGCCGCAGAGGATCGAGCCAAGGGCGAGGGCGGCGCGGTCGCGTCCCTCCCGTTCCTGGTCGAGAGAGGTCGCAATCAGCTCCGCCCCTCGCAGCGCCGCCATCTCCGAAACCGGGTTCGAGCCCGGCAGGTAGAGCGTGTCCGCCCCGTGAGCGAGCGCGTTCATCGCGCTCGCTCGCAGATCGACCTCCGGCTGGCTCGCCATCGCCTCCGGGTCGGCAATCACCAATGACGGCCGCACCATCCCCCGCGCCCGCTCCTCCGCCCCCGCCGGCAGACGATGGATCGCGGTCATAGGCGCGCCCGACAGGGTCGTCGGGATCGCGATCACATCCGCCCCGGAAATCGCGGCTATCGCCTTGGCCACGTCGATCACCCGGCCGCCGCCAAGCGCCACGAGCGGTCCCTCCCCCACAGCCTGGAGTACTTCAGCAGCAAGGGGAGGCACCTGTCCCGAAGGAATGAGGTGAGCTGCGGCCGCCGTGCCGGCGAGACCTTCAGCCTCCCCAAGCGCCCGCTCGGTGCTCAGCAGCTCGAACTCCTCAATCCCCCGCTCGCGCAGGATCTCAACGGCCGCACCGACTCCGCCCCGCCGGAAGACGACGGTGCGCCCGGCGTCGCGCCAGGTGAAGTCCCGCGTCAACCCTGGGCTTGGACGCGGGGATTGACGACCGGCCGCAAGCGCGGCTCGACCTCCTCGCGCAGGTGCTCGAAGTCCGGCGGCAGCGAAAGCTTCTCGCCGAGGCTCTCGAGCGGCTCGTCGACGGTGAAACCGGGACCGAGGGTCGCGATCTCGAACAGCACGCCGCTGGGCTCGCGGAAGTAGATCGAGCGGAAGTAGAAACGATCGATCTCGGGCGTCGGCTGGGCGCCGCCCTCGACCGCCTTCTCGCGCCAGTCGAGCAGCTGATCCGGAGTCGAGGCCCAGGCGACGTGGTGGACGCTGCCCGCGCCCTGAATCCCGCGCTCGGCCGGCGGCTCGTCATAGACGATGAGACTGCCCCGCTGGTCGCCGCGCGCTTCCCAACCCCCCTCCACCTGCTCGAACTGGAGCGCCTCGAGCAAGCCGCTGCTCGCCTTCGGCGAGGCCGAGTAGGCGCGGACGGCGTGGAAGCCCTGCAGCGCCAGCTCGCCCGGCACCTCGGGGTGGTCGGCGATCAGCGGCCGGTCGGGCACGTCAATTACGAGCAGCTCGTGGTCGAGCCCCTCGGGATCGGAGAAGACGAGGCTGTCGCCGTCGCGCTCGGACTCGGTGTCGTGGGCGCGCAGGCGCTCGGCCCAGAAGTCGAGGGCCTCGGCGGAGGCGACCCGCCAGACGATCCGGTGCACCATCCCGGCGCCGGGCCGCCCCTGCGCCGCGCCGGGGTACTCGAAGAAGGTGAGATCGGAGCCGGCGTCCCCCTCCTCGTCGGCGTAGAAGAGGTGGTAAACGGTCGGGTTGTCCTGGTTGACGGTTTTCTTGACCAGCCGCAAACCCAGGACGCCCACATAGAAGTCGACGTTGCGCTGGGCGTTCTCGGTGATCGCGGTGATGTGGTGAATGCCCTCTAGCTTCATTGTTCACGTATACCATCCGCCGATGAGCCGCGGACGACGACGTATCGTCAGAGCCCTCGTAATTCTCGGCTCGATCCTCGCTTTCCTCAGCGTGCTCGCGATCTGGACCGAGCGCCAGGCGCTCAACACCGACGACTGGGTCGAGACCAGCGGCCGCTTCCTGGAGAACGAGACGATCCGCGAAGAGCTCGCCGATTACCTGGTCGAACAGCTCTACGAGAACGTCGACGTCCGCAAAGAACTCGAGGAAATCCTCCCCGGTGACACCAAGGACCTGGCGGGGCCCGCCGCCGGCGGTCTGCGCCAGGTCGCTGGCGAGGGCGCCGAAAAAGCGCTGGAAACTTCGACCGCGCAGGAGCTGTGGGAACGAGCGAATCGAACCACGCACGAACAGCTCCTCGCCGTGCTCGAAAACAAGAAAGAAGCGGTCGAAACCGACGAAGGAAACGTCAGGCTCAACCTCGGCGAACTGCTTCAGGACCTCGCCGAGCAGGTCGGGATCGGCGAAGACCTCGCCCAGAAACTGCCGGCCGACGCCGCCCAGATCGAGATCGTCAAGTCAGATGAGCTGAAAACGGCGCAGGACATCGCGATCGCGATCAAGGGGCTAGCTCTTTTGCTCTCGATCCTCACCTTCGCCTGCTTCGGAGCGGCGATCTACCTCTCTCGCGACGGCCGCTGGGTCACGGTTCTGCTCAGCGGCGTCGGCCTGATCGCGGCCGGCTTCGCGGTGATCGTCGTGCGCCAGATCGCCGGCGGCATCGTCATCGACCAGCTGGTGACGACCGAGAGCGTGAAGCCGGCGGGAGAGGCGGCGTGGTCGATCGGCACCTCGTTGATGGTCAGCATCGCCACCACCGTGATCATCGCCGGCGTCCTCCTCCTGATCGCCGGCTGGCTCGCCTCCCCCACCCGCGGCGCCAACGCGACCCGCCGCTACCTGGCGCCCACCCTGCGCCTTCACACCGGCTACGTCTACGCCGGGCTGGCGATCCTGGTCGGCTTCTACTTCCTCACCGCCCCCAGCCAAGGCCTGCGTTCGTTCATCACCACCTTGCTGATCGCCGCGATGGCCGCCTTCGGGATCCACGAGCTGCGCAAGCAGACCGAAGAGGAGTTTCCGGACGCGAGCTATGACGACGTCTTCGGTCGCACCAAGGACAAAGTCGTCACCGCGGTCAAAGACGCAAACATCTCCGAGAGGGTGAGCGAGGGAGCGTCGAAGCTGCGACTGCCGGATGTACGTCGTTCCGAGAGTGGCGAGCGGGGAGCAGAGGAGAGGCCGTCCGCTCAGGCCGAGGCCCCGACCGCGGCGCTCCCCACCAACGAGGAGGACGCGCGGCTGGAGCGGCTGGAGCGGCTCGGCTCCCTGCGCGAGAAGGGGATCCTCACCGAGGAGGAGTTCGCCGCCGAGAAGGCGAGGCTTCTCGGCGGCGGGTCCCCTGGCTCCTAGCTACTTGCCTACGTTGACGCGAACACGCGCTCCCGGCGCCAGGATTTTGCCCGGGCGCGGGGTCTGCTTGAGGATCTTGCCCTCTTTCTTCGCCGACGCCTCGACCTTCTTCACGCGGCCGAGCTTGCAGTCGCGGTTGCGCAGCTGCCGCTTCGCCACTTTCAGCGTCTTGTTCTTGATCGACGGCACCACGCAGGCCTGGTAGAAGAAGTCGTCGAACCGGGTGTTGGCGTTCTCGCCGGCCCCCGTAGTCACAGTCACGTCGACTTTGCCGGGTCGCAGAACCCGCGGCGTGGTGACGGTGATCTCGGTGTCGGAGTCGACGGTGACGCTGGCAGCCGGAGTAGAGCCGAATTTCACCGAGGTGGCACCGGTGAAGTCACTTCCGGTGATCGTCATCAGGGTCCCCCCGGTGATCGGCCCGAAGGACGGGGTGATCGAGGTGACCGTCGGGACGGGCTGCACTTCGGCCACGAGCTCCAGCTCCTCCCCCGCAAACGTTTTGCTGGGCGGGCTTACGGTCCCTTCGAACGGACTCGGGAAGATCGACGCATAGGCGGCGCCCGCTTCGGTTTTGACGCCGATTTCGTCGGTCGCGTTGGTCGGGTCGATCCCGATCACGTCGCCCGCTTTGATCTTCAGGTTCGTCTCAAAGGTCTGAAGACCCGGCCCCGGCGGGGTCGCGGGAGCGCTTTTGCCCACCGCTTCGTAGGCCCCTTTGCCGTTCGGCCGCAGGACCCTCAGGTAGAACGGCCCGCCGACGGCGCCCTGGACGCGCCAGCGCACGATCGCTCCGTCGACCGGAGAAGCGAGAACAGCGCCTGCCTCCGGAAGGGCGGTGTTGAAGAGGGTTTCGACGCGTTCGAATTTTTTCGAGACGAAACCGTCGGGCAGCACGCTGCCGACGCGAATCACCGACGCCTGAGCCGACGCCGCGAACATCAGCATGCAGGCAATCGCCATGCCGGCCACGGTCGTCGCCCGGCGTCGCGATCGCCTTCCCGTTCCTTCTCGAACAACACTCCCCAGTTGTTGCCGCATTTGTCCTGTCCTTCCTTGTGGATTTCCCTTGCCTTCAGCGCTGAGCGCCGTGTGCCGCTAAAACGGACAGGCCGAGGAAAGTTGCGGAAGGACGAAAAGCCCGCCGCCGGAATCGAACCGGCAACCTCCTCATTACAAATGAGGTGCTCTCCCAGGTTGAGCTAGGCGGGCGAGGTGGCGATGATGTCCGTAATGGACGTGACGTTCAGGCTGTTGGAGCCCGACGAGGGTACTTTGCTGTCGGGCGCAATCGAAGCCGCATACGGACAATCTTACGACGTTCGGTGGGTCTACGACCCGGCCGAGGTCGGAGCACGAATTGCTGCCGGCGCCTACGTCGCCTGCATCGCCGAAAGCCCTGCAGGAGAGCTGCTTTGCCACATCGGGATGAGCTTGGCCGCGGCCGGCGACGCGGTCGGTCACTCCGGGCAGGCGGTGACGCTTCCGGCCGCCCGCGGGCAGCACCTCTTCACCCGCACCAAGCGCTACCTGATGGACTGGGCGCGGGAGCGCGGATTGGCCGGCATGTACAGCGAGGCGACCGCCGCCCACCCCTACAGCCAGAAGGCGAATATCGAGCTGGGCGCGCACGAGACCGGGTTCCTGCTCGGCTGGATCCCGGCTTCGGTCAGCAACGACGCCGCCGAGGGGCGACAGGGGCGCCAGTCGGCGGCGCTCCTCTACCTGAAGCTGAACGACGGACACGAGCGCAGCGTCTACGCCCCCGAGCGCCACCGCGAGATCGTCACCCAGACGATCGAGCTCTGCGAGCTGCGGGGCACGGTCAGCGACCCTCCGGCCGACACCGCACTCCCTGCGCGGACCGAACTGCACGTCGAGGTCGATCACGACCACAACCTCGCCCTGCTCACCGTGCTCGAGCCGGGGGCGGACCTGGAGGAGGCGCGCGGCGCCGGGCAGGCCGCCCGGCGCGAACACCGGCAGCCCGGCGGCGCCGGCCGCGAGGTAGAGCACCATGCTCGCCGCGGCCGCGCGCGGGCCGAGCCAGAGGCCCGCCAGC